>JBGPNQ010000053.1:0-20236 GCA_041487615.1 Anaerolineae bacterium
CGACCTTTCCAATCGCACTACGATCTTTAAAACCAATAAAGAATTCATCGTAGTTGGGGAGTAGGTAGGCCGTTGGAGTTTTTTTCCTGGCAGGCAGTTTCGTTTCCCGGAACCAATAGGTCTGACCGTCCATCTCTTTGTGCAGAAATTGTGCCTTGACCATTTCCATGCCGTCTCGGGCATCTGCCATGGTCAACCCCGACCATACACAGAAATCCTGGAGGCTGGCAGGTCCATGACTTTGGAAATACCGGACGGCCAGTTCAGCCAGGGACTCGTCGCGCGTGAAGGATTTGACCCTGGTAGCGCGCTCCTCCAATAATGCATACGTGAACTGTTTCCCTTTTCGCGGCCCACTACAGATGATTCCATCCAACTCTGCCGACATCACGATGTAGGCAAGTCGCTGTCCTTGCGCACGAACGCCGGCTTTTTCAAACGCGGAACCCAATTGCTCGCGAGTCGAGTAATTGTGCGCACGCAACGATTTTTCCAGCACCCCATAGCTTTTTTTCAGCGCCGGTTTGTCAACTTCCATTTTGCGGTACATGAACGCGTTCAACGCATGGACGCGGGGTGCCGTGAGCGCAAGCATCCAGCGAATATCTGCGGGTGTGACAAAATGCCAGGTGGGACGCAGCAGGTGTGTACGTAGGATCGAGCCGTCCGCGAAGGCGCGGTCAACGTCTGTTTCGGTGAGTCCGTTCGTGCGGAGTCCAATCGCCCACTTCGCTCCGGCGTAATCCTGTGATTGGACTGCACCCAGCCAGTTCACAACCTCAGCCGGGGTATTTAGCTTTTCCTGCAGCAAATGCTGATTCTGTAACCGATAATACGGAATATCCAGAGTCATGATGTTCCCATTCAACTAACGCTAAAGATCCACTGAAAATAATTTTAGTTCGATGTCATCCTCTGATAATTTGATCATCTTCTCGAACGTCATCCCAATTTTTTCAAGGACGCGAATGGATGCCATATTTTGCGGATCTGTGATTGCGACGATTCGCTTCAAGCCAACAACCTTGCGCGCGTATTCTTTTACCGCCAATGCCGATTCGACCGCGTACCCCTTTGACCAGAACTTCGGCAGGAAGGCGTAGCCAATATCCACATCGTCCAGGGTATCGCGTTTGATCAAGCCACACATACCGATGAAGTCGCCTGTCTCTTTTAACTCGACAAGATATAAGCCAAATCCATGCTGGGCATAACTTGCAACCGGTCCGTTCTTGATATACACCTTGGCTCCATCCAGGGACCGTATTTTACGATCGCCGATGAAGTGAATAAAGGATGGTTCATTGAGCAACTCGAGTATGAACTCGGCATCATCGCTTGAGAACTGACGCAGACTCAAGCGCTGAGATTCCAGAATTTTCAAATGTGCCTCTCCTTATTTTTTTCCCCGATCCACCACTGCCTTCACAAGTTTGATTGCGATGCTTCCGCCCGGCACGAGCATTCCAACAGCATCCGCGGTCACATCGAAGAACAGGTCGCGCGAGATGATTCCCTTTATCTGATCACTCCATTTCTTGCCCCCGCTCAGAATTTCGCCCAACAGGGCATCGAATTCCACCACAACATGTTTTCCCTTGCTGGTCCATTCATATTCAAACGCGTATACAGGGCGGAAGTTCACCTCGATCAATTCAACGTCCACACGTTCCTCATGAATGATCTGGGCTTTGCTGACCGGCTGAATAATTTCCCCGAGCACCTGGCGTACGATTGCTGTCGCCCGCATTTGAGGTGGGATGACCAGCATTCCTTCGGGTGCAAATTGCTCCAAGGCCGTGATCTCGGTTTTCGTGAAAGATTGAAAACGGGTCAAATCCGCCTTCTGTCCGGAGAGACCGTCAAAATATCGCGTGATGCGATTTTCCTGCACGCAATGTTCAATTCCATTGAGGGTAAAGGATGGATTACCCTTGGAATTGATCATCAGCTTTTGTCCCAGTATCGTGACCTCACGGACCTCTTCACCCTTGATGGGGATTGTATACACTTGCTGGCGATCATACGCTGTGCGACTCGCCACAGTCACAACCCAGTACGGCTCCAGGCGATTTTCGACCGAGACAACTTGAATCTCGGCAGGATTCGGACGCGAAATCAAGTTGCCAAACATGCCAGCGACAAGAGTCGTCTTTTTTCTTTCGATTCGGTCGCGGGCTATTTCCAGTGAAATCTGTGGGACAAAATAATAGGCATGCTCTTCAGCAAGACTTATATCCATTAGCTCTCCTTCAAATCAAAACAGGGAAGATTTGCTGCAAAACCAAGTGCTGTTAAGACTCTATTATAGAGCCTCTTCAAACAAATGAATGAAATTTCTATGGCTTTTTACTTTTGCCCGAAACATTGATTCATTCCCAAAACCCGTCATGGACGGCCCGGGCTCCTGCATCGAGTTCGAGTGCAGGTCCAAGGACTTCAACAGGGCGCTGACTCCGGGAAAAGACCTCCCGACATGGAAGCAGCAGATGGTCCGGGGATGGGCCGGCAATCTCGTACAGTGAAACCTCGCTCAACGCGTACACAACCCTTCGCACATCTCCCCAATGAATGGCTCCTGCGCACATCGCGCAGGGTTCCGTGCTTGTATAGAGTGTACAAACAGCCAGTTTGTCAGGTGGGAATTGCTGAGAAGCAAGCCGCATGAGATTCGTCTCGGCGTGACCCGTACAATCGCGCCCGGTGATGACTGTGTTCTCGGCTTCCAATAGGACATTGTTATGTTCGTCCACCAGGATCGCGCCAAAAGGATGATTACCATGTTCCCGCGCACGCTGCGCAACCACGATCGCCGTTCGTAGATGTTCAAGGTCTGTCTTGTTCAATGAAAACTCCTCTTATTCGATTCCTTTGAAAGCGATTTGGATCAGCGGATCGTGAACATTCGGTCGAAGCCACCGATTTCGAAAATCTCACGGATCGACTTGCTGCAATTGAATACAACCAACAATATTCCTTTTTCCTCCGCCTGCTTTTGAAGGATTATTAACGCCCGTATTCCCGAAGAATCCATGAATGCTACATTTGCAAAGTCAATGTGAATTTCCCGAACGTGCTTCGCGGACAAAGCTCGATTATTCGCCTCCCGAAATTCCTCCTGGGTTGAATAATCGATCCCACCTGAAAGGATGATATTGGCTATTGGACCGCGGACGTTAACGGTTATAGACATGGTTGTCTCCTTCTGAGTTTCCAAAGCATACCACAGTAGTCTGATGGATTACTTGAACAATTTACCGCCCCAGGACTGGGGATCCGCGTCCGAAATGGTTTGGGAGAAGCTCCAGCGGTGTCCGCCCGGGTCTTTTACGGTGTATTGCCGTTCGCCGAATGGATGGTCCGCGGGCGGATGGATCGTCTGTGCACCTATTGATTTCGCCCGTTCATGGCGACCGTTCACATCATTCACATGGATCATGACAGAAGCGGATTGATTCGAATCGTCTTCCTGTATGACAATAATGGACGCATCGCCGAACGTAAGTTGAAAGCGATGATTTCCAATCTGCAGACGTTTCTTGAATCCGAATGCACGGCAGAGCCAGTCAGCGGCTTCGTTCACATCCTTGTAGGGGATTTCCGGGATGATCACTCCTGGTGGCATGGAACGATTCAGGCTCATAAACGCTTCTCCTTCGTGGGCACTTCATCTATAAGAAAGGAAGAAGTTTATCAGAATAAATGTTCTAAATCAATAACATTGGGTGCACTACAGAGTGCCGCATAATTTGGTGAAATTGCGATTTGAGTTTCAGCCTGCAAAACCATCTAAAAAGTTTACTTACGCATGTTCCACATGCGTGAGACGAGCGGTAAAAGTTCTCAGATGAGTTTGCTCCCTTCGCCGCCCTCGGCCATCATGGCCTCAGGGCGCGGAGCGCTCTTTCCGGGTCTGACCGGAAATTTCAATACTTGATCCTTGATGCAATCGATTGCAGAGTTGCAGCCGCTTCCTTGGATAGGTTCGCCCGATATTTCAAGCCGACCGGATTTTCTCGAAAGGTCATTTCGTAGAAAACACATGCCGCCAAATATGTCCCTTGCTCGCTGGGATGACTCCCATCCTCCTGCCAGAGAGATAATTCAGGATGTTCTTTCACTGCCAGAAGCCATGCTGACCCAACCGCCGCGACGGGTACGTTGAGTTCGCCGGCAATCCCATAATATCCATTATTGATTTGAGATTGCATACTTGCGTAATCGCTCATGCCGTTTTCAGGGAAACCATCACGATGCGCCCAGGTGAGGAAGAAAAGGGGAGCGGCACCCATATCTCTGATCTCTTTGACCAGGGTGCGCGCCGCCGGATACATGGAATACGTTCTCGATCCCTGTACCGATGGGATTTCGCTTTGCTCCTGCAAAACGACATAGGTCCACTTTTTGGAATTTAAGATATTGAGAGTATCTGTTGATTTGGCATGATCCGCCAATGTCCAACCGCCCTGCGCGGACATCCCTACTTCCACTTTATGTTTGCCTGACTGTGCCAATTTTGCGAACGTGTTTGGCAGATCATTCACATAGGTATAACTGTTCCCAATGAAGAGGACACGTATACAGGAAGCATCCTGCGCATTTCCACAGTCAAATGAGGATGAGCAACTGGACAAAACAAGGATGATCAGCAAGAATATGAAAAAGGGCTTCATGAAGTTTTTCATTTTTTAATTCCATTACGATCACGATATGATTTATGCCGGGTTTAATAACTTGGGAGTACCTGAAAATAGTGACAAAGGACATGCTGCTCTCCCGAACGAGCAACGAGACCGAACGGACGGTGTGAGCAGAGCGAACGATCTCTGCAACCAGTGTAGAGATGGTCCGCAGAGTTCATCCTGAGTTCATCGAAGTTAGGCACTCCCCATTTTCCCTTATACAGAGTAAACCCCTTATAATTGGGAGTAGTTACTCAAAGCGATTCAAGCAAGGGACTATGACCACACTAATTGAATGTATTCCCAACTTTTCCGAAGCGCGGCGACCTGAAGTTATAGACCAGATCGTCGCTGCCATCATCTCCGTCGAAGGGGCGCGACTGCTCGACCGCTCCTCAGACCTCGATCACAACCGTACCGTCATCACCTTTGCGGGACCTCCGTTTTCGGTGGAGGAAGCTGCGTTCCGCGCCATCCGCACTGCTGCCGAACTCATCGACCTGAACAACCATCAGGGTGAACATCCACGCATCGGTGCGACGGATGTTGTTCCTTTTGTTCCATTATCAGATGCGAGCATGGAGGAATGTATTGCGATCGCCAAACAGTTAGGTCAACGTGTTGGGAACGAGCTCAGCATCCCCGTCTATTTGTATGAAGCGGCGGCAACGCGTCCCGAACGGACGAATCTCGAAACCATCCGCAAAGGCCAATATGAGGGACTCAAGCTCCTCCTGGGTGAAGGCGAAGGATCCGAGGAATACAACCAACGCATCCCAGATTTTGGCCCCGCAAAACTTGGCAGCGCGGGAGCAACCGTCATCGGCGCGCGCAACCCGCTTATCGCTTTCAATGTCTATCTCACTACCAGCGACGTCGATATGGCCAGGAAAATCGCCAAAGCGATTCGGAATTCTTCGGGCGGGCTGCGCTACGTGAAGGGATTGGGTTTACTCGTGGAAGGACGCGCACAGGTTTCGATGAACCTCACCAATTTCCGTGAAACACCGATCGCGCGCGTGGTCGAAACGGTCCGGCGTGAAGCGGGACGATACGGGGTTGGGATTCACCACAGCGAGCTCGTCGGACTTATCCCGCAGGAAGCGCTGACGGATGCCGCCGTCTGGTACATGCAGCTCGATCAATTCGACAATAGCCAGGTCCTGGAATCCCGTCTCTTCGACTCGCACGCTTCCGCTTCGCAGCCAGCCGGTCACGGACCTACATTTATCGAAGAGTTAGCCGCCCCGACTCCGACTCCGGGTGGCGGTTCCGCGGCCGCGTATGCGGGTGCGATGGGCGCGGGACTCGTTGCCATGGTCGCGGGCTTGACGATTGGCAAAAAGAAATATGCCGATGTGGGAGCCGAGATGCAGGCTGTCCGAGTCGTCGCGGAACATCTCCGCAAGGAATTAACGCAAGCTGTTGATGACGATGCCTCGGCGTTCGAAGCGTTGATGGGAACGTTCAAACTTCCCAAAGAAACGGATGGGGAAAAGACGGCCCGCGGTGCCGCGATTATCAGCGCCACGTTGAACGCTGCACATATTCCATTGCATGTTTCTGAACAGGTGATCAGGGTGATGGAGCTGGCGTTGAAATGTGCGAAGAAAGGGAATGCCAATGCCATCAGTGACGCGATGTCTGGATTTGCCATGTGCCGCGCCTCACTGACTGCCGCAGCCTATAACGTGAAGATTAACATCCACTCACTCGAAGATAAATCAAAAGGGGAGAAGATGCTGAATGAGCTGAAAGTATTTGAAGCGAGAGCGGATGAACTGGAAAAAGAGATCCGCAGGACGATGATGGAGCGTGGAGGGATATAAGAATCATATGTCATTGCGAGTGTAGCGAAGCAATCTTCTGTATAGAGCAATGATCCCATAGTAGAACTTTTCCCGTTTGGTTGGAGATTGCTTCGTTGGGCCGTGCTCTCCTCGCAATGACATGAAATTCCATTTTCATATGAACCGCGTCTTTACTTTCCTTCTGATATTCACATTTCTTGCCTCCTGCGCGTCCGTTCAAACGACTCAGACTCCTCCAACATTTATTCCAACACTCTTTGTTTTCGAACCAACATTTACATTCGTTCCTCCGTCCGCGATGGTTACGCCCGTGGTGCTTACATCAACAGCCACACCCGAAGTTTGTGATCCTTTTGCCGTGGATTATTGCATCTCAGAGGGTCGGTTCATTTTCCAGCGACCCATCAAGCTGCCTGCCAACGCTTCAATAGATCGCACCTATACATATGCCTCAACAGCCAACGGGAGGCGTGAGCCGCATCATGGCGTGGAATTCTTAAACAAGTTTGGTACTCCTGTCTACGCTGCGGGCGATGGAGTGGTGGTCTTCGCAGGTCTGGATAGTAATGCGGTCTATAGCCCCTGGCCGAATTTTTATGGCAATGTCATCGTCATCGGACACGCGGATGATCTCTATACGTTGTACGCCCATTTATCCAAAATCAATGTGGAGGTCAACCAGAAAGTCTTTGCTGGAGTTCCGATCGGTGAGGTAGGGCAATCTGGCGCGGCGATTGGCCCGCACCTGCATTTTGAGGTCCGTCACGGAAACGTGGAAAATTATTTTTCGACCATGAACCCTCAACTTTGGCTCATTCCCAATAATGGTTCGAATGGTCGCCTGGGCGTCCTCCAGATTTCCATCCTCGACCAGAAACATCATCTCATAAGACACGCTGAATTTACTGCCACGTATTCTGCAGACAAGATTCAATCAACCAATACAACTTTTTTTGGGGCTACCTATTCGGCGGATATGTTAAGTGGAGACGAAAATGCGGTATTAGGCGATCTGGTCCCGGGATATTATCGGATCGCGTTTAAGTACAACGGTCAATTGTATGAACGCTGGGTTGAAGTAGAATCAGGCAAGTTGACGCAAGTGGTATTTGTAGTGAAATAATCAATTCATAAGTGTCATTCTCCCGAAGGGACACCGCTTCGGGACGGTGTGAGCGCAGCGAGGAATCTCCGTTTTAAGAGCAGAGACCCTTCGCACTGCTCAGGGTGACAAGGAATCGGAGAGAATATGGGACTCAAACCTGACCACTGGATTCGCAAGATGGCGCACGAACATCGCATGATCGAGCCATTCGAAGAGAAACAAGTCCGCAATGGAGTCGTCTCCTACGGCGTTTCGTCGTATGGGTATGACGTTCGTGTGGCGGATGAATTCAAGATCTTTACAAATGTTTTTTCTGCCACTGTTGATCCCAAGAATTTCGACACCAAATCCATGGTGGATTACATCGGTGACGTGTGCACCATCCCGCCGAACTCCTTTGCGCTGGCTCGTACGGTTGAGTACTTCCGCATTCCGCGCAAAGTGTTGACGATCTGTCTGGGAAAATCCACGTATGCTCGCTGCGGAATCATTGTCAATGTGACGCCGTTCGAGCCGGAATGGGAGGGTTTCGTAACACTTGAAATCTCCAACACCACGCCATTGCCCGCGAAAATCTATGCAAACGAGGGCCTGGCACAAGTCCTTTTCTTTGAAGCCGATGAAGAGTGTGAAACTTCCTATGCGGATAAGAATGGAAAATATCAAAAGCAACAGTCGATTGTTCTGCCAAAGCTATGATAAGAAGACCTGACAGGTCTTCAGGACCCGTCAGGTCTCATAAAGATGGAGTTGCTATGAAAGTCCGGCTCGCTCCTTCAGAAGAAACGCTTGTTCATCTTATCGCGGTACTGACGGCTGTAATGGGGGGCATCAACTTCCTTTCGGGAATCATGCCGTCCATGCAATATCGTCTACGCCTGCTCGAACAATATTTACCGTTTAGTGTAACCAGGGGTGGACATCTTACTTCTGCCCTGGCAGGTTTTGCCTTGTTTCTTCTTTCGGTGAGTCTATGGCGCAGAAAACAAGTGGGATGGCTGCTAACGATCATCATCCTGATCATTTCTGTTTTCGTACATCTATTCAAGGGGTTGGATTATGAGGAGGCGACTCTGGCCGCGCTGTTGGCCGGACTCCTCATCTATTTGCGTCCTTACTTTCACGCGCGTTCCGATGCGCCATCCATGCAGCAAGGGCTGCAGGTTTTGGTCGCAGCGTTGTTATTTACCCTCCTGTATGGCGTAATTGGTTTCTACTTTCTTGACCGTCACTTCCGGGTAAGTTTTGGCCTTTGGTCTGCAATCCGCCAGACGATCGTGATGTTCGTTCAATTCTATGACCCGGGGCTCCAACCAATCACAGGCTTTGGCCGCTATTTTGCAGATTCCATATACGCGGTCGGTGCGGCAACGCTCGGATATGCATCCGTGATGCTCCTGCGCCCTGTGCTGAATCGCCGTCCCATGTCAGAGGAGGAACGCCAACGCGCCTGGGAAATCGTCCGAGCGCATGGACAGACAGCTCTTGCTCGTTACGCTGTCCTGGATGACAAGAAATTTTACTTTGGTGCAAATGAAACACTTGTCTCTTATGTGGTCGAAAACCGTGTAGCTCTTGTCTTAGGCGATCCCATTGGAATATCGGGAAATTTTTCCAGCACGATCTCATCCTTCAAATCATTCTGTGCATCCAACGATTGGCTGATCGCTTTTTATCAGGTTGTGCCAAATCACCTCAATGAGTACAAGTCCGCCGGCTTTGATTACCTCCTGCTTGGACAAGAAGCGATTGTGGATGTATCAACGTTCACATTGGAAGGCAGCGAAAATAAGACCCTGCGCAATGGCTATAACAAGCTCATCAGAAATGGTTATCATTATGATGTCGTCCAACCGCCTTTCTCTCCCAGGATGCTGCAAGAATTGAACACGATCAGCAATGAGTGGTTGAGCAGCCGCGGCGCTTCCGAGATGAAGTTTTCTCTTGGATGGTTTGACGAGTCCTATCTAAATACCTGTCCGGTCTTATTAGTTCGCGACCGTGAAGGCTTCATTGAAGCGTTTGCGAATATTGTCACCGAGTTTCAAAATAACGGCGTGGCGGTAGACCTTATGCGCCATCGAGCACACGTCGAATCCGGATTGATGGATTTCCTGTTCGTTTCCCTTTTCATGTGGGCGAAGGAACAAAAATTCGCAGCTTTCAATCTGGGGTTGAGCGCGCTTTCCGGCGTGGGCGAGCTTTCAGAGGATCCGCTCATCGAACGTGCGTTGCACTACATCTATCAAAACGTTAATCGGATTTACCACTTCCGTGGCCTGCATACGTTCAAGGACAAATTCCATCCAACCTGGTCGCCGCGCTATCTGGTGTATCCTGGCGCGGCCAACCTGCCCGCCGTCAGCATTTCCCTTTTGAATGCCAACCTGGGTGGGAGCTTGCTGAGTAACTTCATGCGGCGGAGCAAGTAACGCCCGTTCCTACTAAAGCAACAAGCCGGGGACATTTCCTCGGCTTGTTTGGTCCAGTCTCCCGTTAGCTGTATACTGCCTACTGTTTCGCCTGCTCAATCGCTTTCTTTACATTCACAAAGGGTAGGATGATCAAGCCGGCTATAAAAAAGAAGATCACAGAAAGGATTCCCAAACGCAGACTGCTAAATGCCTGATTGACCGCGCCAAATGTGAATGTACCAAGCCAGGATGTACCGCGTTCGCTAATCTCGTAGAAGGAATAGAATTCGGCTTCCTGGTCCTTGGGGATCATAAGGGAGAAAAGACTGCGACTCAGGGCCTGACTGCCGCCAAGAATTAGGGCAATGATAAAAGCGAGCAGCCAGAATTCCAATTGCCGTTGTTCCATCCCAAGAACGGTTGCCGTACTTTTCATGCCCGCAAAAGCATAAATTGTAGTCGCACACCAGATCAAAAGACTCAACAAAATAGTCTGCCTGGTTCCTAACTTGCTGGCAACCCAGTTGAAGCCGAGGGCACCACCAAACGCCACAAATTGAATCATAAGGATGACCAGGATCAACTGTGTGGTTTCCATCCCCAGTTCCTGGGCCGCGAAAATGGCAGCGACACTGATGACGGTCTGCACACCATCATTGTACAGTAAATAGGCAGCCAGAAATTTCATTGCTTCAGGCAGCGTGCGTCCCTTACGTATTATGAAAATAATCAACACTGCGATCGGTCCTGCCGCGGGCAAAAGCACAATCTGAATCGGCAGGCGTAGGAACAGCAGGATCGGTATGAGAAGCGGCAATGCCATCAGAACTGAAATGAGCCTGTGCGAAATATCCATCAAGTGCCCGAGTTGTTTGAAGCCAATGGTGAAATATGATTCACCTTCTGGCAGGGGGCGGACGGCATGGCGTGGTTGTAAACGGGAAAAGGTGATAAAGGAGAAGCCCAACCACCATACTCCGGCCGACGCCAGACTGATACGTGCGACCATGCCACCATCCAACCCGAGTTTTCCGCCAAAGAGGAATAATACAAGATTTAGGAGCAGAAGAAGTCCGCCGCCGAGGTAGCCCATTGCCCAACCGTAAGAGGATACGGAATCACGTTTGTCTTCACTGGCTATGCTGGGAAGGTAGGAGTTATAAAAAACGATACTGGCGCCGAAGGCAACATTGGCCACCAGGAAAAGCAGGCCTGCAAGCCAATGTCCACCAGGAGTAATGAAGAACATCAAAATCGTGGATATGGCCCCCAGGACTGCAAAAAATTGCATGAGCTGTTTGCGCATGTGTGAATAATCAGCCAGCGCACCCAGTATGGGCAGAAATGTGACTTGAAACAAAACGGAGGCGGAAATAAGGAACGTGAAATACGAGTCAAATCGGATCGGATAATTAAGCAGGTGGATATTGCCATCCGCATCCGCAGCTGCTTTGCTGATGGCTGTCAGGTATGGACCAAGAAATGCTGTTACTACCGTGGTGCTGAAGGCTGAGTTCGCCCAATCGTACATCGCCCAGCCGAAAATCTCTTTCCTGTCATTGACCGTTGCCTGTGCTGTTGCCATGCTGCCTCCCGTGATGGTTTATTTTCTATATTCAACCCGTTTGGTGATTGTAGGTTGCGAAAACGGCAAATTATGATAGAATGAAAAAATCAATGCAACAGGCGGGTAAAATTCAAGGCAAAATCCCTTGCGGATATACAAACCTTCATATATAATTACAGTTTGCTATCCCGCCTAATGTCGCGGGATGTATTCGTGTGTATACTGTTTCCTGCAGCACTCCTTCAATTTGAATTGCATCTGTTACTTGGCAAGCACTAAATTGTCGGATAGGAGGCGGTACTTCGTAACGGCGCACATACCCAAGGTCAGGAGTGAATCGAATGTCTGCTTCTTTACCACTTAAGAGTTATGCGCGTATCCCGGTCAATATAAAACTTCCCAACCTGATTGAAGTCCAACTGGATTCATTTGAGCGCTTGAAGCGCGAAGGTCTTGGCGATCTCTTCCACGAGGTCTCCCCGATCGAATCATATAACAAAGGGATGAAATTATATTTCCCGAGCCGTGGCCCCGAATCAAAACAATGGGGCCTGAAATATTGGTTCGGCGAGCCCAAGCATAACATCGAAGAATGCGTGGAACGTGACTTAACGTATGCCAGCCCATTATATGTTTCCGTCTTGCTGGCGGGTCCCGATGTTCCCGAACCGATCAAGCAGGATATTTTCCTCGGCGACTTCCCTGAGATGACCGACAAAGGTACCTTCATTATCAATGGAACGGAGCGTGTCGTCGTCTCACAGTTGATCCGTTCCCCAGGAGTTTACTTTGAAGCCCCCACCGATCGTGCCACGGGACGTCTGCTGGCCATGTCCAAGCTGATCCCGGACCGCGGCGCGTGGATGGAGTTCGAAACCCGTAAATCTGATTACATCATTTTGAAGTTCAATCGCAAGCGCACTGTTCCCATCACAGTTTTCCTGCGAGCGTTGGCTGCTGTCAGCGATGGAATCAAAGATTCTGCGCTGAAGACCGGCTCGGATGAAGAACTGCTTTCCCTCTTCCAGGATGTCGATAACAATCCCGAACGCCTCTTCATTGCCTCCACGCTCAAGCAGGAACCCGAGTGGGACCTTTCTGGAGGATTGACCATCGCCGAAGCTGCGTTGATCGAGTTCTTCCGCAAAATGCGTCCGGGCGATCCTGCCACGCTTGAGAATGCGCGGCAATTCCTCGAGGAACAGTTGTTCGATCAGCGACACTACGATCTCGAGCGTGTAGGTCGCTATAAACTGAATCAAAAACTGGATTTGAATGTTCCGATTCCCCATCGAACTGTTACAAAGCAGGATGTGATTCGGCTGCTTCGCCGCATGATCCAGATCAACAACGGCGTCGAACCGCCTGACGATATCGATCACCTCGGCAATCGCCGTGTCAAGACCGTGGGTGAGTTGATCCAAAACAAGTTGCGTATCGGCCTGCGACGTATGGAACGCGTGATCAAGGAGCGCATGTCCATTCGCGATCAGGAGCAGTTGTCACCGGTAACATTGGTCAACATTCGGCCAGTTGTGGCAGCGCTGCGCGAGTTCTTTGGCTCGTCCCAGTTGTCGCAGTTCATGGATCAGACCAATCCGCTTGCTGAGTTGCGTCACAAGCGTACATTGTCGGCGCTTGGACCTGGCGGTCTGCGACGGGAACGCGCCGGCTTCGATGTCCGCGACGTGCACCATTCGCACTATGGACGTATCTGTCCGATTGAAACGCCTGAAGGTCCAAACATCGGTTTGATCGGTCGTCTTGCTTCATTCGCTCGCGTTAATGAATATGGATTTATCGAGACGCCCTATCGAAAGGTCTTCCGTGTCATGGAAGCCGAAGATGAGCGTATTGAAGGTCGAACCTTGCGCGAGAACGTGCTTGACCCGAAGTCCGAAGAGGTTTTGTTCAAAGCCGGTGAGACAATTGACGGCAAAATGATGAAGCGGATCGTAAAGATTGGCAATCCGGTCTCTGTCGTTCCGTTTATTTCTGACCAGTTTGATTATCTTTCTGCAGATGCGGAAGATAAATATGTCATTGCTCAGGCAAATGCACCGCTCACGGAGAACAAGGAATTCACCCGTGACCGTGTCTCCTGCCGCTACCACTCGGGATTTATCTTCTCTCAACCCGAGTCGGTCGATTTTATGGATGTAGCACCACACCAGGTTGTGGGCATCAGTGCGGCGTTGATCCCGTTCCTCGAGCATGACGATGCCAACCGCGCCTTGATGGGCTCGAACATGCAGGCGCAGGCTGTCCCGCTGGTCCGCCCTGAGATCCCACTCGTTTCCACGGGCATGGAATATCATGCGGCGTTGGACTCCGGTCAGGTGGTGGTGGCAGAAGCTGACGGTGAGGTGACCTCCGTTACCGGCAATTCGATTACGGTCAAAGAAAGAGGCGGTGGACGCACGTATCAACTGCGTAAATACCAGCGCTCCAATCAAAGCACTTGTATCGATCAACGCCCCGCCGTTGTAAAGGGCCAAAGGATCAAGAAAGGCGATATCATCGCCGACTCTTCCTCTACCGAAAGCGGACAACTTGCTCTGGGGCAAAATGTGGTCGTTGCGTTCCTTTCATGGGAAGGTGGCAACTTTGAAGATGCCATCCTGATCTCTGAACGCCTCGTTCAGGAAGATCGATTTACTTCCGTTCATATTGAAAAGTACGAAGTGGAAGCACGCGACACCAAGCTTGGACCGGAAGAAATCACTCGTGACATTCCGAACGTTGGCGAAGATGCCATCAAGGATCTGGATGAGAACGGCATCATTCGCATCGGCGCGGAAGTTGGCCCGAACGATATTTTGGTTGGTAAGATCACTCCTAAAGGCGAAAAAGAACTTACTCCTGAGGAACGTCTGTTACGGGCGATCTTCGGTGAGAAGTCGCGCGACGTGAAAGACACATCCCTGCGCATGCCTCATGGTGAACGTGGCAAGGTCGTTGATGTAAAAGTCTTTACTCGCGAAGAAAACTCGGATCTTTCTGCTGGCGTGGATATGATGGTTCGCGTCTCTGTCGCACAACGCCGCAAGCTGACCGCGGGTGACAAGATGGCTGGGCGCCACGGAAACAAGGGCGTTGTTTCGAAGGTTGTTCCGGTTGAGGACATGCCTTTCCTTGAAGATGGTACTCCTGTCGACATCATTTTGAATCCGCTCGGAGTTCCAGGTCGTATGAATATCGGTCAGGTGCTGGAAGTCCATCTTGGTTGGGCAGCCAAACGCCTCGGCTTCCGAGCTGTGACTCCGGTCTTTGACGGTGCATCCGAAGAGGAGATTGAAGCCGAACTCGCGCGTGCATGGATCGTTGATCAGGCTTGGAAAGAATCAGCCGCGACGGCCTGGGAATGGATCAAGCAACAGGAGTACGATCCAGAATCCATTCAGGATGACAGTGAAGTAAGACGCCTGTACCTGGAGGAATGGCTGGGTGAACGCGAGTATGATCTTTATGATTTGAATGATGTGGATTATGCGCGTTTTGCTACAGCATCTGAATGGCTGCGTGACCGCGGCTATGATCCGGAGACGATCTTCCATCCTCAAAATGTTGACCCTCATGATCGAGGGACCTATGACACTGCTGCTGTAAGTGCATGCTTGCGCTTGTGGATTGAAAGCGAAGGCCATGCGGGCAGGATCGCGGAAGCACGTATCATGGAGATCGCTCAGGAAGTCACGAATAGCACTGGCCATCCAATACCGATCCTTGGCAAGCAAACTCTGCGGGATGGCAAGACGGGCATTCCATATGATCAGCCGGTCACTGTCGGTGTAATGACCGTGTTGAAGTTACATCATCTTGTCGAAGATAAGGTCCATGCACGCTCTACAGGACCCTACAGCCTTGTGACGCAGCAGCCTTTAGGCGGCAAGGCGCAATTTGGCGGCCAAAGATTTGGTGAGATGGAAGTGTGGGCGCTTGAGGCATATGGCGCGGCGTATACTCTTCAAGAAATGCTCACCGTCAAATCGGATGATGTTCAGGGACGCGTCAATACCTATGAGGCCATTGTAAAGGGCGAACCGATTGAGGAACCCAGCATCCCGGCATCCTTCCGGGTTTTGGTGAAGGAATTGCAGTCGCTTGGTCTGGCTGTGGAAGCAATCAATGAAAGTGGCGATGTTGTCAAGTTTGGCAAAGATGAAGAAAAACAACATCCACCAAAGCTGGATACAGGCCTGTTAGGTATCGGAAATAACCTGATAACCAAGCAGTAATCTTGACGGTAATTGAAGTGAGTGATAAAATCACCGTCCGTTGCCAATAGAGAAAGCGGCGTTGACTCCCGCTACAAGGCATGGCACTACAAATGAGGCCATCAGTGTAAGTATGATGGCCTTATTTCTTGCGAAAAATCTTTGTGAAGAAATTAATAATCGGAGGCTGATCGTGCCGACAATCAATCAAATGGTCCGTAAGGGACGCAAAAACAAGAAAGTAAAAAGCAAAGCACCAGCTCTGCAGTACACATTGAATTCGTACAAGCAGCGTCGCGTGCGTCAGGACAAAGGTGCGCCTCAGAAACGTGGCGTTTGTACTGTTGTGCGAACCATGACACCGAAGAAGCCAAACTCGGCTTTGCGCAAGATCGCTCGTGTCCGTTTAACCAATGGCATCGAAGTGACGGCGTACATTCCGGGTGAGGGTCATCAGCTGCAGGAGCACTCCGTTGTGCTCGTGCGCGGTGGTCGTGTGAAGGATTTGCCGGGTGTGCGTTATCACATCGTTCGCGGGTCCCTTGACACCACCGGTGTTGCGAATCGTAAGCAAGGCCGATCCAAATATGGCGCGAAGCGTCCCAAGGCCTAAGAAATTGTAATGGAGATTGAATAATGCGCAGAGCAAAACCTGAGAAGCGGGAAGTTCTTCCCGACATGCGATACAACAGCGTGCACGTCCAGACCATGGTTCAACACATACTCAAACGCGGCAAGAAGAGCGTTGCCGTCGGTCTTATCTATAAGGCAATGGACTTGATTCAAGAGCGCACCCAGAAGAATCCTTTGGATGTTTTTGAGAGTGCATTGAAAAACGTCGCGCCTGTTATGGAAGTCCGCCCGCGTCGTGTGGGTGGTGCTACCTACCAAGTGCCTATGGAAGTTTCGGTGGATCGCCGTACCACGCTTGCGTTCCGATGGATTTTGTCTGCAGCTCATGACCGCTCCGGCAAGTCCTTCCCCGACAAGTTGGCGGGAGAATTGATCGACGCTTTTAATGAAACCGGCGCTGCAATTCGCAAGCGCGATGAAACCCATAAGATGGCAGAGGCGAATCGTGCCTTCTCCCATTATAGAGTTTAATTCAGAGTATTTGTAAAGGTAGCTTCAAGAATGGCCCGTGAGTATCCGCTCGAGAAATACAGAAATATTGGCATCATTGCCCACATTGACGCTGGTAAAACAACTACCACCGAGCGTATTATGTTCTATACCGGTAAAACGCATCGCATAGGCTCCGTCGATGACGGTACCACGGTTACGGACTGGATGGTTCAGGAACGCGAACGCGGCATCACCATCGTGTCTGCCGCAGTTTCTGCTGAATGGAAGGGTTACCAGTTCAACTTAATCGATACTCCAGGACATATTGACTTTACGGCTGAAGTTCAACGCTCCCTCCGTGTTTTGGATGGCGGCGTTGTTGTTTTTGATGCAGTCCAGGGCGTGGAGCCCCAAAGCGAGACTGTTTGGCGTCAGGCAGATCGCTACGGAGTTCCACGTATTTGTTTTGTTAATAAGATGGATCGAGTCGGCGCTTCATTCGAGCGAACCGTTGAATCGATTAAAGAGAGATTAGGTGCCAACCCAATCCCAATGCAACTCCCCATTGGCTTTGAGTCCACATTCCGTGGAGTGGTTGACCTGCTGACCATGACAGCCACTGAGTGGGCCGATGACCTTGGAAAAGACCCTCAGACAATTGAGGTTCCCGACGATCTCAAGGAAAGCGCAAACGAAACGCGCCGGCATATGGTCGAGAAAATTGCTGAGCTTGATGATGAATTGACCATAAAGTTTCTCGAGGCCGAGGAAATTACAGTTGATGAACTAAAATCCGCACTGCGGAAGGGCGTGCTTGCCAATCGGGCTTATCCGGTATTTGCAGGCTCATCTTTGAAGAACAAGGGCGTTCAGGTCTTGTTGGATGCGGTCATTGATTATTTGCCCTCTCCGGCAGATGTTCCCGCGGTCCAGGCCACGGATCCAAAGAACGATGATGCCGTTATCGAGCTTCCTGCTGAGGATAGCGCTCCTTTGAGTGCACTGGTTTTCAAAATCGTTACCGATCCATACGTGGGGCGATTGGCTTATGTTCGTATTTATTCCGGGGTTTTGAGCCAGGGACAGACTGTCCAGAACTCGACAAAGGGAAAGAAAGAGCGTATCGGACGTTTGATCCGTATGCATGCTGACCATCGTGAAGATGTGACCGAAGTTCGCGCTGGAGACATCGGTGCTGTTCTTGGTTTTAAAGAGAGCTTCACGGGTGATACGCTTTGTGATACGAAGACGCTGGTTCTGGAGAATATTTCATTCCCTGAACCTGTCATTTCGATTGCAATCGAACCAAAGAGTTCTGCCGATCAGGAAAAAATGGGCGAGGCTCTTCGCAAGTTGGCAGAAGAGGATCCAACGTTCCGTGTGAATTCAGATGAAACTACGGGGCAAACCATCATTAGGGGAATGGGCGAACTTCATCTTGATATTATTGTTGATCGATTGTTGCGTGAATTCCGAGTACAGGCGAATGTGGGTGCTCCGCGGGTTGCGTACCGCGAATCCATTACCAAGCCCGTAAAGGAAGTGAACTACAAATACGCCAAGCAATCCGGTGGACATGGTCAGTATGGCCACGTGGTCTTCTCCATGGAGCCCGGTGAGCGTGGTAGTGGTGTTGTCTTTGAAAACAAAATTGTAGGCGGTTCTATTCCCAAGGAATTCATTTCACCGATTGAAAAGGGTGTAAAGGAAGCTGCCGAGAGCGGTGTGTTGGCTGGATATCCGGTGGTTGATTTGAAAGTAACCTTGTTCGATGGTTCCTTCCACGAGGTTGACTCGAGTGAAATGGCATTCAAGCTGGCTGCATCCATGGGTTTCAAGGAGGGTGTCCAACGCGGTGCTCCCATCCTGCTTGAACCGATGATGAAGGTTGAAGTGGTTGTTCCTGAAGATTATCTTGGTGATGTGATGGGACAGATCAATAGCCGCCGCGGTTTGATCCAGGGCATGGAAGTTCGCCCTGGCAATGCACAGGCCATTCGTGCAATGGTTCCGCTGGCTGAAATGTTTGGATATGCAACTCAACTCCGCTCTGCTACCCAGGGACGCGGCGTTTTCAACATGGAATTTGATCACTATGCGCCAGTATCACAGTCTGTGGCGCAAGAGATTTTGAAATAATAATAACTGCTTTTCATTATTAGAAGGAGATTCATCAATGGCGAAGGCGAAATATGATCGGAGCAAGCCGCATCTGAATGTGGGGACGATGGGGCACATCGACCACGGGAAGACGACGTTGACGGCGGCCATCACGAAAGTGAGCCAGTTGCTGGGGAAGGCGGAATTTCGGGCGTATGACAGTATCGACAATGCGCCGGAAGAGAAAGCGCTAGGGATCACGATCAACATAGCGCATGTGGAATACCGGACGGACAAGCGGCACTATGCGCATGTGGACATGCCGGGACACCGTGACTACATCAAGAACATGATCACGGGAGCAGCGCAGGTGGATGGAGCGATCCTGGTGGTGGCAGCGCCGGATGGACCGATGCCGCAGACGCGGGAACATGTGTTGTTGGCCAGGCAAGTGGAAGTGCCGAGTATTGTGGTGTACTTGAACAAAGTGGATCAGATGAACGATCCGGAGTTGTTGGAACTGGTGGAACTTGAGTTGCGGGAACTGCTCTCGAGCTATGGATTTCCAGGTGACACGACGCCGATCGTGCGAGGCAGTGCCAAGCAGGCCCTGGACAGCACCTCGACGGATCCGAATGCGCCGGAATACGAGAGCATTCGAGAGATCTTGCGGGTGGTGGATGAATACATCCCGGAGCCGAAGCGGGACACGGATAAGCCGTTCATGATGGCGATTGAAGATGTGTTCTCGATCAAGGGCCGCGGCACGGTGGTGACGGGCCGCGTGGATCGTGGCGTAGCGAAGAAGGGGGATGCGGTGGAGATCGTGGGATTGCGCGAGACGAAGTCATCGGTCATCACGGGCACGGAAATGTTCCACAAGGAACTGGATGAAGTGGTGGCGGGAGACAATGCCGGCATCCTGTTGCGGGGCATCGAGCGCGAAGATGTGGAGCGTGGACAGGTGTTAGCCAAGCCTGGATCGGTGACGCCGCACAAGAAGTTTCTGGCGCAGGTGTATGTGCTGAAGAAGGAGGAAGGTGGACGGCACAAGGCCTTCTTCACCGGTTACCGACCGCAGTTCTACATCCGCACGATGGATGTGACCGGCAACATCAGCCTGCCGGAAGGTGTGGAGATGGTGATGCCGGGCGATGATATCAACCTGACGGTGGAATTGATCGTCCCGGTTGCTCTCGAACAAGGCTCGAAGTTCGCCATCCGTGAAGGCGGTCTCACCGTCGGCGCGGGTGTCGTTACCAAAATTTTGGAATA
>JBGPNQ010000054.1:0-19987 GCA_041487615.1 Anaerolineae bacterium
ACAAGGAGGTCGAACGAACCATCGTCATTCATCTTGATGGACGCGCCGCCCATGTCCAGATATGGAATGGCGGTCCCCTGCATTACCATGGCAACGCCGATCCCTCGACGTTTCACTTGCCCTCTTGACCCCTGACCCCTTATGCCTGGCACTGTTTTTCGCCATTCCTCATTCCCATACTTATCATCCCATGCAATTGCGGCCCTGGCTTGTGCCACGCATTGTTCGAGTCCAACCGTGTGGATGATCTCAGGGCGCGGCTGGCGACCTTCATTCCATGCGGTGGAGAAGGGATGATATTCACCCGGATGGATTGCGTTCTTAAGGCGAAATTCAATCGGGTCGAGCTTCAAGGCGCGGGCGATCTTTTCCATGTGGCGGTCGAGCGGCCAATATCCCTGTGGGACGCCATAACCGCGGAAGGCGCCTGCGGGCGGCGTATTGGTGTACACGATGTCTGCGTAGAAGCGGATGTTCGGGGCTTTGCGATATTCTCCATCCCCAACGTACAACGCCATGGATTTGTGGCCGGTGTTACCCGTGACCGTCAACGCGTGACAACCGTACGCCCCAGTATCAGATAGAGCATACATGGAGTTAGCAGTGATCGTCCCATCGCGCTTGACGCCGGTCTTCATCCTGACCTTCATTGGGTGACGTGAGCGCGCGCCGATGAATTCCTCCTCGCGCGTATATTCGTAAATGACGGGTCGCCTGGTGGCAATCGTCAGATGCGCCGGGACATCTTCCATCAGCACTTCCTGCTTTCCACCAAATCCGCCGCCGATGCGTGGCTTGATAACGCGGATCCGTTTCACCGGCAAATTCAAGACCGGTGCGAGCATCCTTCGCACATGGAATGGAACCTGCGTTGATGTGCGGATGACAAGGCGATCATCCTCATCCCAATAGGTCAAACAGACGTGCGGCTCAATGTGAGCTTGTTGTACTTTGGGAACTGCATACTCCGCTTCGAAAATTTCATCGGCTTCGGCAAATCCTTTTTCCACATTCCCGATATCGATGCGGATCTCTGCTGCGAGATTCTTTTCAGGGTTCGAGTCCGCGAAGTTAACGAACTCAGGCTCATCGTGAATCCGGGGTGCATGGGCATCCATTGATTTTCGAGAATCCAGAATTGCTTCCAGAACCTCATATTCGACATCGATCAGTGCCAAAGCCTTTTCTGCGATCTCAGGGGTCTCGGCAGCGACCATGGCAATGCGATCCCCAACGAAGCGCACCTTGTTATCCAGTGAAAATGCATCCAGCGGACCCGGAATGGGATCAGACTGCCCCGCTGTGGAGTAGACCACGCGTGGAATATCCTGCCATGTCAGCACTGCCGCGACGCCTTTCAGTTCTCTGGCTTTTGTCGCATCGATTCTCTTGATGCGCGCATGTGCATGCGGACTTCTTAACACGCGCGCATACAACATACCGCGCATGTCAATATCTGCCGTGAAGGCAGGCTTGCCTTGCACCAGTTTGATGGCGTCCACTTTCTTTTCGGGCTTGCCCACGGTTTGATAGGTCTGTCTCTGCGGCGTGACGATGACCTTCGGCATAACGTTTGTCGTGACAAACGATGGAGCAGGCGAATCGAGGTTCGAATCAAGAGGCGCGATCGGAAAGGCGAACGGATCAGTACTGGCCGATAATTGCTCACCGACTTCCGTGTCGCCGCGCATGACTGCTGCTGCTTTCAATATGGCCTGAACGGGTTTGAGATAGCCCGTGCAACGACACAGGACTCCCGCGATCGCATCGCGCACCTGCTCCTCGCTTGGATTCGGATTCCTGTCGAGCAATGCCTTGGCCGCGAGGATTTGTGCAGGCGTGCAATATCCACACTGAATTGCGCCCGATTCAACAAATGCCTTTTGCAGTGGATGCAGTCCTTCGGTCTTCCTCCAGCCTTGATCCGGATGCTCGCCCAGCGCTTCGATCGTGACGATGTTATGCCCCTCGGCCTGCGCAGCGAGCATGGAACCCGCATTGACGGGTTTGCCGTCGAGCAGAACCGTATCGGCGCCGGAAAGCCCTTGTTCATCACCGAACTTGACGCCGTAGAAACCAAGACCTCGGAGCGCAGCGAGCAGCGATAGAGGTGGAGTTGTGTCAATTGTGTGTTCGACGCCATTGATCTTGAGTGTGACGTTCATATGACTCCTTGGCTAAAGGTCAAAGATCCCGCTTTCAACCTTTGACCGTTACAAAACCTTTGTTATTTCCAAACCAACATTTGCTGACTCTATGCCGCTTTGCGAGCCGAGCACCGTAACCGCGTTAGATCGAGCAACCTTCTCCAACACTTCGCCAAATGCAATAAAATCTTCGCCATTTGTGGATAGCACCTGATCGCGAATCCTTTGCCTCAACTCTTCTGTGCGATGGGTAAGATATCGTATCATGGATGTGTATCCCTTCGCATCCGGAAGCTGATATGCATCCAGGTCGCCGATCGCGGCGATAATGGCCTTGGTCAATTCGTTATCACTCAAGCGCGACGCATCGAGTCCTTTCAGGAAGGCCGCGGCTTTGTCATAACTGTCAAGCGTCGTAGCGACATTCGGATCACGATACGAAAGATAAGTGAATACGCCAGAAGCATTGTCAAAGACGGAGAAGGCGCCATACGCACCGCCTTGAACACGTACCTTGTCATGTAAATAAGCCAAAGCCAGATACCCGACAATTACCTCCGCAGAGCCATCGTACTCGTAACCGAGATCATAGAGATTTGCACCCTTGCCAACATAGTTGACCTGGGCCGGAACGGCAAGTCCTTCTTTCCTTGGTTCAGGCTGAACATTGAAAGATACAGGCTTAAAGGCTTTTACCGGCAGTGCCGAAAGGAACGACTCAAGTTGCGGTTTGAACATATTCCAGTTTGCGGAATCAACCGTCACATTGCACAACAATGCATTGCGGTTGATCAATGCCGCACGGATAGCTTCAAGTTTCTTCAAAACCGATTTCCACTTTTTATCAATATCAGTTGCCAGCTCGCGCAGCGCGAACAAATAGCCGATGCCGCTCATTTGATCCTTCGCCCAGCCTGATTCGCCAAACTGCGCGCGCAATCGCTGGTTGACAAAAATATGTCCGCCCGGGACAAGTCCAGATTCGAGCCCGGCCTTTTCCTCCAAAACGATCTGTTTGAGGCGTTCCTTGTTATCAAAGTCCGCGCTGAGCAGAACGTCCTTCAGAATGTTGAGCAGCTCAGGTGCCCGGGCAGCGGTCGCTTTGCCGCGCAGAAACAACTTCGTCACGCTCTCTCGCGAATCAAACGTCGATGTGGTGACTGCCGTGCTGTGGATTCCACCTGTGCTTTTTCCGATCCGTTGGGAAAGTTTGACGTAATCCTCCTTATCAGTTCCTGTTTCGAGAAGCCCGCGAGCAAAGATCTCTGTAAAGGGAAGCAGTTCTTTCGGTAAGGCATGCAGATCAAAGCCGAGATCGAGATAGACGATCCCATTGGTGAACAGATCGTGATACAAGACCTTCGTTTCCTGAAGTTCCAGGACTTCAATCGGAATGGACTTGCTGTTCTTTTCCAAATCCTGGAGTTTTAGCACAGGCAGTGTCTCCAATGCTTCTGATGAATCAGGAGTTTCCTGTCTCAGCTTCAATTTTTTGGTATTTTCAACCAGGTCCGCAATTTGACTCTCACTCAACGACTCGCGGATCTTTGCCAAGCGGGCCTTTTCATCCTCATCGAAACGGCGACCCAGTTCAGGGTCCGGAGTGAGACGAAGAACCGTTCGATGGACATTCTCCAATAAATGAGACTGAATCAGCTTTTCAAAATAGCGCGGATCAGCAGCCAGCCTGCTCCTGATCTCATGAAGCGGGGATTCAAATGCAAGCAGCTTGAACGGATCTTCATCGTGGATCCAGGTGGTCAGTACGCGGCGCATCAGCGCAATGCCAACGGGATACGAGCCCGTGTTGTTTTCACGCAAACGGAACTCGAGTGTGTTCATGCTTGCAGCGACCGTATCGGGATCAATGCCATCCCGGACGAGCGATTCGAGAGTATCAAGGATCAACTCTTCAATTTTTCTTGCGTGACGTTTACGCGTGCCTTTAAGACCAGTGGAAAAAATCAGATAACGCAATTCAGTTTCCATGCCGATGCCAGCCAGGTCCTCGCCGAGACCCGAATCGAGCAGTGCCTTCCTGAGTGGGGAGGCTGGCGTGCCGATCAAAATATGACCCAGAATCCGCAGGCTGTAATTGAGCACAGCGTCCGACGTGTCTGGCAGCTTCCAGTTGACGACCAGGAAATGTTTCTTCTCAATATCCTTGTCATCGCCTGCATCATAGGGAAAGTCCACTTTTTTGGGACGCTTGAACGGCTTTACATCTCGAACAACGGATTTCACTTTTTTCTTCTTATACGGCTTGAGATAACCTTCCATCAGCGTGAGACGCTTCTCAGGATCGTCATTGCCATAAAAGTAAATGAATGAATTGGATGGATGATAGTATGTCTCCCAAAAACCCTTGAAATTTTCATGAGTGAGATCGGGGATATAACGTGGATCGCCGCCCGAGTCTACGCCGTAGAGATGTTTGGGAAATAGAGATTCGGTCACATGTTTTTCCAGCACACCATCAGGCGAAGAATACGCTCCTTTCATCTCATTGAAGACCACACCCTTATACGTAAGTGGTTCGGCCGGATCGTTGATCTCGTAATGCCAGCCCTCCTGCATCAACGTCTGTTCACTGATAAGAGGATGCAAAACTGCGTCCATATACACATCGATCAAGTTGTAAAAATCCTGAACGTTCTGGCTGGCCACGGGATAACACGTTTTATCTGGAAACGTAAATGCGTTGACGAAGGTCGCCAGCGATCCTTTGAGCAATTCCACGAACGGTTCCTTAACAGGATACTTGTCCGAACCATTCAATACGCTATGTTCGAGAATATGTGGAGCGCCTGTTGAATCCCTGGGCGTGGTGCGGAAGTTGATGCTGAATACTTTGTTTTCGTCGTCATTGATGATCGAGAGCAGCCGCGCTCCGGATCGTTTATGAATATATAGCTTTGCAAGAGAATTCAATTCGGGAATGCTTTGCTCTTTCACTAAGCTAAACGCCTTGGACATATTTTCTCCTTGAATTAGGGTTTCAACGCTGAAATGTTCGAACGTAATTTTTCTCTCAACTCGTCGATCACGACCTTCTCACCGTTTTCATCTTCGTAGAACCAGACATCCCATCCATTGGCGGGCGCGTCGTTCATTAACGACCTGGCAACTGCATGAATGGATCCTGTGATCTTGCCGCAACGAAGATGCCCATTCGATAGGATTTTCGCCATTGTGCCGTTCTTTCCAAAGTAGAGTGTCTGCCCCGGATGCAGCAATCCATTTTCGAGCAGCGCTCCAAACGGGATCCGGGCCTGCTTCCGTTTTTCGACGTGGAGCGCCTCTTCGTCCACTCTTTGCGCCGCGTCGATTCGTTTCTGCGCAACCTTGATGTACTTCTCGTCGCGTTCGATGCCGATCCAATTGCGTCCAAGTTTTTTTGCAACTGCGCCCGTGGTTCCACTCCCAAAAAATGGATCGAGTATCACATCCCCGGGATTCGAGGATGCCATAATGATTCGGTACAACAATGCTTCAGGCTTCTGTGTGGAGTGCGCCTTGGTTCCATTTGATTTGATGCGGTCTCTGCCTGTGACCAGGGGAATGGTCCAGTCGGAACGCATCTGTAAATCATCATTCAGCGCCTTCATGGATTTGTGATTGAACGTGTATTTCTCGCCTTGTTTCTTCTGCGCCCAGATCATGGTCTCATGAGCATTGGTAAACCGCACGCCTCTAAAATTCGGCATAGGATTGTTTTTGATCCACAAAATGTCATTTAGAATCCAGAATCCCAAATCCTGCATAATGGACCCAACGCGAAAGATGTTGTGATATGACCCAATGACCCAGACCGTGCCAGTCTCTTTCAACACGCGTTGGCTTGCGGATAGCCACTGACGCGTGAATTTGTCATAGGAACTAAAATCACTGAACTTATCCCAGCCATCGTCCACTGCATCGACCTTTGTCATGTTGGGGCGATACAGATCCTTCTGCAATTGCAGGTTGTATGGGGGATCAGCGAATACGCAGTCGACCGAATTCTCAGGCAGAGACTTGAGAACCTCGATGCAATTACCGTGCAGGATGCGATTTATTGGCAGTTCCATTATCATATTCTTTTTTAGGGCAAAAGTGAACTTCGGATCTCTAATCCTGTTTTGGCATCAATGATAATCGCATAGTGATGGTAGGGGACCGGTTCAGGCGTCGGTCCTGAACCCGGTGCAGACATCTCGCCCAGCCACAAGCCATCCATCGTTACAAACCAAACTATCATAGCCGGGTCGTAACCAGCAGCCGGCTGATTGTTCTTGTTAATTTTCTTTACCGCTTCATCAAGCGTCATTTGCTCTGCGCCGATGTTCGACACCTCTTCTTGTGCCCCACTGATTTCAGGCCTGGACGTGGAAGCGATTTCCATGGCCGCATCAATGCCTTCTTGTTTGCCGATGTATGGATCGATAGTCGAAGAGTACGGTTTACAACTGGGCAGGAGAATCAGTGCCAGTGCGAAAATAAACTTGCAATCGCCGTGCAGGATATGATTAAGAGGGAGTGTATTCACGATTTATTTGGCAAGAGCCGATTCGTGCTTAAGTCAAATTATACCCTCCTCAGACTCGGTCATCTCTCACCATTTATCGGCTACAATTCGCCTTCAAGCAAATAACATGTCACTCCCCCGAAAGTGCATCGGGGCGATGTGAGGAAGCGTTCGTTGCGACCGACACCTGCCCCGGCGGGTCGGTGCCAGGGTGAGTCTCGATTCTTGAAGTAGAGACCCTTCGCTACCGCTCAGGGTGACATATAAATCACAAAGGAAATTTCTTATATGGCGTTGATCAGCTTACAGGATCTGTCCATCGGCTTTGGTGGACCGCGCCTGCTGGAAGAAATAAACTTGCAGATCGAGGGGGGCGAATGGGTGGGTTTGCTCGGGCGCAACGGAATGGGAAAGTCCACGCTGCTGAAATTGATCGCCGGTGATATTTTGCCCCATGCTGGAACGATTGCCAGGCAGCAGAATATTCAAGTAGCCTATCTTCCGCAGGAAGTTCCTCAAGGACTAAGTGGATGTGTGCGCGAAATCGTGGAAAGCGGTCTGGAAGCAATCTCATCTACTTTGGATGATGAACATCTATGGCAACGGCAGCACCAGGTGGAGAAGATACTCTCTCAAATGGAGTTGGACTCGCAAGCAAGATTTGAACTTCTTTCGGCAGGATTGAAACGCCGTGTCTACCTGGCGCGTGGGCTGGTCCGCAACCCCGATCTTTTGTTGTTGGATGAACCAACAAACCATCTGGACATAACCTCCATTGACTGGCTGGAGGATTTTCTGAAACGCTGGGGTCGTACGTTATTGTTCGTAACCCATGACCGTGTGTTCTTGCAGCGTCTCGCCACGCGCATTGTGGAATTGGATCGGGGCAGGCTATTTGATTGGAACTGCGATTACCCGACTTTCGTAAAACGTAAGGAAGAAATGCTTTCCGCTGAGCAGGCACAGAATGCGATCTTCGATAAGAAACTTGCGCAGGAAGAACAGTGGATTCGCAAAGGGATCGAAGCGCGTCGTACTCGAAACGAGGGGCGTGTCCGAGCCCTGAAGCGTCTGCGTGAGATGCGGCGCGAACGGCGCGAACTTGCTGGCAAAGTAAGAATGCAAATCCAAAGTGAGAAGCGTTCCGGCAGGCTGGTGATCGAGGCGGAGAATGTCAGTTTTTCTTATGATGAGAAAGCGATCATCCGGAATTTTTCTACGACCATCCAGCGTGGCGACAAGATTGGCATTGTCGGTTCGAATGGTTCCGGCAAGACCACCCTGTTGCAGATTTTGATGAGCGAACTCCAACCTGCGCGCGGCGAGGTCCGTTACGGCACGAATGTGGAGATGGCTTATTTCGACCAGCTGCGCGCGCAGCTCGATGAAAGCAAATCCGTTTTGGATAATGTGGGGCAGGGACGTGACACGATCACGATCAATGGACGGGTGCGCAACCTGATGGGCTATCTCGAAGATTTTCTTTTCACGCGCGACCGCGTCCGCACGCCGATCAGCGCGCTATCGGGCGGTGAGCGTAATCGCTTATTGCTGGCGCGTCTCTTTACCCAGCCAGCCAACCTGTTGATCCTCGATGAGCCAACCAATGATCTGGATATTGACACTCTCGAAGTGCTGGAAGATCTTCTGCTCGATTATGAAGGAACCTTGTTGCTGGTGAGCCACGATCGGGCTTTCCTCAATAACATTGTCACCAGCACTTTAATCATGGATGGCAATGGGAATGTAAACGAATACGTGGGTGGATACGATGACTGGCACAGGCAGATAAATTCGACCATCGTTTCGCCACCCCAGCAGAATCCTGACTCCATTACAAGAGCAGAATCCAAAGCAGATTCAAAACCCCCGACGCGCAAATTAAGCTATAACGAAAAACGTGAACTGGAGGAATTACCGAAAAAGATCGAGGCATTGGAAGCCGAACAACATCAACTGACGGTCGAATTGGAAGACCCCGCCTTTTATCAACAAGATGGCGAGTCCATCACAAATGCGGTCGATCGTTTGCAGGAGTTGCACGATGAATTATCGCGCCTGTATCACCGATGGGGGGAATTAGAAGCCTAATCATCCCAATCTGAAAGATCATCCTCATCATCTTCAATCACAGGAGGTGCGGTGCCTAAAGCGTGGACCCACACGCCGCTTTCGTTCATCCTCTTGGCGACTTCATACGGGGTAAGCAGAATTTCGAATTGCTGCGATTCAACAAACTCCAGAATCAATCTATGAGAAGGTCTCTCTGTCTTGAAACTTTTCTGCACGTGATTCAGGAAATATTTGGCACTTTCGTTTGAGATCTGAAATTGAGAGGCGATCTTTTCGTATGGTTTGATTTTATCCATTCTGAAATTTACTCTGCCAGACCCTTCAAACATCTCGTGGCCAATGTCGCGGCGACATCCATGCGATATTCGGCGCTTGCGAATTCATCGTTCGATTCGTGGAACGCATTGCGGGCTGCGCTAGCGAGTCCCTCGGCTTCCGTGCCGTCCATTGCCAGGGACGGATTCTTGCCATAACCACCGAGGACGAGTCTGGTCCTGCCCGAGTTCCACTGAGCGAGCGCAGCGCAGACAATGGGCTTATCAGAGGGAGTGCGGGATACGTACTCGAAGGCGATTTTCACGTTTAAGGGAATAATGATGGATGTGATGAGCCTTTGCTTACCGGATTCCATGCGAAGCAGCAGGAATTCACCGAGTGATATAACCTGCACCTCCTGTCTGGGCGCGTGAGATTCGGTTTCCATTTCGACGAGCTGGAATTTATCGATGCTTTTCCTTTCCAGTTTTGCATCGAGGGCCAGGAGAGCCGCCGCAAATGTGGATCGTCCGTCGCACGCAACCAGTGTTCCTGCGACGGTGGCGGCGTTGCGGATGTTCAACGGCGCCTCCAATTTCAGAGCCGATTTCAACGCCTCCGGGCAGAGGTCAGATTCGAGCAATTGCTGCAATGTGACAGTTGCACCCGTCTCGAGATTGTTTCCGTTCTGTTTGATGGAATCAAGCTTGAGGGCCTGCAAATCCACGACTTCAACCGGATCAGTTGTCGGTTTTGTCAGAAGCGTGCCGCCTCCCAGCGGAATCCGATTCGGTTGTGTCAAAAGAGTCAGCGCTTCGTCCAGTGTTTTGGGTCGATGATAGGTGGTGATCATATGCCTCCGTGTGGGTATCTGTATTATACAGTTAAAAAAATTACCGCCATCGAAAGGATGGCGGCAATCGTTGCATATTTAGCCTGGCCCCGAGTAGGGATCAAGTTCGGGCAACAGGAATTCCTGTTTGAGCGCCTGGACGAGAAATCCCACTTCGCTGCCATCGCTGTAATGACCGTAAAAGCGCCAGGCAGGTTGAAGATAACGCGGACCTGTGTTCAGATTTTGGTTGCCAAAGTGCGGATCGGGAACGTAATACACTAGTTCCACGGTTTCAATTGTGAGTTCCGGAGGAACGTAGCTTCCGGTGTCCTGAGCTTCATCCACGATGTTCGGCTGATTGGCAGTGATGGTTAGTTCGATGGCCTGACCGTCCTTTGGGTTGACCGCCATACTGCTGCTGAAGATGCGGATGGTGGGATAGCCACCGTAGGCTTCATCGGGAATTGCAAGCGCTTCGTGCAGCACGCCATCGCCGGGAGCACCGAGGATCGAATTGCTGAGGTCACCGGTGGGATACAATTCCACATAGGTCTTGCCAGCGTCAGTGGTAAACAACTCAACCGGTTGTTCAGCAACAATTTCCGTTTTTTGGGTGCCCCGCAAAATTTGCATCTGCAGGTCCGGGAACGGAACCTCCCAGCGATCGAGCTTTGCGGTCAACGTTCCAAATTGGTCGGCGCTTGTGATCGTGGCCCAAATATTGATCGGGCGATTGTGATATTTTTCAAGGTCCGCCAGATTCTCGCCCTCCAGATTGAGAAAGTAAACCGTGTTTTCTTCCCTGCTTGTAAATGAGTAGACTTTCCGCTGGCTTCCATCAGGCTTTCGATAGATATTCAGCGAAAAGAAGCCGCGTTGGTTCTCAAAGCGTTTTCCGATCAACGGATTCTGCGGTTGCGATCCCGAGCCGGGGATGACGAGGCTTTGGCCCACAAAAATGTTTGTATCTGTCAAATTATTGGCCTGCGCCAATTGATCCACAGTGATACCATTATCTTGCGCGATCTTGGAAAGAGTATCGCCCTGCCGGATGGTATATGTACTTAATTCACCGGGCACTTGCGGTGTCGGGAATGGCACAGGCGTTCCGCTTAGGTTGAGTTGATAGAATCCGGTTCCGCTGCCTCCACCGCCTCCACCGCCTCCGCCGCCGGAACCAGATGGATAGTATTGGATGGATGTCCATTCCAATTTGTTATTGAGCATCATGCCATACACAACAAGGTAATCTTCGCCGGCAGTAGTGTTCAACGGAAGGTCTGAAGGCGCGTCGACTATTGCGTATTCTCCGCTGCCATCATCGGCTGTAAGAATCGTCCGATCGCCCTCAAAGCGCAGGGTTCCTGAGACCCCTGTTTCTTGCAGCGTGGATACTTTCCATGACTCAACGATGAATGTGCGGATGCCATTTTCGATGCTGAACTGTCCCGTTGCTTCCACATAGGTCCCGGTCTCCACGTTTTCCAAGCCGCTGACATTTCCAACTGCGGTATATTGGCCCATTGTGATCAAAGGCTGGCCGCCTGCCTCGGTGGCAGAGTTGGATGTGACCTGGGCGTAAAGCGTGATCCTCTGGTTGTCAGGATAGGAGCGTGACCAGACGCGTCCATCCGAATTTCCGGCGGAAGAGACGGTCTCCAGTACACCGTTCTGTATCACGGCGGATTGGTCGAGGATTTGCTGGAATGCCTCCTGCGCCGTGCGGATGCCATATGTGCCGGTCAGGCTGTAGTTGATCCGGTAGGACGTCACGCGGATCGCCTGTAGATTTTCGTCAAGGGTGAATTCCAATCGCTCAGGTATGTTGTAATCGCGGTAGACAGGTTTGCCATCCGGTGTAAACGGCAGCGCGTAATAGAGTCCCGGATTCAGGGATGCGTATTTGAGTTGATATTCAAAATCGAGGCCATGCGATTTCATGAACACATCGATCGCAGCCGCCGCCTGTTCTGCGGAAATGTTTCCGGCACCGCTAAGGTACGCATATGCAGTGTAATCGGCGTAGTAATCGAAATTCAGATTTGACTGCACGTACAATCTTTGTCTGCCATCGGTAATCAAATATCCTGTAGCACCCGGCAATGGACCAGGCATGTTATAGACCGGCCCTTGAACGCCGAATTGATTCGCGAGAGCCAGAGCGACGTCTTCCGTTACCGGCTGCTCATCTTTCAGAAGATATAGATTTGCCTGCGCTGGGTACTCGGGCAGGGGTGCTGCCAAATACAGTTTCGTACTGCGCCAGTCATAACTGCTGACTTCGGTCGCGGGCGTGACGCTTGGGTTGATGAGTTCTGGAGTCGGTGTTGAACGATCGGGTACGGCCGGAGTGTTATCGATCGCAGGTTGCGGGGCCGGGATAAGAGTCCTGATGCTCCAACTCAATACCAATGCCAGCAGGATCATCAGAGCCACCCAACGCAGCGTGGGAGAGATTTGTGCAAATCGCGTGGAGAACCAGTTGGTCTTCGGTCGGTGCGCGTCGCGCAATCGTTCCTCCAGATCGGCCGCGAATTGCGAACTGGCACGAGTCCCTTCTGCAACCTGATTCAATTTGCGAGCGATGGTTTCATCGTCGCGATCCACATTATTTGATAATTTGTCGTTCATAGTTCCACCTCCAATGCAAGGGAGGTACGTTCGCGCAGGTCTTGCAAGCCGCGCGAGAGGAGCATTTTCACGGCCGCCTCGGTCTTATTCAGAACACGAGCCGCTTCCGCATTGGACAATCCTCCGAAGTAAGTCAGGGAGAGAGCTTCAGCCCGTTCGGAGGAAATCTGTCTCAGCGCGCGAGAAATGGATTCGAGCTGAAGGCGTTGAGTAACCGCTTTATCGGTTGGCAGGCCCGGGCTTGGATACTGAACCGCCGTATCCAATGGGACCTCAGGTCTGCTCCCGCGAAAAAACATCAGTCTTTTCTTTGAAGCGATTCCCAATATCCATGCAGCAAAAGAGCCGGTGCCGCGAAACGAACGGATTGCCTCCATCGCTGCCATAAAGGTCTGCGAGGTCAGGTCTTCCGCGTCCTTGATATTGCCGACGTGCGCGATGTGATAGCGATAGACGCGCGTCATGTGGCGACGATATAGCTCGGCAAAGGCCTCTACATTGCGAATGGCCTGCCGTGCTAGATCGGCTTCGTTCTGTTCCTGGGTCTGTGTTGCCATAATGGTAGTCATGGACCTCCTGTAGTGTGTGCACGTTAATATGTTGCAGGAGGTGGGAAAAAGTAACAGGGAATTATTCAGGATAAATCTTCCACCCGAGTTCCTCCAAACTTGATCCGTCAAATTGCTCTGGTGGAACATTCATGAGAAGCGTTGTGCCTTCCGCCAGCAATTCATGGGTTTCGGCATCGTAGATCCCGGCCCAGGCTTCCGCGGAACGGGCCTTTGATTTGCCCGCTTTACCGACAATTTTCAATTGCCGGCCAATGGGTACATTTTTGCGATATTTCACTTCGAGTTTTGCGGTGAACATGAAACGAGGATTCATGGGATCGCTGCCCATCAATGCACGACCGGAGATCTCGTCAAGGATCGCACCCACGATGCCGCCGTGTAAAACGCCTGGATACCCCTGGAAATGTTCCGGTGCAAAATAGGTTGTTTCCACCACACCAGGCTCCGTTTCGTAGATGTGCAGATGTAAACCCACAGGGTTTTCCAGACCGCAGATAAAACACATTCTTGAGTTGGGTTGTTTAATTGTCATCTTGCGATTATATTCGATGATACTTCCGGTTATGAAGTTGGAATACATCTCAGCCTTTCTATGATATATATTGGGTACATGGGCGCCATAAACTTTCACGGGAACAAGACAGTCGAATATGAGAATCAGTTCTTCCGCGTTGAATGCCTGGCGGAGGCAGGGCCGCGCATTGTTCGCCTGATCCCTTCTTGGACGGGGGAGAATCTATTCGCCGAACTGCCCGACATGACGACGAAGGCCGATACCGGAGAATTTCACTTTTATGGCGGTCATCGTCTCTGGCATGCGCCAGAGTCGTTAAGGCATACCTATCTGCCGGATGATAGCGGGGTGACTGTCAAGCAAAACGAAGATGGTCTCCGCCTTGTGGGACCCATTGAGCCCAGGACGTCCATACGGAAAACGATCAATATTCAAATGAGTTCAAACCATCCGTTCATTGTCGTGAAGCACGTATTGGAAAATCACGGATGGGCTACTGTTCGCTTTTCTCCGTGGGCACTGACGATGCTGCGCCCTGGCGGAACAGCCATTCTGCCGCAGCAGACAGGCGTCGTCGAATCAGATCTCCTGCCGAATCGACGATTTGCTCTGTGGCCTTATTCGCGTTGGGAGGATGCACGCCTCAAACTTGGGGATGATTTCATCTCGATTAAATCGTCATCGAATCAGCAACCATTCAAGCTGGGATATTTCAACACACGCGGCTGGCTGGCATATTTTTATGACGATACTTTATTTGTCAAACGTTTCGGGGTGAGACGGAGTGAGGAATATCCAGATTACGGCAGCAACTCTGAAGTATATACGAACCATCGCTTTACAGAGCTCGAGAGTCTTGGCCCACTCGTAGACCTGCCCCCGCAAAAAGATGTGGTCCATACGGAGACGTGGGAAATTTATAAAGAGGATGAAATCCCGAATGACTTGTTGGGCGGCAAGAAGCTGGCAGAGATTTTGACCTAAGGGTTCGCGCTGCCCTGGGGGAGAATCAGCATGTCGGCCATGTAGTAGGAATGATCGTATACGGTGCTTGTGCCGCCTTCACCTGGGATGGGTTCAATAATTTCGTTTCCGTTGGTGTCGACCCCGAATTCGATTTGATTTGCCAGTGCAACCGCGTTGCGGATCAGCCCCTCCAAGCCTCCACCCGGGGATGCTGTAAGGATGGCGATCAATTGGTCACGCAGTTGAGGACTCCATTCGCCAACATTCGTTGCGGCAATTTCGACGTGTCCGCCGTGCAAGCGCATGTTCTCGGTCGCATCGGGCACTGTTACCGCAAAGTCGGTATGGGAATATGTTCCCTGAATATACCCTTCGTTATCCCCGTTCAAGAGAAGTCCAAAGCCATCGGCAGGATCGTTAATGGTGCCATTGTTATCCCAGTCTTTATAATCCGGGCTCTGGTCGCCAACAATGACATTGAGCATTCCTTCGGCCTCGGAACGAGTCACTGCCTCGTCGCCGGATTGGAATGCAGCAAGCATTTTCTGCGCCAGTTGGTTCAGCAGTTGGGTATCGGTGCTCAGTCCACGGATAAAGCCTGTGTGATTGGGTGTGCTCCCGAATGAGTAAAGCAAGTGTCGGATGTGCATCAGTCCATCATCAGGAAGTGTGACCGCAAATGCGACCTTTCCTGAAGGGATGGGGTTGGTATCAGGGTGTGGTTCCACCGTGATTTCCAGCCCGTGATAGCTGCCAAGCAGGTTTGTTCCCCGGTTATCCACGAAAGTGAGCGAGCCTTTACCGTCCGCATCAAATGCGATGAAGCCAAGAGACAATCTCTGTTCATTGTCATCCTGAATGAGCCATGCCTCATATTGACTCCCTTCAGGAGGCAAAGGCATGCTTGAGGTTGTGATGGTCACCTGGTCCGCGGCCGCGGTCCCATCCTGGAATCGTAAGAGGCCAATGGGTGCTGAACTATCGACAGGCGCAACGACATTTGGATCCGAATATCCGGACCCTGTTACAGGCGTATCCATGGAATGCTGAGTCGGCGTGGGAGACGCATTACCAGGCGCCGCCGCGAAAAGTCGCGACAAACCAAACCCGGCAAGCGCAAGGAGGAGGACGCCCGCGCCTAGAAATGGTATAAGCCTTCGAAGCGCGGGGACGGGGAGCGGAGTCTTTTTTTCGGAGGCAGCAGAGGATGTAGGTGTCGAAGGCTGCGAGAATGGAAATGTCGTTGCTTCTGAGATAATTCCGATCGCTTCTGCATAATCTCTCGCCATGTCCTGACAGGTCTGATATCGATCCCTGGGATCTTTTGCGAGCGCCCGGTCAATGATCTTCTGAACGGCAGGTTGTATCTCGGGAATTGGCGGTGGTGTTTCATGGATATGTTTGTAGATGACACTCCATGTCGATTCGGCATCGAATGGCACGCGACCGGCAAGGATTTCATACAGAACCACACCCAGTGAATAAATGTCTGTGCAGTGATCGACCTTATTGCCCTGTGCCTGTTCGGGTGAAATGTAAGCGGGCGTGCCGCTAACCAGCCCGGAGACCGTTTGGGTTGCCGCATTCACGATCCGTACCAGACCAAAATCGGTAACCACCGGATCGATCTGGTCCGTGAACATCCTGCGCGATTCACCGCTTTTCACATGCAGGAGAATATTTCCAGGTTTGATGTCTCGATGGATCACTCCCTGCTCGTGGGCATGATCGAGAGCGCTGGCGAGTTTGCCCAGCAGCCGCGCCACATGCGCGGGTTGCATTCTTTCGTTGTGCTCGTGCAGATTTTTCAAATACGCGGCAAGTGACGGTCCCCTGATATATTCCATTACGATGTATGGATGTCCATCGGCGGTATCAAAATCGTAGATCTGTACGATATTCGGATGACGCAAGGCCGCCACAACCCTGGCCTCACGCTGGAAGCGTGACTTGAGGTCTTCATCTGCTTCGACATGAGCGTGCATAACCTTGACCGCCACCGGACGGTCGAGAGTCAGGTGCGTGCCTAAGTAAACCTCTGCCATGCCTCCCTGTGCCAGGTGCTTCTCAATTCGAACTCTTCCAACGGTTGTATTGGTCCACTCGGGCATTGAGTGATTATACAGCACTAAAGTTGACCGTTATAATTTGAAATGCTACCAAAATGAATTTCAAGGACGGACAAACGTGAAGACAATTGTCTTAATTTCCGCCATCGCCGAGTGGGAGGGCGTCAAACTATTACTTCCTGATTCTAAAATCGGGCGATCACCATTTGGAGAATCCTTCGACCTGAAACTTGACACCTGGAACCTGGAACTTTTCCACAGCGGTTGGGGCAAGATCGCCTCAGCCGCGATGATGCAGTATGTGATTGATAAATGTTCTCCAGACTTGATCGTAAACCTGGGCACATGCGGCGGTTTCGAGGGCGTTGTCAATCAAGGTGATGTTGTCCTGGTTGAGCGGACCTTTGTGTACGATATTGTGGAGCTAATGGGGGACCTGGATATTGCAACGTACTACGCCGCTTCGCTCGACCTGAGTTGGCTCGCGGAACCGTATCCCCATCCTGTCCGACGCGGTATCATCGCCTCCGCTGATAGCGACCTGCCGCCTGGAAAGATTCCCTTCCTTCGATCAAAAGGGGCCATTGCCGCCGACTGGGAATCTGCCGCGTTTGCATGGGTGGCACAAAAATACAAGACGCGACTGTTGATCCTGCGCGGGGTCAGTGACATCGTCAGCGAACAGGGCGGGGAGGCTTATAACAATATCGAGGTTTTCAATCAGCGGGCGAAGGACATTATGAAGCAACTGTTTGCACAACTGCCTGATTGGCTGAGCGCGGTGAGATTGTAGGTAGTCGCGGCCGGTTGCTCTTACAATGTCATCTCCATACAAATATCATCTGTCCTGTCAGAGTAGCGCGGGGTTTCGTAAAAACCGATTTGTGTGTAGAAATCCAGTGCACGCCTTTGTGCTCTCGGATCTGTCTGGAGCCAGACTCGTTTGTATCGCATCTCTCGCGCAATCGATAATAGCTGCTGCAACATGCGGTAACCCAAACCTCGTCCGTGATATTCGTTGAGCAGCCACAACCGTCTTAGTTCGCAGACGTCATCATCAAGTTTGCGGATCGCGCCTGTGCAGATCATCTTGCCATCTTTAAACATGCCGAGAAATGTTCCGCCGTTCTCGAAATAGTTCTTCTGGATATCATCCATGTCCTTGAGTTCATGGCGCGCCTCAAAATACGCGATGGAATCTTCCAGCGTGCGCGGATCGTTGAAGATGACATGGGCGACGCGATACACGATTCGCTTCGCTTGAGTCCATTCATTGGGTTGGATGGGGCGGATTTCGATCATGGAATAATTCTACCGCGCCGGCGTTATAATCTTTTGCTGTTATGAACACCGCAGCAACCGGGCAGGAACTCAAAATCCAAAAACGGAATTTCCGTTATGTGCAAATCGACGCTGTGGGCGTCAGCATTTCGAATGTCGCCGCGCCCTTTTTACCGGTCTTTCTTACACGTCTTGGTGCAACCAATTTTCAGGTGGGATTACTCTCCTCCATGCCGGGCATTACGGGGCTATTGCTTGCCATTGTTGTTGGGCGTTTCCTGCAAACGAGACGCGACATCGTTCCCTGGTACAGCCTCTCCCGCCTATTGGTTATCCTATGCTACGCGTTCACCGGGATATTGACCCTGGTTTTTTCGGAAAAATTCGCCATCATTTCCACGCTGGCCATATGGGCGTTTGCCACCCTTCCGCAAACCGCGTTAGCCGTCGCATTTTCCGTGGTAATGAATGCCGTTGCCGGACCGGAAGGCCGGTATGCCCTGCTCAGCCGCCGCTGGACGATCTTCGGCATCACGGGCGTGGTCGGCACATTCATCGTCACACGTTTGATTGACCTGATCCACTTCCCGTTGAACTATGGAATCATGTTCCTTGTTCTGTCATTGGGCGGTTTTCTCAGCTATTACTTTTCGCGACAAATTGTACTGCCTGAGAGCGACGTCCCGCCGCTGACCAGAAGCTCCAGTCCCCGCGAGGGAATTCAAAATTACCTCAAGATGCTGCGCGCAAATCCGGCCTTTGTTTCGTTCTCATCCAAGCGCTTCGTCTATTTTTCCGCGTTGGTGTTGAGCACGCCGATCATGCCGCTCTTTCTCGTCCGCGATGTGCACGCCACCGACGCGCAAATCGGTACCGTCAACATGACGATGACTCTGGTGATGTTGCTTGGCTATTATCTCTGGCCAAAAGTTTCCCGTCAGCGCGGCGGACGGTTTGTCCTGTTGGCGACGACTCTTGGCATGGTGCTTTATCCCGCTTTGAGCGCCGCGACTCCGCGTGTGGAGATGATCGTAGTTTACGCGGGAATTGCCGGCTTCTTCCAGGGCGGTCTGGACCTCGTCTTTTTTGACGAGCTGATGAAAACTGTCCCCGCTGAATACAGTGCAACGTTCGTATCGCTGGCACAATCCATGCAATATTTGTCTACGATCATCGCTCCATTGTTCGGGACATGGCTTGCCGGTTATATTGGTTTGGGTGGGGCATTATGGCTCAGCGCCGGATTGAGATTGGCCGGATTCCTGCTGTTCCTCAAGCGCGATGTGAAATAGCTAAGACGACCGCAAAAATAGCCTAATGATTGTTGCTGTTATTGTTTCCCTTTTTGGGCTTTGGTGTTCTGTTTTGTTGACCAGGCGGTGTATTTTGCTGGCCAGGTGGAATCTTTTGCGTAGCAACGCCGTTCCCTGAGCCCCCACCCCCGGCTGTTAGGGTTGTCGCTGGGACACTGATGAATGTAGGTGTTCCAGTTCCAAAGTTAAGGATGCCCACCGCGCGAAGCGGCATATCGGCCATGTGATAGCCTTGATCGTAGGCGACTTGCGCTCCGCCTTCTCCCGGCTTCGGATCGATCCTGCCATCCTGATCGATATCGATACCATTGAGCATTTTTTCGGACAGCGCCACAGCATCTGCGATCAATCCTTTTCTGTCGGAACCGGCTGGGGAATTAAGGATGGAAGTAATCAGGTTCTGAAGTTCAGGTGTCCATTGCGCCAGGTTCTGAACACTGGCCTTTAGTCCATTTCCATAATCGATCATTTGTTGTGATGCGCCCAGGGAGTTGACTGTTGCATCCGCTTCCGCGTACACAGCCTCCAAATATCCCTGGTTGCCACCATTCAGGAGGAGTCCGAAGCCATCGCTGGGATCATCGACCTGATTATTGTTGTTCAAATCCTTGTGATCAGGACTCTGATCGCCGAGGATCACATTGTTGATCGCCTCGGCGTTTAGAGTGAGTCCAGCTTCATTACCGTTGTCAGATTCCTTTTGCATATCGATGGCTAGATCGTGGATCGTCTTGATATCTGCAAAAAGGCCCTGTATCAAGGCGGTTTGATTTGGAGTGTTGGGGAAGGAAGACAGCAAATATCGGACGTGAGTCAATCCTTCT
>JBGPNQ010000055.1:0-19838 GCA_041487615.1 Anaerolineae bacterium
CGTGGAACTGTCAGTGAAGGTATATTAATCTTCAGCAAAACCATATTAAGGCTTTGAAATCAAAAAAACAGACCGCGGTATGTTTTAGGCGCGAAAAGTCTGGCCTAACTTCTATTTCTCTACGATTGGCCTACGTTTAATTTCCCCAACGCGGCTGGTAATCACAGTAGGTATTTTTCGTGAGTCGACGAGCATCCGAGCCGTCGACGCGCATGATGTAAATCTCGCAACTGGCCTTATCTTTATTTGCGACATCCGTATAACCAGTGTATGCGATCCATTGTCCGTCCGGCGAGAAGCTTTCACCCTGTGCGTTATCGCCCTTTGAGACTTGATGGTCGTTGGTCCCGTCTACATTCAAGACATAGATCTCATGCATGAAGGAACCGCCCATGTCGAAGGTGATCAAATCACCAACAGACCAGTCACTGTGGCCGCGTGTGTCAATCGTTGAATTGACCAATCGCGTATTACGCCCATTGTTATCCATGATGTAGAGTTGGTTGTTCTCGCCGAGTCCCAGTGCGAACAGGATCTGCGATCCATCGGGGGACCAGGTGGCGTCGTGAGCATCTTTTCCGGATGAGCTATAGAATTCGTGAGGATGGCTTCCGTCCCGGTTCATGATCCATATTTGCGAAGTTTGATTGGTGGCACGATAGGTGAAGAGGATCGATTTATTGTCCGGAGAAATTTCAGGCGAGCTTAAGCCTGCCTCGAGATGAGTCAATTGTTTTATTTTTCCTGTATCCAGATGGATTTCATGAATTTCTGTTGCTCCAGATTCGGTACCAACGAAAACAACAAATTTTCCGTCCGGGGCAAGGTTGGCGGAACCACTGGCCGATTGCAGGTCAGTAAGCCGCCTCCAACCTGAACCGTCCGCATTCACAATGCAGATTTCATCACCCGCTATCTGACAGGTGTATACGATTTTGCCTTTTGGAGCTGCGGGAGTCAAAACTGCCGTATTTGTAGCGATGGCATCAACATCGGGCGGCGTGTTTGTTCCAGTCGCTGAATTGGATGGCGTATTCGATGGCCCAGGGGTATGGTTGAAGAGATAGCGGATCCCAAATCCGAGCCCGCCCAGGCAAATAAGCCCAATCGCGGCCAAGATTCCCGGCAGGATGAACCTCTTCCAATCGATCGGGGAGCCTGCTTTCTCTTGTTTTGGAAGTTTATGAACAGCAGTCACTCCCAGGTGCTCTTTCAGTGCATTCTCAAGCTCAGCGATGCCATCGTCAAAGTTTCGGCGCAGGTCTACCCGTTGGTGACTGGAAAGACGCAGAGGGATCGAATCATCTTCGTCACCGTGGATGAGAACCGGAAAGATGCGCTTCTCATTCTGTTCCGCAAAACTGATCTCACGTCGAACCCACTCCGAATTATTTGCCGCGGGTGAGAGAAGGACGATGATTCCCGATGCAGCCCGTATGGCGCGCTCGATCTCACGTTCCCAGGCAGGCGAACCGGGGATGAGGTTTTCCGTGTCCAACCACACGTTGATCCCGCGCTGGCGCAGCTCGCTGATCACCCTCTTCTGATAACTGACGTCTTCGCGGCTATAACTCATAAAAAAAAATGACGAAGCAGGTGTGCCCATGAGGATCCTCTTTCGGAGCCGTTTTATTGATTATAGAATAAAAAGGAAAATCTGGAAAACAAAAAAGACCCTCATGCCTGTACCGGCAGAAAGTCTTTATGTTTTTCCCACGGATGTGTTGTCAAACCGGTCGCGGCGGATAATCAGTTGATTGCCGTCGAAATTCGTAATTTTCCATGATCGACTCAATGATGGCTTTTTGGTTGTCGGTAATGATATCAAATTCCAGCCCAATGTTGAAATATTCAGGGCTCAAATCTTTTTGACAATAGGCCACGCGCACGGGCAATACCATGCGCGTGGCATTGATATTTGGAAGCTCCGGGAGTTGGATGGATATGGTCATATGTTCATCGACCTTGAGAGACTCATCTCCAATCACCATTGCACCCAACTGGTTGAGGTCACCCAGATAGCCAATCAATTTGCCGCTATACAGATCAAAGACCTGCGAGTAGGACATCAGGTCTTTGCGCGGTTTTTTGCGTCGTTCCTCCATGCGTGCCTCCACTACAAGTTTACTTGACTTGGCGATGAAAATCTATTGCACGCCCATCTTAAAATCTGACCCCGGTAATGATAACTATGGTTAAATCAGAGGATGCGATGGATATATCTTTCCCCACACCTTGACGATGCCGTCCTCTCCGCAGGCGGCCTGATCTACGAACAGACTCAATCCGGCATTCCAGTCGAAATCTGGACGTTTATGTGCGGCTATCCGCCCGGTAGGGAGTTCTCTCCCTTGGCGGAATTGCTGCACGCTCAATGGGGTTTTGCGTCTGCTGAAGAGACCACACGCTCTCGCCGCGACGAAGACAGGAATGCTGCTGCCGTTGTCGGTGCAAAAGTGCAGCACTTTGATTTTCTGGATTGTATCTATCGCCGCCGGGCGAACGGCGAATGGCTATACTCTGAGATTTCCGTTCCTCCGTTTCCGGAGGACGCCGACCTCCCGAAACAAATCGCGGAAGCGGTATCGGCCCGCCTCCTGCCGGACGATGTGCTGGTGGCCCAGCTATCCGTTGGCTCTCACGTGGACCATGTTCTTGTGCGTCAGGCGGCCGAGCTGCTCGGACGTCCGTTACTCTACGATATCGATATCCCGTATATGTTCTACAAACCTGAGGAATATGCGCCTAAATCAACCGGGATGAAGGAATCCACCCATCCGGTAACGGAAGCCGGCGTACGGTCGTGGCAGGAGGCGATTTTGGAGTATAAGTCACAGCTTCCGGTCCTGGGCGTGGCCCTCTCCACTCCCGAAAATACCCGCGAGTCCATCCGCTCTTATTGGTCTGAGTGGAAAGGGATACGCTTACTGCAATATTCATAGATAGGTTACGCGTCTCTTGTATTGAGCCTCGATTCGTGATATATTAAGCCCGCTTTACTGACAACTGCATCGGGATATTTCTATTTGCATCTCTTAAGAGATGCAAAATTCTTATATCAGGAAAGAAAAATGCCTAACAACTTTTTGACCAAAGAGGGATACCAGAAACTTCAGGACGAATTGGACTATCTGCGGACAGCCAAACGTCAGGAAGTTGCCAACCGCCTGCACGAGGCGATGGAAGGCGGGGAACTGATCGAAAATGCAGAATACGAAGCCGCGAAAAATGAGCAGGCTTTTGTTGAAGGACGCATTCAGGAACTGGAAATGCTGCTTGCCACTGCGAAAATTATCGAGGAAAATGGCAAAAAGAAGAGCGATATTGTGCAAATAGGTTCGAAGGTCACCCTCAAGGAGGGTAATTATGAGCCCGAAACCTTTACCATCGTAGGTGTGGCAGAGGCCAACCCGCGCGAAGGCAAAATCTCGAATGAATCACCGATCGGTAAGGCTATTTTGAACCATAAACTCGGTGAAACCGTGAAGGTGGAAACTCCGGGCGGCACGTATAATGTTAAAATCCTAAAAGTCGGTTAGACGCAGGAGCGTAACGTTATTACCCCGCGCGCCTGTGCAGGAGCGCGGGGTTTTCTTAAGTACCCTCTTCCCGCGGCAGAGGGCAGGGTGAGCGAGATGCTCCCTTATCCCCGACCCTTCTCCCAATGGGAGAAGGGAGAGAAGAATGCTCATGACAGAATACAACTCACTCGAAAAAATACGATTGCAGAAATTGGACGAACTCCGTGCCGAGGGCATCGAAGCGTATCCCACGCGCGCCCAGCGTACTCATACCAGCGCAGAGGCCATTGCCGAATTCGATATAGCTGAAAAAGATGGCAAAGAAGTCAAGGTCACTGTTGCAGGGCGAATCCGTGCGACACGTACGATGGGCAAGATTTCATTTGCTCATATTGAAGATGGCGTTGGGAGAATTCAACTTTTCTTCCGTTTGAACGAGGTGGGTAAGGGAGGTCTGGACTTCTTCAACAAGATGTTCGATATAGGTGATTTCATCCAGGCGGGTGGAGTCATGTTCCGCACGAAAACGGGAGAAGCGACGCTGCATGTCCACGACTTCAAGCTGCTGGCCAAGTCCGTCAGTCCTCTCCCTGCTGCGAAGGATGAAACGCGGGAAGATGGCACCGTAATCCGTCACGCGGCGCTTGAAGATTCCGAGATCCGCGCCCGGCAGCGTTACGCTGATTTGGCAGTCAACCCCGATGTGCGCGAGACCTTCCGCAAGCGCGCCGCGATCATCAAATCCCTGCGGAGCTTTTTGGATGATCATGGTTTCCTTGAAGTGGAAACCCCGATTTTGCAGCCTTTATATGGAGGCGCGGCGGCGCGTCCCTTTGTGACACATCACAACGAGCTCGATCAGGATATGTATTTGCGCATCTCGTTCGAGCTGTATTTGAAGAGACTGCTCGTCGGGAACCTGGAAAAAGTGTATGAGATCGGGCGCGACTTCCGCAATGAAGGTATCTCGTTTAAGCATAACCCGGAGTTCACACAGCTTGAGTTCTATTGGGCATATGCGGATTATTTGCAGGTCATGGAATTGACCGAGCAGATGGTTTCATACACTGCGCAGCAGGTTTTGGGAACGCGCAAGATCACATACAAGGGGAATGAGATCGATCTGACGCCTCCATGGCGTAGACTCGAACTGCGCGACGGAATTCTCGAAGCCAGCCACATAGACATTGCCGAGCACAAGACGACAGAGGAATTATTCAAGGCAATCAAAGTCAAACACCCGAACAAACTGCCTGACCCAAAGGCGACGCGTGGCAAGCTGATCGATTTTCTGCTAAGCGAATTCCTGGAGCCGACTTTGATCCAGCCGACGTTCCTCTACAATTACCCGCGCGATATTTCTCCGCTGGCAAAATCCATGCCCGGTGACCCGCTAACCGTGGAGCGCTTCGAAGTGTATGCCGCGGGTTTTGAATTATGCAACGCCTTCACCGAGTTGAATGATCCGCTCGACCAGGAGCAGCGCTTCCTCGAGATGGGACGCGATTACGCCGCGGACGATGAAGAGAAGCACCCCATGGACGAGGATTATCTGCGCGCCATGCGTTATGGCATGCCGCCCAATGGTGGCTTCGGCATGGGTGTGGACCGCCTCGCGATGCTGTTATTGGACAAGCATTCCATTCGCGAAGTACTGCTGTTCCCGGCCCTGAGGAATGAAGAATTCGGTGAAACCAAAAGCTAACCAGCGACCCACAGAGACACGGAGAAAATTAACAAAATCTGTATGTCATGGTGGCCTCATTTTCTCATTCGTGGACCGTGGTAAGAATCATGAAGCAATCGATACTGATCCTGGGCGATATTGTCGCAATCCTCACTACTACCTTCATCGGATTTGCGACTCACCGCGAAGCGGACCTGGCCTTTCTGCCGCGAATGGCAGCCGCGTTCCTTCCACTCGTGACTGCGTGGTTCCTGCTCGCGTCCTTCTTTGGACTTTTCCAGCAGGAAATTTCTTCCAACCCAAAACAGCTTTGGCGTCCTGTGCTGGCGATGATCTTTGCGGGTCCGCTTGCCGCCGTCCTGCGTGGATTGCTGCTCAACGCACCGGTCATACCGATCTTTGCAGTGGTATTGAGTGCCACATCCGCTTTGGGAATGTTACTCTGGCGCGGACTTTTCCTCCTCGTCAATCGCAAACCTCAGTAAGAGTCTTTCTTCTTTCATCTTTTTTCCTTGGCGTTGTTCGCGAACCTGCCCCGCTAATTTTTTTGCGCTCTTCGCGGTGAATTCCTCTCAGTGATAAAATAATCCCCATGAACGAACTAGCTCTCATCAGCGACGCGCAAAAAGGCGACCTCGACGCCTTTAACACGCTCGTCCTGCATTACCAGGATGGCGTGTTCAACACCGCGCTCAGGATATTAGGAGATGAGGATCTCGCCGCAGACGCCGCGCAGGATGCGTTTATCTCCGCGTTCAAGAGCATTAACACCTTCCGCGGCGGGTCGTTCAAGGCATGGCTGATGCGAACTGTTACCAATGCCTGTTACGATGAACTGCGCCGCCAGAAGAGACGTCCCACCACGCCACTCGAACCGGATACCGACGATGGCGAGGAGATGGATTCGCCGCGCTGGTTGGCCGACCCTGGCATGACCCCCGATCAAAAAGCCGAAGCCGATGAACTCGAACACGCGATCCAGCATTGCTTGAACAACCTGCCTGTCGAATTTAAGACCGTTGTCGTGATGGCAGATCTGCAGGGTATGGACTATACCGAAGTAGCGGTGGCTGTGCGCGTCCCAGTAGGGACAATCAAGAGCCGTCTCGCACGGGCGCGATTAAGATTGCGTGAGTGTTTGCAGGGCTTTTCGGAACTTTTGCCCGCTGTATTTCGTCTAGAAGAAGAAAGTACCGCTTGATGAAACAACGTGATATCGAACTCCTTTCTTCTTACTTGGACGGACAACTCAGTCCGTCCGATTCTGCCCGCCTGGAAACACGTCTTCTCACCGACCCCGACCTGCGCTCCGTTTTACGCGATCTGCGCGGCGCTCGCAGTCTGCTCCGACAACTTCCCTTGCGAAAGGCGCCGCGTAATTTCAGGCTGACGCCAAAAATGGTCGGTAGGAATCCACCTTTACCGCGGGCATATCCTGCCTTCCGATTTACTTCTGCGCTCGCAACTATTTTGCTGTTCATTACTTTGGGACTGAATTTCCTCCGTCCGCAACTGGCTTCAGCACCTCCTGCGTTTGGTATGGGTGGAGGTGGGGCACCTGATACCTTTGCTGCCGAATCCGCTCCGGCCACCGAAGCGCCCGCCGCGACAGAAGCACCGGCTGTTCAGGAACCATCCGTTGCGATGGCTCCCATGCCAACACAGACAGTCCCTGCGCAGGAAGACACCGCTCGCGCCGTCGTGGAGACTCCCGCTGAGAAGAGCGGAGCTACCGCAAATGGAATTGGAGGCGGTCCACAGGAGCAGCAACCTCAAGTTCCGGGGGCAGCGCCGTTTGTTCCTCCGCTGTGGCAGTGGTTACTGGCAGGCCTTGCCCTGTTGAGTGCGTTTGTCATGGCGTTGATGCGCCAGCTTTCGATCAATCGCTGGCGAAGAAAATAAGGATTCGAAGCATCAGGTGACAGTCACTCCGCAAGTGACTGTCACCTTTTTTAATTTAGTGTCATAATGTCAAACATGGCAAAAGATGAATTCAACTATTGTCCGCGCTGCGGCGCTTTGGTAAAGCATGAAATGCGATTTGGCATGGTACGGCCAATCTGCCCCGCGTGTGGATGGATCCATTTTGTGGATCCAAAGGTCGCGGCCGCTGTGTTGATCGAACAGGATGGACGCGTGCTCCTGGTACGGCGCGCAGGCGATCCATTCCGTGGATTGTGGAGTTTACCCGCAGGCTTCATCAATGGTGGGGAGAATCCGGCGGAGGCGGCCGAACGTGAGTGTTTGGAGGAGACCGGCTTGAGCGTCCACGTGAAGCGAGTGCTGGAGATCATCTCCGGGAAGGAACATGCGCGGGGCGCCGACTTTATTATCGTGTATCAAGCGGAAGTGCTAGCCGGTGATCTGAAAGCGGATGATGACGCGGACGCGGTCGAATGGTTTGAGCGCGATCAACTGCCTCCGCTTGCTTTTCGCGCCACTCAAAAAGTGCTAGAATCTTTTTATGATTGATGTACGTCCGTCGCCGATTGCCGGTCAATGGTATGAAGGGGATCCCAAGGCGCTTGCGCGGATCATCGATCAATATTTAGACGATGCCAAACTCCCTGAACTGGATGAGTCTGTAATGGGAGTCGTCGCACCGCACGCCGGACATCAATATTCGGGCGAGGTTGCGGGATATGCCTTCGCTGCGCTTCGCGGGCTCCACCCGGATCTGGTCGCCGTCATCGGACCGATGCATCGCCCGTTTGTGGAACCATTGCTCACGACCACCCACAGCGCATACTTCACTCCACTCGGGGACATTCCCGTGGACAAGACTGCGCTGAGTGATCTCGATGCGACCCTCAAATCAGAATTGGGATTTGGACTTACGCCCGTCAGGCATGACCCCGAACATTCGCTTGAGATCGAACTTCCATTTTTGCAGCGCGTCTTCGGACATGAATGGAAGTTATTGCCGATCATGGTGCGTGCCCTCGATGAGCGCGTCTCGGAAGGATTGGGAAAAGCACTGGCGATCGTTTTGCGCGATAAGAACTTCGTGCTGGTTGCCAGCACGGACCTCTCCCATTTCTATAAACAGGAAGCCGCATTGACATACGATCGCGCCATGCTATCTGAAATCGAAGCCTTCAACCCGGCCGGTGCGTTTGACCTGGACCGCGCCCACAAGGGTTTCGCCTGCGGGCTCGGCGCGGTCACAGCTGTATTATGGGCATGCAAAAAACTCGGCGCGGACAAGGTGAAGGTCCTGCGCCATGCAACATCTGCGAATGTCACGGGGGATTACTCGTCTGTTGTGGGGTATGGGGCAGCAGCGATTTTGAAGAGCAAGTAAACCGAATTTGTATAACAATCATTGTATCTAATCGACGCGAGTCAAGTTGTTCGTGAAGGTTAGTGTAGATTTGGGGATTCAATTGTTGCGACTAATTCACCATAGCATTTTCACGTTACAATCATCTCAATGACTACCTTCGTTCAAATTGTTGTCAACGTCCCTGCGGTTTCGGGAATCTTTGATTACGCAGTGCCTGCGCCTCTAATCGGTCAAATTGGAATTGGACATCTAGTTATTGTCCCGTTTGGGAACAAGACTGTGCAAGGTGCCGTCTTTCGCTTCATTGATCGGCCATCGGTGCAGAAGGTCAAAGAGATTGCAGAGCTTGTAGACCCTCTTCCCGTTCTGACGCAGCCACAGATCGCGCTCGCGGAAGCGATGGCAGAGTCCACGCTGTCGCCACTGGCAGCCATCGTCGGTCTGTTTCTACCGATCGGGATCAGCCAGGAAGCGGATGTGTTATATCAGACCATAGACCGTGGACAATGGACCATAAAGGATGGTCAGTGGTCGATGGTCCAACGTCGCTTACTTGATCTCCTTACCGAACGCGGTCCATTGCGCGGTCGTCAGATCGACGCTCACTTCCGTAGAGTGGAGTGGCGCAACAGCGCGGGTATGCTTGTCCGCAAGGGAGTGATTTCGGCGAAGAGTGTGTTGCCTCCACCACGCGTGAGATCAAAATACGTTCGCGTTGCATTGCTTGCTGTCCCGCCGGAACATGCAGAAGCCGAGATGTCAAACCTTGGCACAAAACAAACTTTGGCGCGTAGACAAGCCGCGTTGCGATTTTTGATCCGGCAGCCAGAACCCGTCAATGTTTCGTGGGTATTTGCCGAAAGTGGATGCAATCTCGCCGACCTGTATGAACTTGAAGAGCGCGGCTTGATCCGCTTGTTCGAGAGCGAGATATTCCGTGACCCGTTGGAAAGGGCCGGTAAACAGGAAAACCAGTATCCAGGTAAACATGAATTGGAACTCACACCTGAACAAGAGTCCGCGCTAAAAGAAATCGCTGACGCTATCTCGTCACCCGACACTCGGCACCCATTTCTTCTGCAGGGTGTCACGGGTTCAGGCAAAACAGAAATCTATCTGCGCGCGGCAGAGGAAGTGATCAAGCGCGGCAGGCAGGCAATTATTCTGGTCCCTGAGATCGCGCTCACGCCACAGACTGTCCGTCGCTTTTTGAGTCGCTTCCCCGGGCAGGTGGGAATTGTCCATTCGAAGCTTTCAGAGGGCGAGCGATACGATACCTGGCGACGCGCCCGCACAGGCGCGTTGAAAGTCATCATCGGCGCGCGCAGTGCGTTGTTCTCGCCGTTGCCGAATGTCGGTCTCATCGTTGCGGATGAATGTCACGACTCGTCCTACTATCAATCCGAGCCGCCGTTCTATCATGCGGTGACTGCCACTCAAATGTATGCGCGCTTCGCAGGGGCGGTATGTGTGCTGGGAAGCGCCACGCCCTCTGTCTCACAACGCTATCAGGCGGAGAATTCCCCTCTCACTATGGGAGAGGGGTCAGGGGTGAGGGGCATGAAGCGATTGGAGTTGCCACATCGTATTACTGGATCCGACCTGCCTCCAGTTCAAATCATCGATATGCGGGATGAATTGAAAGCGGGTCAGCGCGGGATCTTTAGCCGGCTCCTGCTTAAGGAACTTGAGTCCACTCTGAGGCGCGGTGAGCAGGCGATCCTGTTCCTGAACCGGCGCGGCACCGCCACCTATATCTTCTGCCGCGACTGTGGCTATGTTCTGCGCTGCCCGAATTGTGACACGCCGTTGACCTTACACGTCGAAGAAAAGGAACGTTTGCTTTGTCACCAATGCGGATATGAACGACAGAAGCCGAAGACTTGCCCCCAATGTAGTGGGAAGCAAATCCGTGAGTATGGCCTGGGCAGCGAAAAAGTGGAAACGGAAGTGAACTCGTTATTCCCGAAAGCGCGCACATTACGGTGGGATTGGGAGACCACTCGCCATAAGGATGCGCATGAGATGATCCTGACCCATTTCGCCAATCACCAGGCAGACGTTTTGATCGGTACACAAATGCTTGCGAAAGGATTGGATCTTCCGCTCGTGACTCTGGTTGGCATTGTGCTTGCAGAAGTGGGTTTATTTCTCCCCGATCCCTTTGCTGGTGAACGGGTCTTTCAGGTGTTGACGCAGGTAGCCGGGCGCGCAGGACGAAGCGCGCGTGGAGGAAAAGTTATATTACAAACGTTCGATTCGGCAAATCAAGTCATTCAATCCACGGCTGGACACGATGTGAACGGCTTTTACGAATACGAGTTGGAACAGCGTAGGAGGCTTGGCTATCCACCCTTCTCGCGGCTGGTCAGACTCGAATATCGAAATCAGGACCAGGAGTCGGCTGAGCAGGAAGCGCACAGGGTTGCCAGCCGGCTCGGCGAATTACTGACTGCCGGGGGCTGGAAACTCATCACCATGATTGGCCCCGTTCCCTGCTTCTTCGCCAAGGTCGGCGGAGTCTATCGCTGGCAGATCGTCCTGCGCGGCGCTGACCCGGTTTCCCTGTTACGTAAGGGTTCTGTGGAAAACTGGCTGAAAGACTGGCGGGTTGAAGTAGACCCAATAAGTTTGCTATAATCAATTGACTAACTGTCCTTGCGAGGACGGCCAAGCCCGACCAGGCAATCTCCATGATTAAGACGGAGATTGCTTCGCACATCTGCCTGATTTGCTAAGCAAATCACAGGCGGTGCCAGGGAAAAACGCTCGCAATGACAGAGAACTTAGAGGAGAACAAACAATGCAATCCTTTTCACGTGGTTGGTCTTTCCTGCAACAAGCCTGGAGCATGGCATTCAAGGATAAGGACCTCATCAAACCTTCCATTTATGCTTTGATCGTCGGAAGTATCGTATCCATCATCGGTGCGATCCCCATTATTATTACGGCTGTGTTTCTTGGAGACTCGGGACGCATTGGTCAATTCATTTTGGCGGCAATGGGAGCCGTTCTGGTGTTTGTCAATTTTGTCGTGTCGTATGTGTTCTCCGGCATGACCGTGTACCTGATCTATGAATATCTCACCACAGGGGATGGACGCATGAGCACCGCCTGGTCCATCGTCCGCCGCGACTTCCTGGATCTCGTCACGCTTGCGGCGGTATCCACTGTTGTCAACGTGATCAAGAACGCTGCACGGAGAAACCGCAATCGGGGTGGCTTGGGTGGCATTGCTGCCAGTGTCATCAGCAGCGCCGCGGGATTGTTGGAAGTATTATGGACGGAGGTATCCTTCCTCATCCTTCCGGCGATGGTGATCGAAGATATGAATCTCACCAATGCAGCAAAACGGGTTGCTCAGATTGTCAAAGACAACCTGCTGCTGGTCGGCATCAGCACGGTCGGTGTTCGAGCCGTCACCGGTTTGATTGGTTTTATTCTTGGTTTTGGCGGTCTGCTGCTGGGATTTGGCCTTGGCTATGGAATCGTAGCGGTCCTGGGAACCGGCACAATCGGGCTGGTCCTTGGCATTGGAATTGGTTTGCTGATTTTCCTTCTTCTTGCCATGCTTGCCAGTGTCATCACAACCTATACATCGACCGCTTATCATACCTGCCTTTATCTCTGGGCACGTAATGTTGAAGTCGCACAGACAGCGGGTCAATCGGTCCGTATTGCTGCGCCTGCTCCCTTGGCAGCAGTGTTGGGAAATTAGTAATCCATAAACCTGGTAAAGGATGGCATCCTTCGCCAGGTTATTTCTTCCAGGAAGAGTCTGCATGACACAACAACTTCCACAACAACCTCGTCGCGAGATCATTTCCTGGGCGGAGGTGGACCGTCTTATCGACCATCTCATCCCACAGTTCAAACGTGAATTCACAGCGATGGTGATGATCACGCGGGGAGGAGTCATTCCCGGTGGGATGCTCGCCGAAGCGATGGACATCACCCACATTCTCACAGCTGCCGTTGATTTCCCTGCGCAGACTGCAAGCGAAAAGGCCAAACTCATGGCATGGCCCGAGTTCATTCAATTTCCAGCAGAGGACAAATTGCGCGGCCGGCCCACCCTCATCGTGGATGATGTGTGGGGTTCGGGACGAACGATCACCGCAGTGAAGAATCGCGTTTCTGCCGCAGGTGGATTCCCGGAAACCTGTGTGCTGCATTTCAATCCGTATCGCAATCTATTCGGTCATGGCCGGCCCGATTATTACGCGGCGGTCACGGACGCCTTTACCATTTTCCCCTGGGAAATTGATCGCGGTGCGGATAAAGTTTTGCTCGGCGATATATGACCCGTCCATGAAACTCATTGAGACCAGTCAGGATCAACGCATCAATACGCTGCGGGGAAACTCCTATTTTGTAGAACTGCCTGAGCCTCTATTATTGGAAATTGCCGCTCATATGCAGCTGCGTGAGTATCAGCGCGGTGACGTCCTCTTTTGGGAGGACGATCCGTGCGATGGGCTTCATATCGTCGAAAGTGGCAGCGCCAAGATCTACCGCCTCTCCCCTCAGGGACGGCAATACATCGTCCGTATTTTGCAGGAAGGGGACACATTTGCTGAAGTCCCCGCCTTCGACGGAGGAATGAATCCAGTCAATGTGGAAGCACTGGAAAATTGTCATGTCTGGGTGATCAATAGTGAAAAGCTGCGTGCCTTGATCATGACACATCCGGTTTTTGCCCAAAAAGTATTGGCGAACTTTGGCGAGATGTTACGGAATATGGTCCGCATGGTCAGTGAGATGGCGTTCTATCAGGTCACTCATCGACTCGCACGGCTGATCAGTGAGTACGGCGATGAACCGCGTCCGCACTGGACTCAGGAGCAACTTGCGGCGCAGTTGGGCACGGTGCGGGAGGTGGTTGCCCGCTCCCTCAAGGAATTGGAACGAAGCGGCGCGATCCGCATTGAAGATCGTCGCATCCATATTGTAGATAATGATGTGCTGCACCAGTGGACACAGCCAAGTTAAACGCAAAGCGGACGATCAACACGTCCGCTTCTTCGCTCTGCTCAGTCCACCATCCATGCCGGAAGACCTATTACGGAAGTTTTTCAAACTCTGAGACGGTTAATCCAAGTTCATCATCCGCTGCCTGTTGAATGAAGTCGATGCTGACTTGCTTGGGGAAACCGTAGGTTTCGTCATATTCGACAGTGACCTGATCCGCCTCGCCGCCGAGATCTTTCTCGACCTCTGCAAAGATCTTATCGATCGTCGCAAAGCGTTGGAAATATTCAAGGTTGGAAGCCTCAATTGCCTTGCCGCTCTGAAACTCCATCGAGACAACTTCGCCATCCTTCACTTCAACGATCAAAGGCATATCCTGAGTGTATACACAGAAGCAACCGACGAAGAGGTTGAAGCGATAGTGCGAAATATTCGCAGCCTGCCACTGGTCACGAGCGCGGTCAAAATCGCTTTTGGATTGAATTGCAGAACATGCGGTCAGTACAATTGCAAGGAAAAGTAGTAAAAGTTTTTTCATGGTTCTCTCCTTTTTCATTTCACCATGCTTGACGACGAGATGGGCGCAAAGGTTCCCCATTCAGCTTCTCGCGTTTGTCTTCGTTGTAGTGTAATTCAAATAGAAATAAAAAGACACTATCCGTGTGGACAGTGTCTTTCTACTCCCGGCTTTTTGATGATTTCTACTTCTTTGTTTCGTAGTAGGTTCCCGTCTGTAATAGAGACATATCATTTATGGATTGCGCTGCGAGCATCTGAGCTTGTCGCGCCAGGTTCGTGGATTCAGCCAGGATCTTCAAGGCATATTCAGGATTGTGGAAGCCAGTGCTGTTCTCAGCAGAGACGAAGTCCCATTTGAACTGTGCTTCACGGTGAAGTTTGCGGGCCTGGTCGAGCAGCGCCGTGTCCGCGTTCGGGCTTGCGGCCGCCAGCTTGATTGCGTTGATGGCGTCGATGATTGCGTCTTCCGTGTTCTGCTTGGTTGTCGCGACCTGATCCTGGATCTCGTTCACGCGGCCGACCACATAGTCCGTGTCTGTGTGGCATTGACCGCAGGATTGTTCCGGGTTGAGCAGTGGACTGTGAACATCATGCGAAGAATATTTCATCGCACCATCACGAGTATATGGCATGTGGCAGTCTGCACAGGCGACACCCGCGTTGTAATGTGTTGAACCCGCGGTGAAGAATTCATATTCAGGGTGTTGAGCCTTGAGCATGGGCGTCTTGGTGTCAGGATATTCCCAATCTTTGAAGGCCGATTTTTCGTAGTACGAAATGATCTGGTCGATGTTCGTGCCGTTCGCCCATGGGAAGGTCAGGTATTTTCCGTCGCCCTTGAAATAATACTCCACATGACAATTGGCGCATACAACGGTCCGCATTTCCTGACGGGTAAAGGTGTGCCAATCCTTGCCCTGAGCTTTGAGTGCTTCATCGAGCGCAGGATTGGTGACGATCAGGCGCATGGTCCCTGCTTCATGGCAGTTGGCGCAACCAATGGAATTGTTGATACGTGGGGTCATCTGATCGAAGAATATCTTGTCGTATTTTTCCATGCCCATCTCTGCCCAAAGAGACGGATTATTCGAAGACTTGCAGGAATAACAGGTGGCGTGGGTCGTCTTCGTTTCATCGTCATGGCTCAGGTTGAGACGTTTGGTCTTGCGCACGTCCACGAGCGCGTTGGCGTGACCGCGGTCATCGTTGTAATCCTTGCTAAATGGGTATCCCGCAAACAGAATTTTCTGACGCGGGTCGCGCTCCAGCCACGAGAACTGGGAGGAGCCTCCATACGTTGTGTCAATATTGTTCGTGGCCGTCTTCTGAAAGGATGTCCATTGGTTGGGGAAATTGACTCCCCATTTTGAGGAATCGGGTTCCATGGATTTGATCTCGACCAATGGCTGGAACGCACGTTCCTGCGTCGGCTGATTTTTCATGAACGTCAACACGCCGACCAATATAGCAGACAGCACCAGGACGATGCCGACCAGAATTAGGGTCATATATTTCTTCATTGATGTATTCTCCTTCATAGAGACTTATTTGACAGGGTAAATCGCTGCGTCTTGATAGGGAAACCCCGATGCACCGCGTGCTCCATGCGAAACAGTGCGATGGCAATCCCAGCAATACCGATCAAATGGCTGGGCGCCCATCACTACAGACTCAACGGTCTCTTGATGGCAGCGCAGACAATTGGATTGGATGATTCCCTTGGTTCTATCACTCGCTCGAATCGCAACAGGAATATTTCCGGTTGTAAATGCGAACACATCTTTCGCACCTTGTCGTCCTTTTTCGAGATAGTAAACGACGACATTCCCATGCGGCAGATGACAGTCCACGCATTCGGTGAAGTTCTCGTGCGGGGCGTGATACCAATTTTCATATTGTGAATCCATCACGTGGCAGTTCGCGCAGGTCTCAGGCGCGCTTCCACCGTAGGCGGGTGCATCGGTCACAAACGCGAAAAATCCCAGAGCGATAACAGCCGCTGCAATGGCAATCATGAATGGAAATTTGGACATGAGACATCCTTAGGACAAATGAACTTATGCTTAATATAAGATGAGTCGCTGAAATTTATTGTGACTTTTGTCACATTCAGCCCGTGAACTTTGTCTTGACTTGCCGTCCCCGTTCTTTCTCAGCCGATCCTTGTCTCCACTTTCCGGCTTTTTACTCCTCGTTTCCACCGCCGTTATTTGGGCGCGTACATCCGACCTTTCCAGGTGACCCCTTTGCCTGAGAGCACCCGAACTGCAGATGTGATCATCATCGCCGCGAATATCCCTGCGCCCAGCGGAGTGGTGAACGCGTACCAGCTGGAAATCTCCATTTTCTGCGCCACTATTGCACGGACATGAATGATGAATGCCCATAAAAGAAGCGACTCGAAGATTACGATTTCCGCCATCCAACCGCCTCCTTTGAGATACCACAGCATTCCAATCAAAGGCCATGTCGGCATAAATAAGGCAACGATCAGAGCGATGGTGGCGCCAAATACACCGAGCCATAACAGCGCAGGTCGATCTCTCAAACCGAGATAAATATTCTTGGTCCAGCCTTCCCACATCTCCCGCAAGGATGTATACATGCGCGTGCGCGCCACCTTCATGCCATCTGCGACGATCAAACGATACCCATTCCATTTCACCTGCTCTGAAATGGCTTTATCTTCCACAATTTGATCCTTTACGCTTTCATGGCCTCCGATCGCATTGTAGACGGAACGCTTGATAAGGATGAACTGTCCATTGGCAATGGCATCCTTGCGGTTCGGGTCATTTACCTTGCGTGGCGAGAATCCAGCTGACAGAGCGGTCATGACAAGCGGCATGACAACCTTTTCCCAGAACGAGCCCAGGATTTGAAAGGTCATGATCGTAAACATGTCCGCATCCGTTGCGATGGCTGTTGTGTAGCAGGAGGAAAGAGTGTTGGAGGAGAGGAAAGTGTCCGCATCTACGAAGCAAAGCCATTCGCCGCGTGCCGCTGCCGAGGCCTGGTGCAAGGCATGAGGTTTTCCTGCCCAGCCCCCGGGAAGATCTGAGCCGATGATGATTCCAAGTCTGTCATTCTCAGCCGCAAGTTGGTGAAGAATCTCCTGCGTCGCATCGGTCGAACGATCGTCCAAAACAATGACTTCGAAACTTGGATAATCCTGCGCGAGCAGATTTTGCACACATGTTCGGATATTTCGTTCCTCATTTCGCGCAGGCACACAGACAGAAATCATCGGCGCGTTGCGTGGAGGTGCCGTTGGCTTGACGACGATATCGAGATGATACTGGTTATGAAGCCAGTAGATAACAAAGATACCGCCAATAAAGAAAGCGGTAGATAGGATGAGATAAGGCATGGAAAAACTGTGTGTCATTGCGAGGGCGCAGCCCGAAGCAATCTCCCGTTTAAAAGTTGCATTTCACAAGTAGAGTATTCCGATAAGTGGAGATTGCTTCGTCAGCAAAAGTCGCCTCCTCGCAATGACAGGAATTAATTCACACTGATCACTGACCCGCGTTCGGTCTTTTCAACTTCGATACGCGTGGGAAATGCGTCTTTGAGTTCATCGAGGTGAGTGATGACAAGGATTTTAGCGAAATCGTTCCTGACGAGATTAATCGCCTGGATCAGACGCTGACGTCCCATTGCATCCTGTGAACCAAACCCTTCGTCAATCACCAGCGTTTGCAGGCGTGCACCTTTACGCTGTGCGAGTATTTCTGAAAGGGCGAGCCGAATCGCAAAGTTGACGCGGAATGCTTCACCGCCCGAATACATTTCATAGGCGCGGATACCGGCCGAGTCGCTGATCTGAATTTCAAGTGTTTCCCGCAGGTCATCCCGTTTCTTGTCCTTATATTCTGCCTGCGTTACAAACCGGATGGACATTTGACCGTCGCTCAAACGGTCGAGCAGATCATTGGCTTTCTCTTCGATTTGCGGCAGCGCCTGCTCGATGAGCAACGCCGGGACGCCGTCCTTGCCAAAGGCGCGCTCGAGCGTTTTATGCTGCACGATCCGTTTTTGCAGCGTTTCGCGTTCCTTTTCAAAATCGGCTTTACGGACGCGCTGCGTGGACAGAACATCTACACGTTGTTTGGCGCCGCCCAGTTCACTTCGTATCTTATTTTCGCTCTCCCGCAAGCGGAAGAGTTCCCGTTCGGCATCGTCGAGATCCGGCGATTGTGACTCGGCAGTTTCCAGATTGGTTTGTGCGGTCTCAAAATCGGCCTCCAGCGTTCCAATTTCGGACTCGCGGTTTTTGATTTCAGATTGCAGGTTCTTGATTTCGCCTTCGATCTGCTTGCTGACTTCCCTGGCGGCTTTCAGATTGCTGAAATCCTCTTCGATACTGCGCAGTTCATTTTCCTGTTCACGCATCTCATCATGAGCGGCCGCATCATAGCCAAGTTTGGCAAGTTCTTTATCGATTTTGGTGAGTTGCTTTTGTTCATCGACCGCGTATTTCCTGCCATCAAGAATCTTTTGTACTTCCCTCAATCGCTTGCTACCGGAGGTCTTCCATTCATTGGAAGCAAATTGCAGAACTTCCAAGCGCTCGCTCAGTTGCGAGATTTCGCCTGTAAACCGGATACGATCGTTTTCAGCGGGAGAAAGCTTTGTGATTTGTGATTCGTAATTGGTAATTTGTCTGGCAAGCTCAGTGGATTCCGATTGATTGGCACGGTAGCGATCGCCTTTTTGCTTACCTTCCTCTTCCAACTGCCCCAATGTGGATTGGCGATGCCCCTCGCTCAACTCCTGCCCGCACAGTGGACAAGTTGCTCCTTCAGCGGATTTGAGCGCGTCGATACGCTCCTTGAGTTGATTCATATCAACTTTCAAAGTCTCATTTTCAACTTTCATGGCGGCTTGTTTTTCGCGCGACGAGTTTCGTTCGCTCTCCAGCTTTGCGCGCTCGGATACCCTTGCTTCTGCTTCCTCCAACGCCTGTCGTGCATTCTCGATCTGGGATTCCAGTTCACTGACTGCGGATGACTGCTCGCTGATTACTTTCTCCTGTTCCTGCAAGAGTTCCAGTTCCTGTTCAAGTTTCGCCTTTTCCACGGCGATCCGTTCCAGTAATGGCGCTCGTTCTTTTTCATGTTCGTGGAATTGGGATGCGGTCTTATCCCATTCTTCGAGTTCCTTGCGCAGCCTCTGCCATTCCTTGTGCGCGGACTCGATCTCTTTGGTGCGATTCACGAGATCGACATAAGAGTCGCGGTCTGCTGCTTTGGCAGCGAGACGAGTCTCAAGTCCCGAAAGATGCGTGCGGGAACGCTCGAGTGACGCGCGTAGTGTATCAACAAGCTTTCGCTGCTCATCCAAGGCGGCAACCGTCCTTTTAATGGATTCCAAAACAGATTCCTGCGCAGTTCGAGTGGCGGTCAATTGCTTGAGGGTGGATTCCAATTCGGCCAGCCGGGCTTTGCGCGACTGTTCTTCGCCAAGCTCGGCCTCGATCTCTGCGAGGCGGGCTTGAATTCCATCCACGTCTCGTTCGATGACTTTTCGCCTCTCCGCTGAGCGGTTCCTGTATTCCTCCCACATCTCGAGTCCGAGAATATTGCTCAATACATCCTTGCGCTTGCCAGCATTTTGCTGCGTGAACTGGTCGGCTTTGCCCTGCAAAAAAAAGGAGGCGTTGACAAAGGTTTCGTAATCGAGGCGCAGAGTCTGTTCAATCCGCGTTTGCGTGTCACGCGTTGTCTTTTCTGTGAGCGGTCTCCAGCCATCCTGGTTCTTGACTTGAAACTCAAGTACTGTACTTTTATTGCGCGGCAGAGTCCGTTGAATTCGGTAGGTATTCTCTTCATGGCTAAAGGTGAGTACGACC
>JBGPNQ010000056.1:0-19697 GCA_041487615.1 Anaerolineae bacterium
AAATAGGCCACCAGGTGTTTGTCGCCTGGTGAATCCTCTCTCACAATGACCACTGCCTGCTGCACGTCAGGGTGTTGATTTAGATTTGATTCTATTTCACCCAATTCAATACGGAAACCGCGGATCTTGACCTGAGAATCAGCCCGACCCAAGATTTCAATCTGGCCGTCCACCAAATAGCGGGCCTTGTCACCCGTCCGATATATTCGTGCCTCTGGGTCATCGACGAATGGATTAGGTATGAATCTTTCTGCTGTCAATTGGGGTTGATTCAGGTAGCCGCGAGCGACACCATCGCCGCCGATGAACAATTCCCCTGGAACACCAGTTGGGACCGGATGAAGATTGTTGTCCAGAATGTATATTTGAGTATTAGCGATGGGGCGCCCAACAGTTATCCGTTTTGTTCCCGGTTCCACCTGACCAACGGTTGACCAGACCGTTGTTTCGGTGGGTCCGTACATATTCCATAGTGATTCAACACGATCAACCAGCCAATCCGCAAGATCCTGAGCCAGGGCTTCACCCCCGCAGAGAACCTTCAATGAACGATCACCCTTCCAGCCCGACTCCTTCAACATGTACCACGTAGCTGGAGTTGCCTGCATAACGGTTGCCTTTGAGTCTTGAATGTGTTGCGCCAGGCGAACGGCATCAAATGCGATTTCGCGATCCACCAATACTACACTGGCTCCTGTAACGAGCGGCAGGAAAATTTCCAATACGGAAATATCAAAGGAAAGAGTGGTGATTGAAAACAAAATATCATCGGATGTCAGACCAGGCTCTCGTTCCATGCTGGCGAGGAAATTGACCGCGGCCTTATGAAGCAACTGCACGCCTTTGGGTTTGCCCGTGGATCCTGATGTGTAGATAATATACGCCAGGTTATCAGGAGTCACCTGGGTCGGGAGCGCTTTGCCGCCTATTCCTTTGGCATGGGATTCGATTGCAGCCCAGTCTTTGTCCAGGTAGATCAGGCGAGAATTCTGTTCGGGCAGCCTTTCGATCAGTTGTTTTGCTACCCTGAGATCACCCTTGGTCAACAGGATTGACGCTTTGGAATTGCACATCATGTACTCAAGACGATCAATAGGAAAGGCCGGGTCCAGAGGCAGGTAGGTGCCACCAGCTTTGAGAATGCCCATTAATCCGATTACCATTTCTAACGAACGCTCGACACAAATACCCACGCAAATTTCAGGTCCTACACCCAGGGAGTGTAAATAGTGGGCTAACTGATTCGCTCGCCGGTTCAGTTCCTCATAAGTGAGTTGTTGGCCTCCATAGCGAACTGCTACCGCCTTTGGTGTTCTTTCAGCCTGTAACTCAAAAAGCTGGTGAAGACACAGATCTTTTGGATAATTGGCTCTGGTATTGTTCCATTCCACCAATAGCTGGTGACCCTCCGCCTCCGCCAAAATCTGCAAGTCTGAGAGATGTTTGTCGGGATTCTCAACGGCATCTTCCAAAAGCATTATCAGATGAGTAAGCATCCTCTGTCCCGTTGCTTCATCAAAAAGATCGGTATTAAATGACAGGGATAGAAGTGGCGTAACGTCAGTGCTCAACGCGACCGATAGATCGAATTGCGTTGATGCCTTATCAATAGCTATGGGAGTGATCGTCAGATCTCGAAGGCGAGGATATTCGAATGGAGTATTTATGCTGTTGAACAAAACCTGTGTCAGCGGCGAATAGCTCATGTCGCGGTCCGGCCGCAGTTCCTCCACCAGCCTGGCAAAGGGGAGGTCCTTATTGGCCAATCCATCCAGGGTGGTCTGGCGCACTCTGCGTAACAGCTCTTTGAATGTAGGATTCCCTGATAGATCTGTTCTTAAGACCAAAGTATTTACAAAGGTTCCAATCACTGGCTCAATTTCCACACGGTCACGATTGGCGGTGGGGATGCCGACAGTAATATCTTCTTGATCCGTATAACGCGAAAGAAAGACATTGAACACGGTCAAAGCCAGGATGAACTGCGTCACTTGTTCTGAGCGGGTCAGTAATCTCATCTTTTCGATCAACTGCGGTAAAAGTGAATGAACTAGACGGGCGCCGTTGTAGGTTTGAATGGATGGTCTGGGTTTGTCAGTGGGTAATTCCAGGACCTGCAACCCCTGCAGCTGTTTTTTCCAGTACTCCAGCTGGGTCTGAAGCATCTTTCCATGTAACGCTTCCCTCTGCCACTGTGCGAAGTCGGCGTACTGGATAGGCAGGTCAACTAGGTTTGGTGATTGACCGGAATCCAGGGTTTCGTAAACGGCGATTAATTCCCGCGTGAATACCCCCATCGACCATTGATCCGAAATGACGTGATGCATCGTTATGGCCAGAATGTGTTCATCCGCATTAAGTTGCACAAGAAGCGCTCTGAAAAGCGGACCGTTAACAAGATCAAATGGTTTTACCGCATGTGCTTTCAGTAATTCAATAATCCTGGCTTCAACCGCATCTTTTGGAACCGTCTGCAAATCAAAAATGGACAGCACTGTCGCGGGTTCGGATGTTATCATCTGAATGGGCTGTCCATCAACCGTTGAAAAAACCGTACGCAGGCTTTTCTGTCGTTTCACTATGCTCTTCAAGCTGCTTTCCAGAAACGATTGGTTCAATCTCCCCTTGAAACGCGCCGCGGCAAAAATGTTATAGGCGGAGCTTTCAGGAGCGAGCTGATGCAGAAACCACATTCTTTCCTGTGAAAACGATAGCCGTCGTGGTCCATTCTGGGAGTAGGGTTGTAGTGCAGGAATATCATGGATACTTTCCCGCTGGTAAGATTCAATTTCTTTTGCCATTGTCGCAATGGTGGGGAATTCAAATAACGTGCGAACTGGAAAATTCACATGGATCAACTGCTGAACGCGTGAAACAATCTGGGTTGCCAACAAAGAATGCCCCCCCAGGTCGAAGAAATTGTCGTGAATACCGATTGCCTCCACGTGTAGGACATCTTTCCAGATTTCCGAGAGCAGTTCCTGTAATTGAGTTTGGGGTGCTATGAATCTCGTTTCGCTGGCTGCGTGTATATCCGGTTTAGGCAAGGCTCGCCGGTCCAGTTTCCCATTTGGCGTCAGGGGAATGGCATTAATCAGAATGAAGCGGGACGGAATCATGTAAGCTGGCAGGTGTTGTTGAAGATATCCTTTCAGTTCATGCATTTTTGGGAATTCTGTCGGATCAGGAACTATGTATGCTACGAGACGTAATCCTCCGGATCCATCGTCAGCGGTAGCAACGACACATTCCTTCACCCTTGGGTGTCCTACCAATCTCGATTCTATTTCGCCAACTTCAATGCGGTGTCCCCTGATCTTAACCTGGTTATCTTTTCTTCCAGCAAATTCCACACTTCCATCGTCAAGGAAACGGCCTTGATCGCCGGTTTTGTATAGTTTGTCATTCACGTGTCGGGTGAACGGGTTAATGATGAATCTTTGCTGTGTCAAAGCTGGATCCTGCAAGTAGCCCTGAGAAAGATACGGCGTGCGGATGTGTATTTCACCGATCTCGCCCACCCCGGCCATCTGGCCGGAATTGTTTAGAACAAGGACTTGTACATCCTGGATTCCACGTCCTAACGGTATTCTTTCGGTGATGTGGGCGGATGGAGCATGATCTGAAGCGGATGAAGCATGGACAACTGTATACGCCATTGCCTGCGGTGTTTCTGTCGCTCCGTAAAAATTCACGCAGCTCACTGACGGAGCAACCTGCTTTAATCGGTTTACGTGATGCCTGGTCAGTGACTCTCCTCCGAAAAAAGCAAATCGAAGATCTTCAAGCTTGTTGTGCTCATTTGCATGGGTCGCTTCTGTTAGGATTTGCTCGAGCGATGGAGTGAGATGGATGATACAAACGCGCTGATCTCTCATCCATGAATAAAGTTGTGCGGAATCCAGCAGGCTATCCTGATCTGGTATGCAAAGAGTAGCTCCAAGCCATAGGGGAGTGAAGATATCGCGCAATAAAGGATCGTGAGCCAGGCCTGAAAGCATGCTGAACCGATCTGTTTTTCTCAGATGAAATGTATCAGTATGCCATTGGAAGAAGTGGGATAATGGTCGATGAGTGCCGACGATCGCTTTTGGCTGTCCTGTTGAGCCTGATGTAAAGGCAATATAGGCGAGGTCTTCCGGATCGGAAGATAGATCAGGATTCTGCTCCGAACAGTTGGAGAGAAAATCAGGTGTATCGACCGTGCAGTATAGCTGAACAACTTCGGGGGATAACTCGGTGCGGATACCTGTTACAAGTATTTCCGGCAATGCACCTGCCTCCTGAAGGTGGAGAAAACCATGAGGCCTTGCGATCTTCAGATACTCAACTAGTAGGGATGGCGGATAAGCCGGGTCAAGAATCAAAAACGCAGCTCCTGCTTTCAATGCACCCAGCATTGCCCAAACCAGTGATGCACCACGATGAGCATAGATGGCCACAACTTCCCCGCGTTGGATGCCATTTTTCATTAAATAGTGAGCCAGTTGATTGCTGCTCTTTTCAAGTCTCTCATAAGTCCAGCAACCAGTTTTGTCCACCAATGCCACTTGATCAGGGCACTGCCGGGCACTCTGAGTAAATCTTGAGTGAACCGATCCATACCAATGGGAATCTAATGGTTCTGTTGGGTTGGGAAGTCTTTGAGACACACTGGGCGTGACCAGGGAAAAGCTCTGGATGGGTTGATCGGGCGCGGTTACTACTTGCTGCAGCAAGTAGTAGTATTGATGTAGTAACTCTGCCATACGCGCCTTGCTAAACAGATCGGAGTTATATACGAGCCTTAGTTTAAGAGTATCACCAAAATGCTGTACATAAAGCGTTAAATCAAAATGTGCACCAGTCTCTGGAGGTGGCGGGGCTTCAATTGTGAGGCTGGGAATTTCCAGTTTCATCCCCTTTCTGACATCAATCAGATTGAACAGGACTTGAAAAATGGGCGTTCGGCTCGGATCGCGCTCGACATGCAATTCATTCAACAAAGTCTCGAAGGGAACCTCCTGGTGTGTGATAGCGTCAAGTACCGTGCGGCGTACACGATTCAACAGTTCAATGAAATCGATATTTCCAGAGGTATCTGTCCGTAAGGCAAGGTTGTTGATAAAGATCCCAAGCAGATTTTCCAGTTCGGCCCGGCTTCGTCTTGTGACCGGAGTCCCAACAATCAGATCCTCCTGCGCCGTGTACCGCGAAAGCAGAACATAGTACACCGATAGCATTGTTACGAATGGTGTTACCTGCTGCTGTCGGCTGAGCGCATTGAGCTTCTGAGTTAATTCAGACGGCACGTCAAGCGTTTCCTTGCCGGAGTGAAAACTCTGAATAGCCGGACGTGGCTTATCAAGAGGCATTTCCAGGATGGGCAGATTGCCAGCCAGTTGGTCTTTCCAATAATTGATATGCTCCTCGGGAAGACCTTCTTTCCCCTGATCAGCCTCCCAGCCTGCAAAGTCAATATACTGGATGGGAAGGGGAGGAAGGATAGGCTCTTCATTCGTAGAGAATGCTGTATACAGGGAGGTGAATTCCCTTAGGAAAATATTCATTGACCATCCGTCGAAAACAATGTGATGGATAACAAACTGGAATAAGTGGTCATCAGAACCCAGCCGGAAGATACTCGCTCGGGCAAGCGGACCGTTGGTCAGGTCGAAGGAGCGCTTTGAGTCTTCATCTGCAAAGGCGCTTGCCAGGGCAAGGCGCGATGATTCAGGCTCATTACTCAGATCCTTGATGAATAGTGGAATAGATCCGTTCCGTGTCAGGAATTGGACAGGTTTTCCATCTACCGTGGTGAAATTCACTCGTAGAATCTCATGCCTTTTCTGAATCTCAAGCAGACTTTGTTCAAGGGCATGCAGGTTGAGTTCTCCTTTCAGTTGCAGTTGGATCGGAATATTGTGAACGGGATTACCAGGTTCAATTTGATCGAGTAACCAGAAACGCTGTTGAGCCGAAGAAAGAGGAAAATATCGTTGACTGCGATCCAAAGGCTGGATGGTGTTTCGATCTGTGCGTGCAGCCTGCGACAAATCAGCATTTGACAGTTGATCCGTGTTCTGGGCGGCTTTTTCCCTGAGGAGTTTTTCCAAAAGCTCGCGTTTTCCCTGCGGCGATAGGCCATTCTGAGATGATGGGTTTCCGCTCATGTATCCTCATTTCCTGTTAATAAATTGTCGAGGAGAGAATTCACTTGATCCTCCGATAGCTGGTCAAGGTTTTGCAGCAAAAGCTTTGCTGCGGAACTGTCAATTTCCTTGCCAGCCACGTCATCCTTGCCGCTCTCCAGTCTGCGGTTATTCAGTTCCTCCTGCAATTTCTTGGCAAGATTGGCGACAGTAATATCTTCAAGGAGTAAGGTAACAGGAATGTTTATTCCCAAATCACCTTGAATCTTATTCCTTAGTTCCACTGCCATCAATGAGTCCATGCCAATATCTGTCAGCGCGCGATTCGCATCAAAAGGCTGTGCTGAATCGAGCCCAAGGGTTTTTGTGATCTGGTCTCGCGTGTATTTACGAAGTATTTCCTCTTGTTCATTTCCCTGCGCTTCTTTCAGTTGATTTAAAATGAGAGGCACGGAGGCGACGCATTCCACCTCCGGCCCCGTGTTGACGAAACCTCGCAACAAAGGCTGTATATGTTTGCCCTCAAGTGTCCTGCTGAATTTTTTCCAATCGATGGGAAGCACAGCCACTTGCACAGGATTCCTGGTGATGATCTGTTCCATGATCATCGTGCCCTCCGACGGTTTAATCGAACCCAATCCGTGTGCATCATGCCGCCGCTGGTTTTTGTCGTCCAGCGACGTCGCCATGCCAACCTCGGCCCATCGTCCCCAATTGATACTTTGAGCAGGCAATCCACAGCTCCGCCGGTAATGAGCCATGCCATCGAGGAAGGCGTTTGCTGCCACGTAGTTGCCCTGACCGGCTGAGCCCAGTACCGATGCGCCTGCCGAGAACAGGATGAAGAAATCAAGCGCTGAATCTGAAGTGAGTGTATGCAAGTTCCATACGCCGTCAATTTTTGGAGCCATCACCGTCGTAAACCGGGACCAGGTTTGCTCAAGCAAGATACCATCGTCAAGTACGCCAGCTGCATGAATAATGCCGCGGAGAGGTGGCATGGTTGTCTGAATGTGCTCCAGCAGCTTTTCCACCTGTTCACGTTGGGATATATCTGCTTGTGCGATGTGGACGCCGACTCCCTGGGACCTGATCTCATTGATAGCGCGCTGTACGTTTTCAGAGGGACCCTTTCGGCCTGCCAGCACCAAATGACGTGCCCCTTGCGCCGCAAGCCAGTGCGCCGAAACCAGCCCGAGCCCGCCCAAGCCGCCTGTGATCAAGTAAGCCACATCGGATCGTATTGTGAGATTATTTGATTTCATTTTCTGGATGTCATCTCGAACAAGACGAGCGACATAGCGCTTACCGTCGCGGAAGGCAATCTGATCCTCCTCTGTGGGTCCCCAGATTTCATGAAAAAGGTCTGACCCATCTGGATCTGAAGGATCGAGATCGATTCGCACGCAATGAAAGGCTGGATGCTCTAGTGAGATGACATTTCCCAGCCCCCAGAGCGAAGTCGAAACAGGATTGATCGTAGAGTCGGTCTTTACTGCCTGTGCTCCATTTGTGACCAGCCAGAGGTGCGGTGCGTGCTCTTTTATTCCTGCCAGTGCCTGCACAAGATGAAGAATACTGCCAGACGTGCGCTCGAGGGATGCATGAATCGTGCTGAGATCCATTTGATCAGATATCAGTTCCCGCATATTCCAGAGATGGACAACTCCGCGTACCGGCTCTTTTATTTCAGCATTTATTTCTGCCAACAATTGCCTGTAGTGATCGCGGACCGCAGGATTGATTTTCCACTGATACGAATCATTGTTTTCAAAGGTGTCCCCTTGAAAGACCAGCAAACACTCCTCACCTTGCGATCTCAATTGCTTCACAAGAGTCGCACTTGCCAGGCTTTCATCGGCAAAGATGATCCAATGTCCCGTGTCAGTCTGTTGGCGGGAGACCAACTTCCTGGGTTGCTCGATCCAGTCGACCTGATACAGCCACTGATCGGTGTTTTTTTGCATCAGGCGTCGCAGAGTTTCCGGTTTGATTTGCTGCAGAAGCAAGCCGTTTACGATCGCAAGAACTCTCCCAGCTTCATTAAAAATATACACATCGCTAACGAGTGTTCCGGATTTAGGGTTCTCTATTGGTAGTAGCTGGACATAGCAGTGCACGGAATTACTAACTTCGCCCAAAATGCGAATTCGCTGAATTCCAATTGGGACGTAGATTTTGTTGTTATCTTCACTGTCAAAATGACCCGCACCCGGAATCGCCGTTCCGATAAGCTGGAAGCACGCATCCAGCAAGGCCGGGTGGATGGAGTACTGGTTGGCATCGTCCGTCTCGGACTCAGGCAGTTGGATTCGTCCCAGGGCTTCTCCATCTGTCCGCCAGATTTCATTGATGCAACGAAATGCGGGACCATATACCGCGCCAAGGGTGGCCAGGTGCTCATAGTATGCATCAACAGGCATCGGCTGAGAAAGGCGCGTCCGAACTTCATCCAAGGCAGGGGAATGAGAGAGATCATCTGCTTGAAGATGTGAAATCCTGCCGTTGGCGTGCAACTGCCAGGAATGCTGAGCATCATCCTTTGCGCGACTGAAATATTGGAATGACGCGCCATTCGAATCAGATGTAAGCATGATCTGCGTGAGCCGGTCCTCATCGTGAGAGAGAAGCAAAGCATCCCGGATGGAAATATCCTCGATCATATAGTTCCGCTCACCCAGCGCCTGTTTTGCTGCCGCCAGCGCAATCTCAATATAGGCCGCGGCTGGAAGAACGATCATGTCATGAATAACGTGGTCGGCAAGATACGCTGGATTGTCGGGGTTCAAGTAGTTTTGGAAAACAGGCATGGCAGTTGAAAGACGGGTACCCAATAATGGGTGATCCACCTTCTCTTCGAAAGTTTTGTAGCTGGCTGGGCCAAAATCCAGCCAATAGCGTTCGCGCTGGAAGGGATACGTGGGCAGAGCCAATCGCCTGCGTTGCCCCCTGTAATCGCGCTCAAAGGCATCCCAATCAACTTCCTGTCCATAGACATAAAGTTGTCCGAGACTTTCGAGCATTTGATCCCAGTCGCCGCGCCCGGCGCGCAACGATGGAAGCCAGACATCCTCCGGATTGGATGGCTCACAGCGACTCGCCAGTCCAAGCAATGTCGGAGTGGGTCCGATCTCCAGATGGAAACGATAACCTTCGTTGTGCAGGGCTTGAATTCCATCCGCAAAACGTACAGCCTGGCGCACATGTGCGCGCCAATAGTCTGCACAAGCCATGCTGTCATCAACAATCAAGGTTCCACTTACGTTTGAGATGACACCGATTTGAGGGGAATGATACTGAATGGATTTTGCCATCCGTTCGAATTCATCCAGGATCGGATCCATCAACTGTGAATGGAATGCGTGAGAAACGCTCAATTGCTGGGACTTGACTCCATCCTGTCGCAGCGCATCAACGATCAAGCCGACGCCTGATTCCGTCCCTGAAATCACCACCGCACTGGGGCCATTCACTGCTGCAATGGATACTTCATGCTCATAGGGGGCGATCGCAGTACGGACGCGTTTCTCATCAGTGGTGATCGACATCATGACCCCGCCCTGTGGCAGGGATTGCATCATGCGACCTCTTGCCGCGATCAGCTTTAGTCCATCCTCCAGACTAAAGACACCAGCCACGCAGGCTGCCACATACTCACCAACGCTGTGACCCATCACAACAGCCGGCTCCACACCCCAGGCTTGCCACAGTTTTGCCAGACAATATTCGACCGCGAAAAGAGCTGGTTGTGTATAAATGGTCTGATGGATCAGGTTTTCATCCGCTTTATCTTTTGGATAAATCACGGAAAGCAAAGGCTTATCCAGATGAGGGCGCAAGAGCGCATCACATCGATCCAACATCGATTTGAACGTTGGCTGGCTCTCGTAAAGCTGACGCGCCATTCCGATGTATTGCGATCCCTGTCCCGTGAACAGAAAAACCACTTCAGGTTTACCATCTTCGACAATTTTCCCGGAATGGATAATGGAGGACTTCCCTTCCACCTTCCAGGCAGACAGCTTCTCCTGCGCCTGTGCGATGGAGTTCGCCGTCAGCGCCAGGCGATAATGGAAGTGTGAGCGCCCAGTATTGAGACTATAAGCGACGTCTGCCAGGGATGCGGACAGGTTTTTTGTGAAATAGTCCTCGTACTGCTCAACCAGTTCCTTGAGCGCGTCCTCTGTCTTGGCTGAGAGCGTTAACAGTTGGGAAGCGCGATCAAATTGTGTCTCTGGAATCGGTGAAGCTGGTGCTTCTGCAATGATGAAATGGGCGTTCGTACCGCTGAAACCAAATGAACTAAGCCCCGCGACACGTGGTTTGTCATCCGACACTGCCCAGGTTGTCGGCTTTGTTGGCACGGTGATGGGAAGCTCATTCCAGGGAATATAGGGATTCGGTTCCTTCAGATGGATATGTGGAGGGATGGTCTTGTTCTGCAGCGCCAGGACCACTTTTACCAGGCCCACGACTCCGGCGGCTGCTTCAAGATGTCCAACGTTTGTCTTCACGGAGCCGATCATGAGAGGGTTGTCGACACCATGACCTTCGCTGAATACTGCACCGAGCGCACGCACCTCGATGGGATCACCCAATGACGTTCCTGTTCCATGTGTTTCAACATAACTGATATCAGCTGGTCTGCGTCTTGCATCTTCCAGCGCGGCGCGGATGACATCCTCCTGTGCTTTGGCGTTGGGAGCAGTGAGACCATTGCTGCGTCCATCCTGATTAAGCGCGCTTCCCAGAATGACAGCCAGTATATTGTCTCCATCTGCCTGGGCATCCGACAGGCGCTTAAGGACTATCATTGCACACCCTTCCGCACGGACATAGCCATCGGCGGTCGCGTCGAATGTTTTGCAGCGCCCGTCGAATGACATCATTCGCCCACGCGACGTGCTGATCGAGCCGGAGGGCTCGAGAATTAGGTTTACACCTCCGGCGATGGCCATGTCACATTCTCCTGATCGCAGACTTCGACATGCCTGATGCGCAGCTACCAGCGAAGATGAACAGGCGGTATCCACAGAAACTGCCGGGCCATGAAGCCCAAATGTGTATGCGATACGCCCGGCTGCGATGCTGCGCGCTGCGCCGGTGGCAAAGTATGCATCCATGTCATGAATGGCACCCGAAATCATTTCCAGGTTGGTGTAATCGCTCCCCACCATTCCAATGAACACACCCGCGCGACTCCCTGCCAGCTTGGAGGACGCCTGCCCAGCGTTTTCGAGTGCTTCCCACGTGGTTTCAAGTAGAAGCCTCTGCTGCGGGTCCATAGAAATCGCTTCGCGTGGGGATATTCCAAAGAATTGCGGATCGAACTGATCCACATGCTTCAAGAAACCGCCCCAGCGTGTATACATTTTTCCAACCGCATCTGGGTCGGGATCGTAATATTCCTCCGCACTCCAACGATCTGCCGGTATCTCGGAGATTGCATCGGTGCCGTGATAAAGAAGTTTCCAGAATGATTCTGCATCGTCCGCTTCACCAGGAAAACGGAATCCCATGCCAATAATGGCGAGCGGTTCATGCTGTGCCTGTTCCACCGCCTGAAGCTTTCCCTCCATTTGCTCCAGCGTAACCAGTGCCTGCTGCAGTAGTGCGCGATAGTCGTTCTTTTGCGAGTCCTGGCTCATCGAAAATCCTTAATCTCCATGAATACCTGCATCCATGAGAATTTCCTCATCTGTTAGCGGGGCAATATCAAGTCCAAAACTGTCATTAAATGGTTGGATAAAGAGTGCATTGGCGATCAATCCGGATCCCACAGTTCCAATATGACCGAATTCATCATTGAGCAGTAGATGATATGGACTATCTCCACGAGTCAGTACATTGATTTTTTCATCACCTACTTCCAAGAATCCAAGCTTGTTGACTCGCAAAAGAGCCTCGCGGGTAAACTTGTTTGGATCCACCACTATGAAACCGCGTGTGAGTGCCAATTCCTCAATCCCTGCATTTACCTGGTTGACAGCGTCCGTGCAACGCTTCCGCTGGGCTGCATTTGGAAAAAGACCAGGAGCCTCTGGAGATAGTCCCTTATCTGCGATACTTACCACCACCATTTTCACCGATCCGGCTGCAAGAACTGTGTCCACTGCGGTCGTGATATTTTGGATCGTTTGGATTATTTTGGTCTGCAGCGCTTCACCTGTTAAACTGCCATCATAAATCTCTTTGTAGGTTCCATTGACTAGATTGAAGTCGTTGTTACCTATCCATACAAACACCAGCGATACCTTGCCGTCAGCCACCTGTTTTGCCAGTCCGGTATGTTGACCCATTTCCAGGAGCGAAGCCGTTGTTGCGCCGCTTCGGGCCCAGTTGAATTCATAGCCTGTACGACGCGGTCCGCCCCAGGTGCCCCATGCACCAAAATTCAAACCTCGCCGTAAGACCAGTTGTTCCATCCAATTCATTGTTGTGTTCCCATACTCCCCGCCGCGTGCATCGTCAGCCCGATATTCGTCCGAATTGCTATCACCCATAATTCCAATACCGGCAGATATGACGTGTGTTTCCGGAACCGAAAACGGTGCAGAAGGAATGGAACAGAAGCTTAGCCCAAGAATGAGGCTGACTCCAAAGGCAAGAAAACTCAATCTTCGCGGACGCCTAACGCTCTTCATTCTATTTATCATGGCCTTCGCGTCCAATAACTAGCGTCCTGCCGCTCGCGTAGCCGTTCGTCATCAATCTTGTCGTTTGGGGCGTGTTCAGGTTCTTTACGGATGATTGGCATTTCATATCCTTACTTGGAGTTGATCTTTCCCAGTTTGTTCTTGAGCATTTCGGCAAGTTCATCGTCCGAAAAATCATCCAATGTATTTGCGCTCATGGATGCAGATGCCTGCGATTGTGCCTTTTCCGCCGGTTCTGAAGCGGGCTGATTGTCTTCGTCCAGCATGAATACTTCATGAGCCAGGTAGTCGGTAACAGCGCTGATAGTGGGATACTCAAAAAGCAGCGTGGCAGAAAGTGTCCTGTCTGCCGATTGACTTAACTTATTTCGGAGTTCAACCGCCATGAGTGAGTCAAGCCCCATGGATTGCAAAGGTTGATATATGTCGACCATGTTTGCATTACTAACGCTTAGTACTTCAGCTGCTTTCTGTCGAATGTGGCCCAGCAGCAGCGGCTTTCGCTTGTTCGGCACTGTTTCCGCCAACTGCTGGTGCAGGGATCGTTCTGAAACCTGCGTTTTCTTTTTTATCGTCCGTTCGCGGACCTGACGCGCGATCTCCTGGAAGAGCATGGGTTCCTCGCCAGCAGCGTAAGGTTTCAACACCTCGTTCCAATCGGCTGCCAGCACACCGAGCTGGATTTCATTCTGCTGAAGAGCCCATTCCAGCGCATCCAGCCCTTCCTGCGGCGTGAACATTGCGACCTTTCGTACGTCTCCCAGATTTCGATCAGCAGCGGCACCGATATCGGACCACGCTCCCCAGTTGATGCTGATCGCTGGCAAGCCCAGTGCCCTACGATACCCGGCGAATCCATCCATGAAGGCGTTTGCAGCAGAATGGTTTGCCTGTCCCGCGGACCCGATCAATGAGCCGCCGGACGAGAACATGACAAAGAAATCAAGCGGCAGGTTACGCGTTAGCGTGTGAAGGTGCCATGTCCCGATCACTTTTGCAGCCATGACCGTTTCGAAACGGGACCAATCCTGTCTGAGCAGCATGGCATCGTCCAGTGTACCCGCTGAATGGATCACACCCTTTAAAGGCGGCATCGTTCGCTGTATTTCAGCCAGGATCTTTTCAACATCCTCTTCGCACGAAACATCGCCCTGCATGACAAGAACGTTCACACCAGTCTGTCTCAATTTTTCAATGACTGTCTGCGTTTCAGAAGACACAGTCTTTCGGCCCATCAGTGCGAGATGCTTGACACCCCGCCCTGCCATCCATTCCGCTACGACCGGACCGAGACCTCTCAAACCACCCGTGATCAAATAACTTGCATTGCTCGAGAATGTTGTTGGAACCGTACCTGTGTTACTCTCACGGACCAACCGCCTCACACGGCGTACGTCACGGAATGCAATTTCCGGCTCGCGGTAATCATTTTGCAGGATTTCCTTCAAGAGATCATCGATTTCACCTTCGGCTGGCTCGGGATGTAGATCGACCCTCTTGCAGTGCAGCTCGGGATGTTCCAGTGCAATTGTGCGCGCCAATCCCAGGACTGCTGACTGTCCGGCTGACGTTGGAGTTATGTCGCCATCGACTGCCTGCCCTGCACGCGTGACCAGCCACAGATTCGTTTGACCTTTTCTGATCATCGTCTGCGCCAGTTGCAGGACACCTCCAGTCGTCAGCTTTTGCATTTCACTCAACTGTAATCCTGTCATTTCGTTTGTCAATCCATGGTCAAGGCTCTGCAGATGAATCACGCCCTGATACGATCTTTCATCCAACTGGCCGCCAAAATCCACCGCTGGTTCGGGCATTGCCAGGACGCTATCGTGACCATGAGCCCGCAAGGAATTTGCCAACTTCTCTCCAACTCCTTGTTTGTCTGCAAAGATCAGCCACGGGGCTCGCATTTCTGTATTCATTGGAAATTCACCTGTCTGCGCAATGAAGACTGTCTGTCGTGACAGAATACCGGTTCTTCCCAGGCCGGGAACTGCCACCGCTTCGACAAATCCCATTTCCCCTAAGAGCTGAATCCACTTCTCCTGCGAGAGCAAAGCATACGATGGGCGAAGCTCCTTGTCAGTAAAAGACCACCACCCATCGGTGAGACCAACCGTCAAGTCTGAGAAACGTTCTTTGCTTGTCGCTTCATAGAGAATCAATTCTCCTTGTGGAGCCAATAATCGTTTTGCGTTCTCGAGTGTCCGCTTCAGGTCTGGTGTGGCATGCAAAACATTTGCTGCCACTATCAGATCGAAACTGTGCGGATCGAATCCCTGAGATTGTGGATCGCGGCTGATATCCAGAAGTTGATATTCCAAAAAATCATATTCACGGAACTTTTTGGATGCTTGATTCGTGAACATCTGTGAGATATCTGTAAACACATACTGTGTCCGCTCAGCTGTAAGGATGGGAAGGATGGAGGATGTCGTTCCTCCTGTGCCCGCTCCAATTTCAAGGATGCGGATCTTCTTCTTCAAGTCAACACCCTTCAAGGCAGATTCGACAGCCTCGCTGACAATCGTGTTGTACGTCCGGGCAACCGGCGCATCCTGATACAGCTTTTCCGCATCGGTCATCGAACCACCGGGGAACATCAATTGAAGAGGATCCACTTTCCCGATGAGTGTGTCTGCCAGGCCACGTGTACACCGGGCTATCAAGGATAATTCTGTCTCAAACGCCGGGAATTTTTGTATAAGCGATTCCCACTGTGAATCCAGATCCGTGCTCACAGGTGGAGTCAATACCTGCCAACCCGAATCTGTTTTTCGCAGAATACCGTCTTCCACAAGCATTTCCAACAGGCGGAGGAAGAGTGAAACCTGCCTGGGGACGATACCCAATTTTTGGATCAATTCATCAAATGTGAGCGCGGTATCCACAGTCAGGGGCAAGCCCAACCGTTGAAGAGAGCTTGCCGCGTACATGCCACCAATTCGATCCAGTTGAGGCAGCATTTCATCGTACGCAGCCAAGTGATTTGCAAAGCTTAATTCATCCACGCGTACGGCCAGGCGACCTTCGATCTCTTTGGGCGATGACAGTTGAGCGGCGCCATACCCGGCTATCGACTGGGGCCTCCACGCAATCTTATACAGCAGGTCCCTGCTTCTGCCGGCCTCAGATCGCAAGAGCATCTCGGGGCGTGCCCGTTTCAAAGAAACACCGTTAAGCTCTGCAATGAGTATGCCTTCGTCTGAGTATAGGTGAATATCAGCCGAAAATGTGTCCTGCTTCCCAAGATTGGTGATGTCGCCGCGAAGTCTGATGTGATTCCAAAAACTGGTCGAAGGACGCTCCAGGAAGTGAAGCTGGTCCAGACCTAATAACAAATATGCCTCGAGAAATTCAGTACCTGCATGCGGAAGTGCCATTCCTATTGGATGAAAACACGCATCCAGGAACGCCGGATGAATGATGCTGTAAGGATCGGCTGCCGATGCCAGCGATTGCGGCAGTGCCATGTGACACAGAGCTTCACCATCGGTGCGCCAGATCTCGTTGATTCCCCTGAATCGCGGACCCAATTCCAGGCCCAATTTTGAGAGCCCTTCATAGCAGGCTTCTACAGTGACCGGTTCCTGGCAGCGTGTCTTTATTGTTCCGAGTTCCTCAACATTTATGCTTATGGATTCACCAATGGAAATTTCGGCGCTTGCACTTAAATACCACTTTGTATTGCGCTGATAGTAGATCTGCGCCGATGCGCCATCCGACTCTGGCGCAAGTACGGTTTGCACACTGCATGATTCATCATCCGATATAACAAGCGCTTCATGGATGATGAAGTTTTTCAAGACAATATCGACCCTGCCAAAATGAGCTTTTGCCGCAGCGAGCATCATCTCCATGTACGCGGGGGATGGCAGGATGAGCTTCCCATGGATTCGGTGATCTGCGAGAAACTCGAGCTCTTCCAATCCAATTTGCGATTCAAAGATCTTCTGCTGAATTCCGGCAGTATTCAATGGTGTGCCAAGCAAGGGATTTCCATTCAGTACATTCCTGCGGGGACGATCTCGAAGCTGATGAGCTGCTTTGACCCAGAACCGCTCGCGCTGGAAAGGGTAGGTCGGAAGGACAATTTTTTGCTGTGCCTGACCGCGGTGGAAACTCATCCAATCCACAACTGCACCCGTTACATAAAGTTGGGCAAGACTGTTTAGAAGAGTCTGCCAGTCATCCTTTCCCTGTCTTAACGAGGGGAGCCATGTGCCGACGCCAGCTGGCAGGCAATGCTGTCCCATACTTAGCAGCGTTGGGTTCGGACCAATCTCTATGAAAACATCACATCCCGATTTGTTCAGATTAACCATCGCATCGGCAAACCGCACGGTCTGGCGAACATGATCACGCCAATAGCGGGCGTTCGTAACTTGACCGCGGGTTGTCAATTCACCGGTGACATTCGACACCAGACCCATCTGTGGATCTGAGTACGTTATTAAGGATGCGGCTCTTTCAAACTCATTCAGGATCGAATCCATGAGCGGGGAATGAAAAGCATGCGAGACCGTCAAACGGCGCGATTTGATGCCCTGCTGTGCGAGCAAGTCCAACACATTGGATAAAACTTCTTCCGTCCCAGAAATGACCACATTCGTCGGTCCATTGACCGCGGCGATGGACAGTTGGTCTGTGTACGCGCCAATGGCGTTTGAAACAGCATCTTCATTGGCAAATACGGCCGCCATAGCTCCGCCTGAAGGTAATTGTTGCATCAGGTGTGCACGTTCCGCCATTAGTTTAAGTCCGTCTTCGAGCGAGAATACACCTGCGATACAAGCAGCCACATATTCACCAACACTGTGTCCCATCACAACAGAAGGATGGATTCCCCACGATTGCCACACTTCGGCAAGGGCATATTCGACGGCAAACAATGCAGGCTGCGTGTAAGCAGTTTCATTTATCAACACCGCATCCGAATCATTTTCAGCGAAGATAACAGACAGAAGTGGACGATCCAGGTACGTGCGCAGGAATTGATCGCATTTGTCCAAAGTTGCGCGAAACCCAGGTTCGAGATCATAGAGCTGCCTTGCCATGCCACTGTACTGCGCTCCCTGTCCGGTAAATAGAAAGGCAATGCGGGGTTGACGAGTACCTTGTACGTATCCATGTACCAAACTGGAAGCATCCTGACTGCTGACGAAGGCTGATAATTTCTCCTGAATTTGGTTTATTGCATTAGAGGTCACTGCTAGCCGATGATTGAAATGAGATCGTCCCGCGTTGGCGGTATACGCCAGGCTCGTTGCATCCTCCTGCCGGACTGACAAATGATCGATGTACTGTTGCGCGAGCTGTTTCAGTGCGTCTTCGCTTTGAGCGGAAAGCGTGAACAAATGAAGAGGGTGTGTGGGCTCTGCTGTTTTTTTCTCCACCACTGCTGGTGCACTCGAAAGCACGATATGAGAATTGGTGCCGCTGAAACCGAAAGAGCTGATACCGGCATATTTTGCATCATCATTTCGCCAGGGAGTCAATTGTGTGGGTATCTTCACCGGCAATTCAGCCCAAGGGATATATGGATTGGGAGTCTGCAAATGCAGGTGGGGAGGGACCTCATTATGTTGCAGCATCAGCACGGTTTTGATGATTCCAGCTATCCCTGCCGCCGATTCCAGATGTCCGATATTGGTCTTTACCGAACCAATCATCAGTGCGTCTGAGCGGCCTTCGGATAGCGCTGCAGCTAATGCCTGTACCTCGATCGGATCACCCAGCGATGTTCCCGTTCCGTGGGTCTCGACGTAGCTGATCTGTCCCGGCGCGACACGGGCATTTTCCAGCGCAGCGCGGATGACATTCTCCTGCGATGGTCCATTGGGTGCGGTCAAACCGTTGCTTCGTCCGTCCTGATTGACGGCTGAGCCGCGGATTAAGGCAAGAATGTTGTCACCATCCGCCAGCGCGTCGGAAAGACGCTTCAACAGAATTATGCCTCCACCTTCACCACGGACGAACCCGTCTGCCCGTGAATCAAAAGTCTTGCATCTCCCATCCGCTGAAAGCATATGTGCCTTCGTGAGGGCGATCGTTGTCTCAGGGGACAGGATGATATTTACACCGCCAGCCACTGCGAGGCGGCATTCGCCGTTCCGCAAGCTTTGGATTGCAAGGTGTGTTGCGACCAGCGATGAAGAGCAAGCCGTATCCACGGGAAAACTGGGACCACGCAAACCCAGTATATACGAGAGACGTCCCGTTGCTATGCTGTGCGCATTGCCAGATGCAAGGTAGGCGTCAATTCCCTCAATTCCATTTTCCATCTGCAGCTGGAAGTAATCATTCCCTGAAATACCAATGAAAACGCCAGTCTGACTGTTCATCAACTGGTCGGGCGACTGTCCGGCACGTTCCAGCGCTTCCCAGCTTAACTCAAGCAGCAAGCGCTGCTGTGGATCGAGCCCAATTGCTTCACGCGGGGCAATACCGAAAAAATGTGCATCGAACAGCTCCACATCCCTGATAAAACCACCCCACCTTGATGACATTTTGCCGGGTTTCTCCGGGTCAGGATCGTAATACTCATCAATGTTCCAGCGGTCATGCGGTACCTCCGTGATGGCATCCACGCCGTTCTTTAAGAGTTCCCAGAATGATTCTGGGCTGTTTGCGCCGCCGGGGAAACGGCAGCTCATCCCGATGATGGCGATAGGCTCAACCCGTTGGCTTTCCATCACGTCGACGCGTGTTTGCAGTTGAGCCGCAAGCAGCTTAACTCGTTCAGGCGGAAGATTTTTGATCCGTTCCAGAAATTCCTTCATGTCAGTTACCTTCTCATCCAGACTGATTCATTCGGCGTATCAGGCTTATCCCTGTAAATTGGAAAGCATCCTTGTCACTTCTTCATCGGTAAGGTTTTCAATGTCCTGTAATAAGTTGGAGTCACTGG
>JBGPNQ010000057.1:0-19660 GCA_041487615.1 Anaerolineae bacterium
AACTCCCTGCTCGTGGTGGAAGCGGAGACGCCATTTCAGCTTTGCGATCCGGTCTGTGCGGTCTTCGCAGTCCATGGCATGGCCTTAGTAGGTAAGTCTCTCCACTCCACAGGAGATCATTCGCTGGATTGTGCTGACCCAGCCAGCATGTTCAGGTAGTAACAGTTGTAGCCGGGCGCAGCGACCACCGGGTGATAGCCCTGCGGTGAAAGCACAAGATGGCTGTCACGCGCCATGAGCAGTTCGTCGATTTTTCGGTCGGGGGTGTAGATGCGCTGATAGGCAAAGCCCTCCGGACGGTCGATCTTATAAAAATAAATCTCCTCAAGGTCAGCCTCAAGTAATTTTCCCTCTTTGTCCACGATGTGTTCATCATGTTTGTGAGGCGGATACGAACTCCAGTTGCCGGAGGGCGTATACACTTCAACGACGACCAGTCTGCTGGATGGGAATCCGGGCGGGATCATCTTGTTGATCTGCCGTGTGACATTGCCTCCGCCACGGATCTCGACTTGGACTTCGGCTGGCTTCACCAACCGGGCGGGGTGCGCCTCCTTGGCAACGCACCAGCCGTATGCAATATCCAGATGCTCGCTCTTGGCTTCGACCGTGAAACGTGTCTCGGGCGGAAGATATAAGGTATAAGGCATTCCAGCGAACACATCCGGGCGCCTGCCTACATCTGTCCATTTTCCGATGTTGGATGTGATCTCGCAAGTCCCGCCCAGCACCACCAGGGCAAGTTCATTTTCATGCGTTTCGAAATGCCACATCCTGCTGTGATGCATTTGACGTGCTGCAAAGTTCAAATACTCCCATTGGGCGGAACTCGGTGTGATCTGAACGTATTCCTGATGACTGAAATCCGGGGCGATGAGCAATGAACAAGAATTCGATTGCATGGAATACTCCTACAAAATGTTGGAAGGTGGCGGAGCTGTAGATTTGCGGACCAGTAGTTTCCCTTTGAGGACCTGGATCTTTTGCTCAGGCACGCTGGTCTTTGAGGTTGAGTCCACCAGGCTCAACATCAACTCTGCTGCTTTTTGTCCGATGAAACGTTTGGGTTGGTCGAACGTAGTGAGAGGTGGATTGGTGTAATTGGAGAAAACGATGTTGTCGAATCCGGCGATCGAGATGTCGTCCGGGACGCAAACACCCTGACTCTGCAAACTCTTCAAGACGCCGATCGCCAGCATGTCGTTGAAACAGACCAAAGCCGTTGGGTGGTCTGGTAGCGCGAGGAAATGATCTACGGCATGCATTCCCTGTTCAGGTTCACTGCCAGGGATCTCGTGAACGTAATTATCGGGGACCGGCAGACCTGCAGATTGCATTTCTTGACGGAACCCGGCCAGACGGTCCAGTGTTGTGCGGCCAGAATTGGAGTTCCCAAGGTAGGCGATCTTGCGATGTCCCAGCTCGATCAGATGCCGGGTCAGCTGGCAGCTGCCATCCACATCGTCGTGATAAATGGAATAGCGATAATCCTCTGCAGCCTGGTTGTTGACAACCACGATCGGCACTTCATATTTTGAAAAGCGCCGGCTTTGTTCATCGCTAAAGGCGGTGGAGCAGATGATCACCCCATCCACGCGGTGCTGGCGCATGGACTGGATGATGGCAACCTCGCGCTCGTGGTCCCGTTGAGATGCTGCCATGAACAGGCTGTAATTATTCCGCTGTGCTACTTCTTCGATGCCTTGCAGGATCTCGCTGAAATAAGGATCATCGATGTTGCTGACGATGACGCCCACCGCCTGTGAGCGATTTGTCTTCAGGCTTCGTGCTGCGGCGCTGGGGAGGTACCCCAACTTCATGGCTGTTTCCTGAATATGTTTGGTGGTTTTTTCCGAGATGAGTGAACTGCCGCGCAGCGCGCGGGAAACCGTTGAATGTGAAACCGCAGCTTCTTTGGCGATATCCTTAATTGTTATCGGCACTGTGGTTCTCCTATGCACACGTGTGCATTATAGATACAGTTTACACATCAGGCAGACAAATGTCAATTCGCAAACTCAAAGATCAAAATATGCTCATCCCTGTGGACTTGCAGGGCTTCAAACAAATTGACGGCGTTTGCCTCATTTGTTACACATATTTTTGCCCATCATCGTTCTTCGGGTGCATTCGAGCCGCGAACGCAAGAATCCTAGACGAGACCAAGTTTTCACATATTGTTGAGGTATGGATCACATCCTGCGCGTTCTTCATGTCGGCCACTGGTCAGTTTCGAACGGAAAATCCGATCGAGGTACTCCCTTTCTTGTCCGAACCCAAATACGGGTCTTAGTGTATTTAATTGACGAAACACTGGCTATGAACTAGAATGATTTCCCACTGTTATTGAAGGTTTTTCAAAATCAGTATTGAGAAACAAAAACTTAATACTTAACGATAATGGTATAGACGAGATAAGCAATGCTTGAAACGATACAACAATCCGCGATATCGCACGATCGCTATCAGGTCGAACTAAAACTTGACTATCAATTGGACCGGGGTAAAGAAACGCACTACCGTATTTCCACCTATATTTTCGTTCCCAGAAGCCTTGGCATAACAGAAAGAAGTTATCCGAAAGATGAATTATACCGGGATATCAAAAACTACATTCGCATCAAAACTCCGGAAATGAGCCTGCGCGATCTTATCGATAACGATCTATCACCGTTAAGAGTCATTCAACAGATCATTCAGCAGCCGAGTTGGTATCTCCAGGATCGGTTAGGCGACCAGCTTGTTCACGGACTTCGTTTATTTGGGGCCATGTATAAAAGTTCTCTTCGGGAACACTTGAATCTATTGGACAAGCGGATCAAGGTAGCGTCACCCAACGCGAAAATCTACTCTCTCGTTGGTAACCTGATCGACGAATTGATCGATCAATCTGAAAAGATCAGCGCCTGCTATCGAGTGCTTTATGGAGAATTCAACCTGCCATACGTCCGGCAGGAAATTTTTCTGGCATATTCTCTTGTTGACGAATATATCAGCTTGTTGATCGAAGAAGGTGCAACCGAACTATTCAGGATCGTATCTGAACATAATGACGGAACCGATCAGACTCACCATCTGCGCAAATTGAATGAAATCGTAAAAAAGGAAACTGCCCACCGGGTTTTGCATGGATATGGTTCGATCCTTAAAGCAGGGGATGAGAATGAAACCTACGCATTTAGGGCTTCCGTTATTAAAAAATATGTGAGCGGCGTTCTTCACCTTTCCACCGATGCACAGCGCGAAGGTGAAGGGATCGAACAGATCCTGCTGGCGCTGGCAGCAGGAATTTCGATGGTTTTCGCGACCGTTGTTGCATTTTACTTTCAACGCATTTATGGGTCCTTCACATTTCCGGCATTTGTAGCCCTGATCATTGGGTATATGTTCAAGGATCGCATCAAACAATTCGGGCAAACATTGTTCTCTGGCAAGCTGCATGCCAATTTATTCGATCGCAGGATCAATATCAGGACATTGGATGGGAAGTACAAACTCGCAACACTTCGCGAGAAGATCACTTTCATGAAGGAAAGCGAGATTCCTCAGGAGGTGCGTTCCGCCCGTCGACAAGATCCCTTCGCAAACCTGGACAACGACAGACAAGGTGAAACGGTCATCTGCCATACGAAGGATATTGTCTTGAATGCCGACCTCTTTCGAAGAGCCTTCGTTGGACTTCCAAGAACAAGTGGCTTGAACGATATCATCCGCTACGATATTCATCCGTACCTGCGAAAGATGGCCGATCCGGTGGAAGATCAACCGTTATTAGTTGATGAAGAACTGAAAGTGGTTCAGTTTCAAAAGGTTTATCACATCAACTTTGTATCCCAATATACATCGATCAGCCATCCGAATGAAAAAATATACAAGCGAATGCGACTGGTCCTCAATCGACTCGGTATTAAGCGGATCGAGTACATTCCTCTCTAAATTCCATCTCCCAGCCAAAGTATGCCCGGATCCACTTCATGCCTGAATGGATGAAATGGTTCTTTGAGACGTCGTTTGCATAAGTATCAGATACTCAAGTTTCGGAGTGCATGCGAATTAAGTATTCCGTTATTGCCTGGATGTTTTGGAAAACGAAGGTCGGTTGAAATGGAGAGCCTGCCAGTTCTTCCGCTCGTGTTTCACCGCTAAGAACAAGGATTGTAGGAATATCCGCAGTGGCTCCAAGGGCAATATCTGTATAGAGTCGATCTCCGACCATACACATTGCCGAAACAGGGATTCCCGTGCGTTCCGCAGCCTGCTCGACAAACAAGGAATTCGGTTTGCCAACAACCAGGTCCGGCTCGCGCCTTGTGGATGCGGTGACGAAGGCGATTATGGCACCGATGTCAGGCATAAAGCCCTTTTCGGTTGGGCAGTTGAAATCAGGATGTGTGGCGATGTAAGGTACTCCCGCCCGTACCAGGTCGCACAGCTTCCACAACTTGGCATATGTCAGCGTTGTATCAAATCCCAGGACCGCATACTCCGGCGCTTCATCTGTTAACACAAAACCCAGTTCGCGAAATTCCTGTTCGAGCGATTGCGTACCCACGACAAACACCCGCGCGCCGGGCTTTTGTCGTCGAACATGCATGGCGGTTGCTTCACCCGAGGTCATGATTTTGTCGCGCGAAATGGACATTCCGAGACGGGCGAACTTTTCCGCATATTGGTTACTGTCCTTGGATGAATTATTGGTCAGGAACAGATATTCGCGGCCTTGCCGGTGCAATAGATCAATGAATTCCATGGCACCCTCAAATAAATGCTCGCCAAGATAGAATGTTCCATCCATATCCAGGAGGAAACAACGAACATGCGAAAGCGTGTTGTTTTGGCTCATGGATCTTTAGACCTTGTGCCTTGCTGCATCCTCAAACACGGGCAGCAGTGCAAAGTAAGTTTGCCGATACCGCTCGTAGGCGTCCGTGTACACGGACGCTCTTTCAGGATCTGGTGCGATCTGCTCACGGATCTTAACGATCTGTTCGCTCACTTCCGTGAGTGTGCCATATGCTCCAATTCCCACCAGGGCCAGAAAGGATGCTCCTAACGCCGTGGTCTCGATGATTTCGGGCACATACACCTGCAAACCGGTAACATCCGCCTTAACTTGATTCCATAGTTGACTCTTCGCTCCCCCGCCCATGACCCGCAGCTCGCGTAGTTCCATGCCGGCAGCCTGCATTCGCGTGACAATATCACGAAGAGCAAAGGCAGAGCCTTCGAGCAGAGCCCGCACAAAATGACCTCGGGTATGTGCCAGGGTAAAACCTGCGTACGTGCCCCGCGCAGCCTCATTCCAGGTGGGCGCGAGGGCACCCATCAAGCTGGGAAGAAAAGTCAAACCTTCGGCACCAGGTGCAATTTGGACCGCCTCGGCGTCGAGTGAAGCGAACGTTTCCGCGCTTGCAAATTGATCACGGAACCAGCGATAGTTGCCACCAGAGACAAACCCTGGATTTTCCAACAACCATAGTTCCGGATCTGCGTGGCAATGCGTTTCCACAAGGTGGGTATCATCGAAGGCAAGTTCCCGACTGGCAGCGCAAACCGGTTCAGCTGTTCCTGCAATATCGCCCACAATACCAGGTTTTATTACGCCGCCTCCCAGGCAGGCCGCGTGCTCATCGCCGCATCCAACCATGACAAGTGTTTCACTGCTCAGTCCCAGTCTCTCTGCCATGTGTGGGCGGAGCCTTCCCAGGGTAGCGGTTGCAGCGTCTACAGGCGTCAGTTTGTTCAAGTCAATATCAAATGCATCTCCCATGATCTGGGACCACGATCTTGTATGAACATCAAACAACAAAGTCGATGAAGCATTTGAGTAATCCACACCCAGCTCACCCGTAAGAACGTAACCCATATAACTTCCTGGCACGAGAAAATGTGCGGCCCGCTCATAGACGTGTGGTTTTTGATCTGCCAGCCAACGGATTTTCGGAGCAACATGCGACGGGTCAAGATTGAGACCCGTTAGCCGAAATATCTGCTCATCCCCCAAATATTGACGGATATGTTCGCATTGTGCACTCGCGCGGCGGTCCATCCAGATAATTGCCGGATGCAAAGGTTGACCATTCAAGTCGATGGGAATTACACCGTCCACTTGTGTTGCAAGGCTAAGAGCACGAACATTCCCAGGGGCAACCCCGCCTTCGAAGAGCAGCCGTCGGACAGTCAGGGTGAGTGCATGCAACCAATACTCCACAGATTGTTCCGCCCACAGCGGATGGGGATAATCGATCGCGTATCCTTCATAAGCATCACAAACATACTCACCTGCTGTCGAGAGCAGTACAGCCTTTGTCCCCTGCGAGCCAACATCGCAACCAATAACATAATCCATGGAAAATTATTGTCGCTCGAGCCAATTGCATACCGACCAGACATTCTCCTCAAAGGAGCCATCCGGTACGAACTGACGCTCAAAAAATGCGGAACCAATTGTAAAACCCCAGGCCCCCGAATCCCAGACTTCAGTAATACGTTCAAACGAAGCAATACTCCCGGCAGAGACCACCGGTATGCGGGTGGACTGAACCACCTGGCTGAGAAGACTGGAAGCATTTCCTGTGTAACGATAGGTCAACAGGTCCAACCCCTGCACACCATGCGCTTCCAGCTCACAGGCATGCGCAACAATTTCATCAATTGCACCGTCAAGGATGCTTGGATGGCTGTGAACATGACCCGGAAATGGATAATATCGAATCGCTTTATCTTGTAGATACTCCCGGATGGAAGGATAGTATACAGTTCCCATCAAAATATCAAAACCCAGATCGACTGCCAGACGTGCCCCGCGTAATCCTTCCTCTTCTGAAAGGCTCACAACCTCCAGATATGTTGTCTTTCCCGCATCTTTCATGGCTGCCACCACTGTCTGCATTTCTTCCGGCGCTATGCCTACATCCTTAAATCCCCAGTGTGTAATGGGATACTCTTTCGTGCGCTCAAACAGTTCCAGCGCCTCTGGAACGGTTTTATCATGATGTGTGAGCATAACGATCAATTCAGGTCTGATATTTTGGGATTGCATAGTCGGCTTCCCTTTTTAGAGATTTTTATTTACCTGGGTCCACAAGGTTTCCTGATCCCAATGTAGGAACACGAAGAAATCACCCAGTGTGAACCGATGGCGAATCAGCGGTGCGTTCATGAATGCAAATTGGACTTCAGCACTTGTTGGTGCAGGCGTTAACTCTTCAAAACGTACTGGTGATGAAACAGCATGCAAAATACGTGATGCCACATCTGGCGGTTTGGCCAGTGAACCCAGGTGTGCACGGACTGCGGGCCAGTCGCGCAGCGCTTCCTCGAAATCCAAGCGATGAGAATGCCAGGCTTCCAGCTTGATCTTATAGTCGGACCAGCACTCTGCAGCGACACGTCCTGTGGGATCGAGTGTGCGGAACGAGGCGTTGATCCGCGCATTCATTTCTGCTTCCGTAGGATAACAGTTTTCCAGATTGAGTTCCGTCGGCTCGAATTCATTGAAGAAGATCTGGTATGACGCAGTCGTAAGGAGTGTTGCCAGCGCAACCTGAGTCCCATGCTGCGCCAGCGGTTGTCGCTTCTGTTCCGCCATAAGATCGAGGACGTGTGAAATCACATGCTCATAACCCGAGAGAGGAGCCGTCGCATGCGAGAGGGACATTGCCAGTCCGGCGAGCGCAATTAATTTTGCCAGCATCGCTGTGCTTTCCAACGTTCCATCGCGCAAGCCTGGCGCCTGTTCCAGAAAGATCTTATCCAATGGGCCCATAAGGGTTTGAGCAAATTCGCTATAGCTTCCGTCCAGCCCCAGGCGGTAGGCCAACCACCAATCTGCATAACTCCCAAAGGCAGCGAGTAAATCTCCCACACCGGCCACTGTCATCGAGCGCGGAGCATCCCGCAAGGTTTCCAGATCGCAGATGAGCACATCCGGATAGCGAGACGGTAACGTGCGTTTTACACCATCGACAAAGGTTGGCGCCATGTTTGACGTATAAGCACTGACGCTGTTCGCAGTCTGGTACACAGCAAAAGGCAGCGGTTCTAGCCCCTGCTCTTGTTCATAGACATGGCAGGCATGTTTGGCAACGTCAGTGACCGTCCCCGAACCAACAGATAGGATCGAAGAGTCTTTGTGTAGATGCGCCTTTACCGAATTTATCTGTGGAAAATCTGTGTGGACCTGTCCGGTGCTGTCCGGTTCCAGCCAGATCACATCAACCTGTCGGCCGGCACTCTTTAGAATCTCGAGAATCAACACCTTAAGGTCCTTGCCTTCGCGCCACATCTGTGTGCGGTCCATCACCAGAGTTAACGGTTGATCGGGTCGCATTCCGGCACGCAGGAGTATATTTGGCAGCTGCCAAATGGCTCCTGATTCAAAGATCATGTCACGAATGGGAAGATCCTCGCCCGAAGGATAACCAGGAATAGTGCGGATCTGGGATTTGAACTGATCGAGGTTTCCAGGGTCAAAACGTAGAGACATGCTGCACCTTGTTCAACATATGAGATCGGTGGGTCATGATAGAGTGCACACTTAACTTGACTCTCTGCACAATTTGTTCGCGGACAGTGAGCCGATGTTCTGCATGCCAGGTGCAGGCAGTCATGGCAGCAGCCCTGCAGCCTGCAGCGCACGTTGAATGATCTCGCGCTCGTTTTCGCTGACAGGTAGGAGCGGCGGACGGACGGTGGTGGTATTTAGAACGCCCAACATTTTCAACGCTTCCTTAGTGCGCGCCCGATAATCGGTGACAGGAGGCGCGAAAATTGCATCCGACAATGGTTGAAGACGACAGCCGAGTTCGCGGGCTTCGTTAAAATCGCCGCGCTGAACGGCGTTCAGCATTCGTACCTGCTCACGCGTGCCCAATGTGCTAAAACCTAACAAAGCGCCTTCCGCACCTAGAATGAAGCTCTCGCAGATAAAGTTGTCGTTACCCGTGAGAAAAGTGATCTTCCTGCTGGCGGTTTCCAACGCTGCTTTGACCTGCAAAAAACGCATGGCATCGAACGATGCTTCCTTGATCGCGGTCACCGAGGGGATGGTAATGAGCCTGTGTAGAATTTCTGCCGTAAATAACACACCTCCAAGTGCCGGCTGTAACTGAAAAAGAATCAGTGGCAGGTCAACTGCCTCAGCTATTGCCGCATGATAGCGATAGGGCACTTCGGGATTGAGGGGTTGACCTAAAAAAGCCGGGATGGGAAAGACAAGGAGAGCATCCGATCCGGCAGATTGAGCCGCGCGCGCATTTGCCACACCCTGCGCCGTGGATGGGCCTGCAACGCCACCAATGACCTTGCACTTCCCCGCCACCGCTTCGGCAACTGTCTCCAACGTTTGTCGTTTTTCGTCCACGGTCAGGTGTGGACCTTCACCGGTATCAACGTTCACAGCGAGGGCAACCGGGCCTTGTTCCGCCAGCCATTGAGCGTATCGTTTCAAGACTGGCAGATCCAACTCTCCCTCGCTGGTCATGGGGGTCACAATTGCCGGGATGATTCCGCGTAGGTCAATTTCTTGCATCTTTACCTCTCTTCAAATAATAGTAATCGTTCTTTTTTCGGCAGCCGATCGATACATGGCCAACACCACAGACAGAACCTGGCGCGCGGCCCAGGCATCGATGGGAACACACTGGTTTGATTGCACAGCCCGGACAAAATCATCAATGGCACAGGAAAAGACCGGAACGGGTTCCATATGAATGGTGTGCCACTCCTCCGAGTTGAATCTACCCGTCGGCCGTTTCAGATAAATCTGCAGAGGGTCAGCTCCGTATGGGTCCGGCAGACGAATTTGACCTTCTGTACCATACACGCGACAGCATTCATCCTGCACGGCACCGCTAATATGCGCTCCAGCGATCAGGCTTCCGATCGCGCCATTGTTGAAATGCAAAACTGCACTTGCCGTATCTTCGACTTCGACATTCGCCACCAGTGTCGCGATTTCAGCAGAAACGCTGGTTACTGTCAGACCGGTCATATAAAACAATGCGTCCAATAGATGACTGCTATTCATCAAGACGACACCGCCACCTGCCTGCGCCTTTACGGCGCGCCACGGGTTCTTCGAGCGACCTCCATAACCAGACTGCCAATATGTAAGTGGCTTATCGATGAGGGTCTGGATTTGAACGCCAATCACCTTGCCGATCGCACCCGTCTGAATTAATTCCCGTGCCAATGTGTGCGCTGGTGCATAGCGCATTTCATAGAACACCCCCAACGCCAGTTGTTGCCCGGTCGCGAGTTTGATTAGTTCATCAATCTCCTCCAAGGAGATTGCCAGCGGTTTTTCGGTCAGTGCATGTTTGCCCGCTTGCAGGACCTGTTGTGTAAAAGGTGCCAAAAGATGATGAGGTAAAGCTATATAAACAGCGTCTACCATTTGATTTGTCAACAGCTCATGCAAAGTTTTCATGAGAGGGACACGAAACCGTTGGCTAATGTCATTGGCCAAGTCCTGATTCACGTCGTACACGGCGGTAAGTTCCGTGAGGGACGAGGCAGTGATCGCCTCACAAACGGGAATGGAGGCGTTCCCACAACCGACGATGCCAAAACGGAGCCGTTTCGATTCAGGCACGGATGTTCCCATTCTGCACCAGTTCCTCACCATCCAGCCTTCCGATGTAATAGGGATCGGGATGGCGGAGCTGTGTTTGTGTAGTAAATGCGGCAATAAAACCATGCTGCTTAAGCAGGTTTGGCGAATCGTCAGACAGACCGCCATAGGGGTATGCAAACGCCCAAGGTCCTGGCTCAAACTGCTGGAGCCACATTGAGGAGACCCCGATCTCGTTGTTCCGCGCGTCTGCACCGATCCAATCGAACCAGGGATGATTGCGGCTATGCCCGCCAAAATGCATGCCGCCGGCCCTCATTTCGCGGATTTGTTCCGGGTTGAGATAATAGTTTCGTGCAGTTTCACTCTCTGATCCCACATGCATTTCAAACAGATCACTGAGCAACGGATTTACTTCAGTAGATAGGTCACGCTGAAGCACAGCTTTCAGCAGGTTGATTCGGCTGTCGATTGAAGTGCCAGGATATTTGAGTTGATATCGGTTCTCAGCTTGCTTGAACTTTTCTCTCTGGGCTGGATTCAATCTTTCCCAAATCACCTCGCGCAATCCTGCCAGACCCAACTCTGCCAGTAAGAAATGAATCTTGTGAGCAAGAATTAATCCATCCTCATCAAAACGATCCAGGATGAAAAACAAACCGGAAAAATTTCTGTCACGCAGAATTCTGAAAACATTGACATAGTGATCGCGGATACCGTCGTCAAACGTCAACAGACATGCGGAACCTGGCAATGGCTTTCGCTCTTGTAGAGCCATTCGCACATCTGGCCACGTGATAAACGTATACCGCCGGGACAAGGCATCCAGCTGCGTCTCAAACGCCTGAGTTGACATTCCAGTTATTCCAGAACCCGCTTCCGCATCATCCCCTGGATCACGGACATAGTGATACATCATGACTGTCAAATCGAGAGGATGGTTCATGCGCTCATCCGAAAATCCACCAGGGTTCGCTGGTTATAGTCACACCATTCCTGCACAACGCGCAGCGGGATCGAACCATTTTGACAGAGAGCCGTTACATTCACCCATTGATGGTCCAGGGTCTGGACTTCGACGCAGTGCATCTGTTCACGCAACCATTGATCAGCCAGTGAAACACCAGTATTGGTTGTCACATGTATTGCGCCACTGGCTGAACGTCGGAGACGGAACGCGGCTGAACCGGAAAAATCGGCAACATCGGCGATATGCGTGATCCCCAACCCACGCACTTCATTCAAATCAGCTGTTATCTGGACGTAACGTACGCAAGGTCCTTCCACTTCGAGTCCATTCATTCGCAGCTGTTTTGGTACAGTTTCACCAGGAGCTACGAAAGCCAGCCTGCCATCAGGCAGGGTCACGCGAAAGATCTCGGGAGCTTCAACTTCCACATCAATTCCCGCAAACTCATGCAATGGATCAAATGGAGATGGACGGATGAGCGATGCAGCTGCCAGACAGCGAGCCGTTACACCAGCTTGAGATTCATAAATGACTGGCTGCTCCGAGTAGGTGTAAGCAAGATTGATATTCGATTGATCGAGAAATGGAGCGCTTGTGCGCTGAGAGTCATACCCAATCAGCCGCCGAATGGCGATGGCACGGCCGTCTGCCTCTGCATATTCCCAGCCAGCCGATGGATCAGAGCTGCGAATTATCGAGATGGCTTTTTCACAACCGAGCGAACCTGGGGCTTCAAAAGCCATGACAGGAAGTGTGGGACGGATGACGGTTAATCGAATCTGTACATCTTTCCACAGGAGGATTGCAACCCACAGAGGCTGCAATTCATCCTGCAACACCTCATCAAATTTGGACCACGTGAAGCCGGGCGCGACATCACCCGTTCGAGTATGCGTTCGATGTCCGAATGTTTGCCCATCGTGTGACAGGGAAATCATTGCATCTGGCGCATACGATCCGCGGACTGGAATCACGTTAAAGGGAAAGTGTGTGCTATACGCCAGCTTGCCATACTTGGAAGTATAGTTATGCCGCGGCGCATCATGTTCCTGTCCACTGCGGCTGTTTAGCAGCAGTACCTGGCCGGTTTCGCGTCGTCCGGAGACCACAAACCCTGGTGCCGGTAACGCCAATTCGAAATCTTCGCGCTCGACCGGGAGAGCGGTTTCGGCTGCCGTCCAAAACGGATCATCGCGATCAAACGTCAGTGCGAAAAGACCATGACAACACCAATAGGGGGAACCGGGTGAAATATACGCTTCGCCCGCTGCTGCAAAATCGCCGTGATAGCCCTGTCTGACAAAATGGTCATCAGAATCCAAAAAGCCATGATCGTAGAAATAGCGAATGTTTCCGCTGGAAACACGGCGAAGCAATCCAGGATCATCCGGCGCGATTTTGAGGAAGTGGCCAACGGCAAACGGAGCGAGGGCGGCAAACCGATATACAATCGAGCGGCCCCAAGCCGGATAGGAACCATTGGCACCAAAGAAGTGCAACAAGCCATCAATAAATGATCGACCGCGCTCCAAAACCTGCTGACGATGGTCAGGACGGCGGGCACCATCGATCCATGTCCACAAGAAATAATGCCATCCAAACATCCAGGCGTTGTACAGCTCAAATTCATCTCCTGGACCATCTACATACCAGCCATCACCGCGATAAAATTCCCTGATCTGCAGCAGGCGATTATCCAGGTCATCTACTGGAGAAGGAAATCCCAACTGGTGCCGCACGGCCTGTACCATGGCTGTGAACAGGATCCAATTGTCGGTATACGTGCCTTTGCCATCCACCTGCACAAGCCAGTCCATGATCTGTTCCTGTTCGGCTTTTGTCATTTTGTTGAAAACACGCTCGCGGCTCATCCATATGGCAACGGCAATGTCCGCGCTCTCCACAATACGCTGATCCAGGTGAGTAATATCGCCCCAGTAGGTATAAGGGTTGGAAGCGTTTGTACCATCCAACAATGCATCATGAAGCAATACTTCCACGTTTATCTCGTGAACTTCAAATGTCAGCGTGGCGGGGTTGGAAGGATTGCGTAACCATGCACCCCAGGCAGAGGCGATACGCGCAAACGATTCAATTGCATCTACTGCATCAGGTAGACCCCGTCGATCATCTGGGTATAGCACTCGAGCGGGCGAACCAGACTGCTCGGTTATCCTAGCGTAGCCGTATGTCATCCGCGCCAGAATGTATTCCCAATGAGCACGAGTCCAACCGGTGTAGGGTGAGAGCTGAAAATCGAGGGCTGGAAAGTTATGATCCATTTGAGTTCACCGAAAGGCTGGAATTACTTCCTTGGCCAACAGCTTGAGTTCCATCATGATATGAGCATGCGGCATCCCTGCAAAGTAGAGGCGACAGATTAGGTGATCCACGCCAAAAGTTTCTACGAAATGTTTGATTTGGGAAATGCAGTCATCTGGATTTCCTACAACGAATCGATCGCGGCTAAGAGATTCGAGCGCTACCGGAGTCCGATCTTGTGAGCCGATCAGTGGATGCTTCCAGCCACCGCCGTATTCATCACGATAATTCACCATGACGTACTTTTCAGCAAGTTCCCATGCGCGTTCGCGCGTTTCTGCGATGACCACTTCGCGAGTGAGCGGATTCGCCGTATCTGCCGGATCCTTTCCGGCATCCCTCAGGAATGCACGATATTGTCCTTGCGCATTTAGTAATTTTTCCAAATTGGCAGTGGGTCCGGGAACCCAGGCATCGCCCAAGGTTGCTGCGCGTTTCAGTGATAGCTCGCCCCAACCACCCAGCCAAATAGGAATGGGACGTGTCGGTCTTGGCTCTATGCAGCCTTTGATTTTGAAGAATCGCCCATCGTATTCCACATGATCCTGCGTCCAAAGTGCACGGATGATTTTGAGCATCTCTACATAACGCGCGCCGCGATCCTCGAGGCTAATATCGTACAGTTCGAATTCCGGCGGGCGATAACCAATGGCTGCTCCGAAAATGGCCCGCCCACCGGAGATCACATCCAACACCGCCAGATCTTCTGCAGCGCGGACAGGATGATAAAAAGGCAATACCATGATGTCAGTCCCCAGCATTACACGCGTGGTGCGGGTCGCAATACCGGCAAGCGCCATTAGTGGCGAAGGCCAGTAATGATTACGAATACCATGATGCTCTTCGAGCCAGATTGAATCAAATCCCAACTCTTCACCATAGATGGCTTCTTCGAGAGCTTCTTTGAAATATGCGCCGCCTTCGGTAGTAATAAATCCAAATTTCATAACGTTAATCCCAATCTGTGAGATAGACGTTGCTAGTACCAGTTCGATTTGAGGTGAAGATCACCTGCCTGCCATCTGGCGTGAACGACGGATGTGGATGGCAGCGTTGATCATCGCCGAATGTGTAGGAGTCGTGTCGGCAAAGCACTTCGAATTCTTGCTTCCCATCCTGCAAATACACTTTGGAGATGCAGCCCGGCCGTGCCTCTCCATCGGTGACCATTGTTTGCCCATCGACGTGCAGGTTGTAATGGGCATAAGCCCGACCTGATGTGGAATGATAAGCCTTGATATAGTTTGCACCGTCGGGTGAACACCAGCCACAAAAACCTTGTGTGTTATCGCCTAGTAAGCCGCCATGAAAACAGACTTGCTGCCCATCATGGCTCCAAAATTCGTGCTCGTACCATTCGTTCGTGCCCTGTCCGGGGATAGGGGCACATTGCCCATTTGCGACATTGAGCAGCCACATTCGATCCGGGGATGCACTGTACTCGTGGCAGAACAAAATGAGATCGCGATTATGCGGATTGACGTGCACGTGATTAATCCAGAGTTTTTCTTTGCACAAAACTTCCTCCGCCTGTCCCGTCATTGAGTCCACCCGCATCAACGTGCTGGTCGTTTCCTGAAAGAAATGTTCATCTGGGAATTTCTCTCCAGCATAGGCGCGTTGTGAGCGTTCCATAAACAATGCCTCGTCCCAGGTGGCAAAGACCAGCGTTTCACCTTTTGCATTTGCTTGCAGCATCGACGGCCGACGGTCAGATGGCAGACTCAAGAGATGTCGTTGTTTCAGATTTTCGATATCAACCCCAAACAAATCTGTTCCTTCAAAGTAGAAAACTTCCTGACCATGATTGCCAATTGCAGGCAAACATGCACTCACTCCCTTAATTGCCTCCGTAAACGGCCAATACTCTGCGCGCACAGGTCGGGCATCTGTCAGTTGCACGATCTGTCCGCTCTCGAGATCCAACCGAAATAGATTGCTTACTCCAGTACGCTCTGAAAAGAAAATTAAGTACCTGCCATCTGGCGTGACCGATGGATTGTAAAAGTACAAATGATAGTCTTCGGCTGGCGAGTTCGTCAACTGCCGGACGTGTCGGCCTGTAAGTAGATCCAAATAATCATGCCACTCCGGTGCATATGTCCTACCTACGTTCATGCCGACTCCGTTTGTGCCAAGGTCAATAACTCCTGAACCGTTCGCAACGCAGTGGGCAAAGCAATCTCCGGTGGGTCCAGTTCGGGGTGCCAGGCATGTTCCCATTCCACGCTGAACGCGCCTCGATAGTCGTTTGCCACTAACAATTCAAAGGCCCGACTTAATGGCACATCGCCTTCCCCCAAAGAAGAAAGTTGCCAGTTGGGTGCGCGTCCTTTTCCGTCTTTGACTTGAACGTAGGCGAGGCGGTTTTTCAATAGATCGAATCCTTCTGCTGGATCTTCACCTGCAGCAAATGTATTGCCAAGGTCCCAGATAACGCGAAGAGCAGAGTGAGATTTATTTTGATCAAAGACGGGAACGATCGCTGAGGAGCGTACAAAATCATCGTGCGGCTCGACTGCAATTCTCACTCCAACCGAATCGGCATACCTCGAGGCAGCGTTCAAGCAATCTGAGATTTTGTCATAAATAGATGAATCAATATGTGCGCCTTGAGGAAGCTCCCCCAAAAATGCCCGCACATAGACTGCGCTTAATTCTGCAGCAAGGTCCGCGTAACGCCGCAATTCATCCACATTGGCCTGTCGTTCTTCGGCGGAGTTGGAAACGAAACTTGTATAAGAAGTTACCGCAAGCGACATCAATCCTGCGTCGGAACATCTTTGTTGTAACAACGCCTTTTTTGTGGCAGGCATGTTTGGCTGAACATGACCTTCTGACCCACCACGCCATTCAATACCGTCATACCCGTATTCAACCGCTTTCGCGATGATCGTCTCAATTTGCCAATCGGGACAGGCGAGCGTACTGAAAGTGATTGGGTTCATTTTGCACCATCATTGGATGAATCCTGCAATCTGTTTGGACCGCGCCGCCACACAATAAAGTCAAATGCATCTGGCAGGTGATACTCACACGAATACACCAAAGGTTCATCACTCGAGGAGTAGTCTGTTTGAACGATATAGAGGGCCAGTGCGTTGGGTGGCAATTCCAATTTCTCGATTACGAGAGGAGGAGCTGCTACTGGTAACAGGCGTGCGACACCATACTCAATTACTTGGCCCAAGGATTTCTGCAATAGGCGGTAAATCGACTCGGTTAGCAGCAATTGTGGATCAAATCCAGCTCGCTGAACGAGCGACTCTGCCATCGTGTCCAACGAAAAAACCACGGGGCGCCCATCGGCGGTGCGAACACGTTGAACAGTGATAAGAGGTGTTCCCAGATCCACCCGCAATTGTTCAGCTTTTTCCTTGTCCGCAGTTTCTTTTTGGAGCGACAAATGGCTTGTGCCTGACCTGAGGCCAGCCGATTCGATCATTTCCGTAATGCCAAAGTTAAAGTTCAGGTTCTTAAGGATAGGGTGGTTTCGAACAAATGTACCCACACCATGACGACGAGCAACTAATCCATCGTCTTCCAGTACACGCAGGGCTTCTCGAACCACCGTACGAGAAACTCCGAGCATTTCACACAACTCAGCCTCAGTAGGGAGCTGGCTTCCCGGCCGAAAGGTGCCACCTATAATCGCCTGGCGTAGTTCCTGGTGCGCGATCTCGGTCAGTGTTTTGCGTTCGGATTTGGCTGATTTGAGCATTCAACTCCATGTTGGTTGCAAGATATTATGATGACTTATAAGCTTATGTAAATATCTTGTTGACATTTGCCTCATCTGATGCTAATATGATGATTATGATGTCAGTTGTCATGATAACTATAGCAAATATGCGCATGACTGTCAACGCTTTTAAGGAGTTTTTCTCAACCGGGCAAGGATTAGCGCGTAACCTTACCCAGATCTTCCCCACAAGATCACGGAACGTCAGCTTTTTGCTTGACTCTGCCCATCTCCTGGCTCCCGAACATGAGGAGTGTGGGGCTACGTGGCAGGCTGGGAAGATCAGCAGAGTTGATCAAAAGAAGGGAGGGTAGCAGAACAGAAGAGTAGACACACATTCGGATCACCGTCCGTTCGAATCACTATTATCGATTAATTCTCTGGAGGAGAAGATGCCCCATAAAAGATTCTATTTACTGATAGTGTTGTTCACGATCTTTGCCCTGGTCTTTTCGGCATGTGCCTCAGCGGCCCCGACTGCTACTCAGGCACCGGCGACTGCCGAAGCTACCGAAGCACCGGTGGCGACGGAGCCAGCAGCTACCGAACCGGCCGGTCCTGTCAATTGCCCAGCGATTACCATGGCAGATATGCAGGGTGTTACGGCCGGCACGTACCCAGAACAATATGAAGTTGCAGAGTTAGAGGCGGCAGCCAACTGCACCATGACATTTACCGGCCGTGACAAGTTCGACGACCGACTGGCGCAATATGGCTTTCTGCCAAAAGGTGATTTGCCGCCGCTCGCAGAGCGCCTGCCCGAAGAACCACTGGTGGTTGTGCCCTATAACGATATAGGCCATTATGGCGGCCGCCTCAGTGGGGCGTCCATTGCCCCGGAAGCTGGCAACTCTGAATGGCTGAGTGTACGGCATGTAAACTTATTGCGGTTTGCGGATGATCTGCAGACCATCGTTCCGAATATGGCAAAGTCGTTCGAGTGGAACAGTGACTACACAGAACTCACCATCACGTTGCGCAAGGGCCACAAATGGTCAGATGGTCAGCCCTTCACCAGCGCGGATATCGTCTTCTGGTGGGAAGACATTGTCTTGAATAAGGATCTTTATCCCGAGGTACCCAATTTCTGGGTCTATGGCGGCGAACCAATGAAAGTAGAGGCGGTTGACGATGTGACCGTCAAGTTCAAATTTGCCGCGCCGGCACCCGCGTTTACCACGCTTTTGGCCACCACTTACACGCACGAGTGGGCACCCAAGCACTTTCTGATGGATAAGCTTCCCAAATACAATCCGAACGCCGACACAGAAGCAAAAGCTGCAGGCTTCGAATCCTGGACTGCGCAATTCATCCCTCTGTACTACAGCGACTGGGAGGACGCCAACCACCAGTTTGGCCTGCCCAAACTTGAGGCCTGGATCAAGGTTGACGAGACGCCAGAGCATCAGCTATTTGTGCCCAATCCCTACTACTATAAAGTTGACACAGCCGGACAGCAATTGCCGTACATCGACGAAGTCGAGGAAGTCTATGCAGCCGAAAATGAGCTATTCGAGCTGAAGATTATCAACGGCGAGATCCAGTATAAGGCCCAATCCCTGCAGATCGGCAGTCTGCCGCTCTTCCAGCAGAACCAGGACAAGGGCAATTATGACATTCAGATGGCCGAGGGTGCCAGCAATGGACGCACCTACGTTTTCAACGCCACTCACAAAGACCCCGTTCTCGCTGCGCTTTTCTCGGACCCGCGCTGGAATCGCGCCATGTCGTTAGCGCTGAACCGAGATGAGATTAATAAGGCCTTGTGTTTCAGCCTGTGCGAGCCGACCCAGGGTGTCCCGGTTCACCGGACGGTCTCGTTCGCCAAGCCCGAGTGGTTCACCAAAGACATCGCGTATGATCCTGCTACGGCCAACACGCTTTTGGATGACATCGGACTTAAGAAAGGGAGCGACGGCTTCCGGCTGAGGTCTGACGGAAAGCCGCTGCTCATCAATCTCATCTATGCCATCCAGTGGGGCGATCCCGCCTTGCATGAACTGGCCAAGGAGTATTGGGAGGCGGTCGGCGTCAAGGTCGGGTTGAAAGA
>JBGPNQ010000058.1:0-19523 GCA_041487615.1 Anaerolineae bacterium
GACCCTTGCTCTTCAATCAACACAATTTGCACACAATATTTTCACTTGTTTGTCACTTTGCATCTGTATACTTCACAGAAAATTATGGAGAGAGTTATGAAAAAATCCATTGTGGCTGTGTTGGCAGCTCTTGTAATAACATCCTGTGTTGGCGTGGCAATTTTTGCGGTGGGTGGGGCGGCTTTGTTCAATAAAAACAGCAGTCCTGTATCGAGTTCGCCTGCTTCGGCTGTAAATGTCTCAAATTCGAATTCATCAGATCAAACAGCTCAGATCGCTCAACTGCAAAGCCTGATCTCCCAATATCAGGACCACGAGAAGCAATACCAGCAGCGTGAACAGCAACTTCAAAGTCAGCTGGCGCAGGCTAACGCACAAGTCCAGGCAGATCAGCAAATGATACAGCAGGCTCAAATGCTTTTATCTGCTTTGCAGCAACGCGGCTTAATACGAGTAACCAGCGACGGCCGCATATTTATTAATCAATAGATAAAGAGGTGAAATGAAACTTCTCAAACTTGGACTACGGTTCTGGATCACCGTCACCAGCATAATTAGTTTTTTGGCCGGCTGGATTCTGCTTGCACACGCGCCGAAACCGAACCAGTCGAACTCATTGGCTTCCGATGCCGCCGCGCCACTGCCCACACTGGAACCCCTGCAACCACTTTCCGATTTTCAACCCGGCGATAATACTTTCCAAAATCAGCCTACGTTTGGTTTTCAGCGGCGAAACCAATCGCGTCCATTCTTCAGCACAGGTGGCTCATGATCCGTTCCATTGAATTCCGTGCCATGAACACAACGGTGATGCTGGCAGCAGAGGGGGAGCTTGCGATTGAAGGCATGCACGCAGCCAAATCCTTCATCGATGAGTGTGAACAGCGCTTTAGTCGCTTTCTTCCCGCGAGCGAAGTGACCGAACTTAATCGCTCAGCAGGTCAGTGGCTGACAGTATCCGATGATCTTATGGAGATGCTGCAGTTATCCGTAAAATATCACAGGGAGACACATGGCATATTTGATCCATCCATTTTGCCAGACTTGAAGCGGGCCGGCTATGATCGCAGCATGGATGATATCAGGGCGAACGGCGGCGTGAGTCATTCTCCCGTATCAACGCGGCCGTCACGGCCCGCCTTCCACGATATGAGCCTTGATCTTGCGGATAAGAGCGTCCGTTTACCGTATGGACTGGAAATCGATCTTGGTGGGATCGCCAAAGGTTGGATCGTGGAAAAAGCCGCAAATCTGCTGCACCAGTATGTGGATGTTTGTGGGGTGAGCGCGGGTGGTGACATCCTGTTCATCGGTCAGCCGTCAGATGGAATGGATTGGGATGTATATCTCGAAGACCCGCGTAATCCAATGCAAATGCTCGCTCAACTCCATATCCCATCTGAGGCCGTCGCCACTTCATCAATCATGAAGCGATCCTGGAGCCATGGCGAAAGAGTGCAGCATCATTTGATCGATCCACGCACAGGTGAACCCGCCGAGACCCAGTGGCTTAGCGTGACTGTTATTTGTCCATGTATTATCGAAGCAGATGTGTACGCCAAAGTGCTCCTGATCGGTGGATCGAGGGAAACCTCGAAGCTTATAGGGGCAAGCTCGAACGCAACATTTATCGCAGTCGATTCAAGGGGAAATCTGGTCGGTTCGTCAAACTATAAGGATTATGTTTATGAATCAGCAACGGACGTTTTCGTATCAACTTGCATCACTTCGTAAACCCATAGCAAATATTCTATTGATCAGCGCGATCTTTGGTGGCATGTTGAGTGCCATTGTATGGGGAGGGGTCCTGGGCGGAGTCCCCTTTACACAGAAGGTTCAGTCGCTGCTTGGGATGGACTCTGTTCAAGTCTGGTGGTATGTCACTCGAGCCTCGGGACTGACCGGCTATTTCCTGCTCTGGCTATCCATGGTCTGGGGCTTCGCCATTCCGAGTCGAATCATCCAACCGATTCTGGAGAATACCTTCACCTATGATTTCCACGAACACCTCTCATTGGTTGGGCTGGGCTTTGTTGTTCTGCATGTGACCGTGTTGTTATTTGATAAATATCTGCCGTTCAGTATTTTTCAGATCCTCATCCCGTTTACCGACACATACCGTCCGCTCTGGGTGGGGCTGGGCATCATCAGTTTCTATATCATGCTGCTTGTCACGCTTACCTTTTATCTTCGCCAACAAATCGGATCGAAGGCATTCCGAGCCATTCATCTCTTGAGTCTCGTTGGGTATCTCGGCACAACGCTGCACGGATTGTTTGCCGGTACTGATTCGGCACTGCCGATAACGATGTTCCTGTATGTGGGAACATTCCTGATCGTAATTTTCCTGACCGTATACTGGTTGTTCATGCGCACATTCGCCAGGGAAGAAGGACCAACTGTAACCGCTCGTGCACAAATGCGGCGCCAACGGAGGTAGAAGAGTCAAGACGTTTGTAAACGGGATCAGTCACTGGTCCCGTTTTTTTATTTTGAATCACGGAATAATGTCACTTTTGAACTCTGCACTGCCTGAATATACTTGGAACAAGGACAGGAGGCGTCTATGTGTGAATTCTGCACGCAACACGGAGAGGGGAAGAAGTGGTACCTGGCGATGGAAAATTATTCGCTTGAGTTGCTCGATCAGCATGATCGTCGCAGATATGCGGCTGAGTTCCTGAACGATTTCCACAAGCGCGTTCCTCAAAGCATCAAACAGTTGGACAGGATCCGCAAAACACCATTGATGTCCCTGGCAAAACCAATATTGACGCATCGGCAAAAGGCGGATCATTATGGGCAAGTTGTGCCCATGGAAGATGTGGAAAAAATCTTCGAAATCGTCGCAGGGGCGGTCAGGCTTCCCTGCGTGTGCCGGCGCGTGACAACGGGCAATATGAATGCACGTTATTGTTACGGCTTGACACTCGACAAGCAGCTCATGGAGTCGCTCGATGATTCATTTAGTTTGGAGTTATTAACGAAAGAAGAAGCGTTGGATTCCATTCGCAAGCTTGACAAGGAAGGACTCGTCCATTCGGTGTGGACGTTTAAGACACCATTTATCGGCGGACTCTGTAATTGTGACCAGGACTGCATGGCATATCGCATTACACACGCCCGCGGTGATTATCCGGTCATGTTCCGCGCAGAGTGGGTGGCAGATGTTTCAGTTGATGATTGCAATGGCTGCCGCCAATGCATGCGGCGCTGCCAGTATGGAGCGATCCGCTATTCGTCGAACAACAAGAAGGTGGTCATCGATCCTACAACCTGCTATGGATGCGGCGTGTGCCGCGCACTTTGCCAAAAGAATGCGATCAAGCTGCTGCCGCGCCAATCTGTCCCCGAGGCGGCGATGATCTGGTGACGGGGTGGGGGAGATCGAGTCCTTCAATAGAACAAAATAGTTAATTCCGACATTAACGGTTATAATCCGCCTTAACGTTTTTTTGCCGGTCACAGCCAACTAGAGAGGTAAACATGGCAGGTATCCCATCTCACCTGGTTATAGCTCTGCGGGAGATCTTGGCAGATTGCGAGCCATTTGAAACCAATCGTGGACTCCGTGATCTATTCTTGGATAAGAGGATCGCTCCGTGGCGAGACAGCGTTCCGCAATCAGATAGTTTGATTGGCAGGGTGGACAGTGCGGTCGCCTATTTGCATGACAAGAGACATCGCGATGGTTCGAATGCACTGGTATTGATGTTGCTTGCTCTGACCGACAAGATTGACCAGGATGATGACCGCCATGCCCGGTTGGAGAACCTGGCCTCGCAGCTTACAGCGTCCTTCGGGCCGGCCGTTCCGAGTTCCGCAGGCAGGGGAGAGGCTGAAGAAAAAATCAAAGCGCCGGCCAATCAGTCAGCGACCAAGGAACAAGGAACTCAAGGGGAACCTCCGTCACCGGTCACGAACGGGGAAAATGCCGCGCAAACCGGGAAGGTCGATTTTTTCATAAGCTACAACCGGAACGATAAGAACTGGGCAGAATGGATCGCCTGGCAGCTCGAAAATTCGGGATATACCACGGTCATTCAAGCCTGGGACTTCCGCCCCGGCCGAAATTTCGTAGCCGATATGGACAATGCGTCAACGAATTCCGAGCGCACGATCGCTGTTCTCTCTCCCGATTATCTGGCCTCCCGATACACAAAACCCGAATGGAACGCCGCCTTTTCTCAGGACCCAACCGGCGAAAGAGGAATTCTCCTTCCAATAAAAGTGCGGGAGTGTGAACTCAAAGGATTATTGTCGCAGATCGTTTACATCAGTCTGGTGGGTCTATCCGTCGAGGCAGCTGCGGAAGCCGTGCTCATGGGAATCAATCGCGGACGAGTTAAGCCGCTTGTCTCACCGAATTTTCCCGGGACTCCCGCACCGGAATTCCCCAGCTAGTCATTGTCAAACTATATAGACACTCCGAGTTCCCGATGAATTTACCAGGTGACCTTATCAATCGCTGCCGTGATGTACTCTTGGAATGCGACGAATTCGTGAGTTATGAGAACCTGCGAAATGTTTTCGTGACGAAGGAATTGGAAGCCTATCTCATTTATGTCAGCAAAGCGCCAAATCCCAAACTACTGGTGGATCTTTTTCTGGCGGATTTCCTAACGGCGCCTTCCATTCAGGGGCAACCAGTTTTTCCCATCTTTCTTGCCACCCTCCGGATGAAATACCCCGATGGCGATGGTCGACGTGAAGCACTGACGAAATTGCTGAGTGATATTCACGATATTCAGGAATTGTCACCATCGACACAGCTCCTTTCCCCGATGACGCCTCTTCAGAAAGGAAAACTCGACGAGAAACTGCTTACGCTCGATTTTACGCCCCAGATGAGACTGTTCCGGAACACCATTGACCAGAACCGAATTGCGGCCTTCCTCGTTCATGGGCCGCCCGGACATGGACAGAGATCTCTGACCCGCCGTTTGATCCATTTCAAAAATGATTGGGACATCGCACAGCGAATCATCATTGACGCAGCGGGAGATGGGGTTGGAAAGGAATTCCGATTTCTGTGGCGTCAACTAGCAAAGCATATGGGTTTGTCGCCTGCCACAGATAGCACTCTGTTGGCTGAAAAAGTTTGCCAATGGTGGCTGACCCAGGATGTCATCTTCGTTTTTACTACGGTGGACTATATGTCTCCAGGTCTGCTGGCATCCTGGCTCGAGAATTTTTGGAAGCCCATCGTTACCACGGCTCGGCAGAGGCAAAATCAAACCAACAGGTACCTGCTGCTATTCCTGGTTGATTTTGACGGTCATGTCTGCGAATCCCCGGTGACGCTGCTCGATCAGGCGGTGGATATACCGAATTCCAGTGCTCCTTTGAAGTTGCCGCCAACGGGGAAGTTCCCCGCCGAAGTGTTGGATGAATGGATTGGCAGTGCCCTTGAACTCTTGCCGGACAAGGTAAATGCAGACGAGCTGCTCGCCGCGACCGAGAATGGCGTTCCCAATCTTGTTTATGAGCAGATCTATGACTACTGTGGTTTGATTTGGGAAGGAGAAAAAATAGCACAATGAAACGATCAACTCCAGGTTTGACATATACAGGAAAGGTCCAACCACCGATCGAGGATTTTGAGAAGCATGGACTCTATCCATACCTGCCTTCCGATGAACTTAGGGATGTGGTGAATCTGGCGATTTTCCTTGAAAAACGTCCGCTGTTGATCAAAGGCGATCCGGGTTCAGGAAAAACACGTCTTGCGAAGGCCGTCGCGTACGAACTGGGGCTGCCTTACTTTGCATGGCATATCAAGTCGACCAGCCGCGCCCGTGATGGTCTCTATGTTTATGATGCGGTACGTCGCCTCCACGACGCCCAATTGATACGGGCAGGTACGGAAACTCCGGCAGGAAATGATGACATCCGGTCTTATATCAAGATGGGGCGTTTGGGAATGGCGTTCCAAAGCAAGAAAAGAGCCGTTGTACTCATCGATGAAATCGATAAAGCGGATATCGACTTTCCAAATGATCTGCTGTTGGAACTGGATGAACAACGCTTTGTAATTGAAGAGACGGGAGACGAAATCCGTGCCAAATATCCGCCCATATTGATCATCACCAGCAATGATGAAAAGGATCTCCCTGATGCCTTTTTGAGGCGCTGCATATTCTATTATATTGAGTTTCCAACGCCCGCAGAATTGGTGAACATCATAAATGCTCACTTTGTCGACGCCCCCAAAAAATTGGTGGATGCATCCGTCAATCGTTTCATGCAGCTTCGGGATCGTATGGACCAGGATAAAGGCAGGGCAGGCAAGAAGGTGAGCACCAGTGAACTACTCGACTGGTTCGCAGTATTGAACCAGTATAAGGAAGATGAAGCACTTGCAAAGCTGAATGGAACATTGCCGTTTGCAGAAGTGTTGCTGAAACGTTGGGAAGATCATTTTCGTTATTTGCAGCAGGATGTCGAAACCAAATAATGGAAGGTATCACCCTGCCGCTCTATGATCTGTTTGATCGCCTTCGAGAGCATGGCTTGCCTCTGGGCATCAGCGAATACATAGCGCTTCTGCGTTCGCTACAGACAGGCATCGGTCTTTCGGATCAGGATTCCCTTCGAAGATTATGTAAATCTTTATGGGTATCATCTGAGGAGGATTCAGTCCTTTTTGACCGATTGTTTGATCAGGTGTTCATTCAATCTGATCGATTAGGTTCGTCTGAAGAATCTGTTAAATCGCCGAAGGAATCTGAGGAGACGGCAGCGGAAGCACAAGCAACCGGACAGTCGGACTTGTCCGCACAGACTCCTGCACAGGTAGGTGCTGCCCGCAATCCATCGCTTCAAGTAAAGACCGGGGATTTATCACCCATCGTGCAGTCCATCCGGCGTGGACAGCGTAACATAAATTGGGACCGCCCCAAATATAATCTCCTGACCGAATATTTTCCCGTGACCCATCGGCAAATGAAACAAAGCTCCCGCTACCTGCGTCGCCCGGTCCGGGAAGGCCCTGCCATTGAACTGGATATTGACGCCACGGTCGAGAAAATCAGCCGGGAAGGTCTATTCAGGGAGCCGGTCCTCGTCCCGCGTCGGTTGAACCGGGCCGAACTCGTATTGTTAGTCGATCAGGGCGGCTCCATGGTTCCGTTTCATGCTCTGTCACGACAACTCATCGATGCTGTACACAGAGGCGGACTCATGCAACAGACCAATGTCTATTATTTTCATGATTATCCGGCCGAGTATCTGTATACAGATCGTTCGCGGCTGACCGCTCGCTCAGTTCTGGATGTGTTCATGAGCTTCGATCAATATACAGCGCTGTTGATCGTGAGTGATGGCGGTGCCGCCCGGGGAAATTTCGATGAAGAACGGGTGAAGCAGACGAATGTGTTCATTCAGAAGCTTAAGCAATACGCGCGACGATTTGCCTGGATCAACCCGTTGCCGAATTTTCGCTGGCCCGATACATCTGCTGAACAAATCGCACGCAATGTCCCCATGTTTGATATGAGCCGTCGCGGCCTGGATGACGCCATTAATACACTTCGCGGACGCTATGTATATGGAGAAAAATCATACGCATGGATGAAGTGAGGAACGTGATTCGAACAAGCAGATTGAGTGAGAGGCAAGCCAAAGAGCGAATTGTTTCGTTCGTTCAACGCTTTGGCAATCTGCATATGGATTTAGCCTGTCATGCTGCTTTTCCTCTGGTTCTCACTCCCGATCTGCTCTACCGCATCTGGGCCAGTTTTCTGCCTCAAATTCCGTGGACAGCCGTTTCTGATATTCTCCTTTCTCCGTTATGTCGTGAGATCAGTCATGAAACGTACGAAATGGAGCTATCGATCCGCACGATTCTCCTGAATGAATTAAGAGAAAATCGTAGATTCGGCGCCCCAAGGTTAAGCGAGCTTTCAGGATTCCTGCAGGAGTATATATTAGCAAACTCAAATGAGGATGATCCTGATGAACAGGATATTGCGGAAGCACAAGTTTGGACGGCATTATCTCACACGGAGCCCGAACGGGTCGCCCGTGATATCGCATCAAAGATTGCCGATCCATCCCGGGTGGGGGACTCCGAGCTGCTCCGTATTGCAGGTTTGACTGAAGCGATATCCGGGCAACTGCAGGAATATTCTCCGCTCGTTGACTATGCCCTTGGCATGGAGAGATTGGTACATGGAGATCAGGGGAGGGCCTCCCAGTTATTAGACCGGGTCTTTGGAACGGATAAAGACATTGAAATATCAGGCGTGACGTTGCTGCGTCCGATCCTCGAGCCCGAGGTTGTGCAGGTTCAGGGCGGAGAGGCGCAGAGTGTTGACATACCTTCGGCCGTTCCTCCAGCGTTTCGTACTACAGGCAAAACCAGAATCTTTATCTCCTATCGTCGCGCAGATAGTAAGTATGTCACTGATCGAATTAGCGATAGGCTGGTGGGAACATTTGGCGAACAGGCGGTGTTTCGAGACATCGAATCTATTCCGATCGGAGTGGATTTCAAAACTGTCCTTGAGACTGAAATCCGGGATTGCACCGTCATGCTCGTTGTTATTGGGCCACAATGGGCAACAGTAGAAGACCAGGGCGGAAACAAACGTCTTTTTGAGCCCTCAGATTACACGCGGCTGGAAGTCGAGACCGGGCTGAAGCACAGTGAAATTCTTGTCGTTCCCGTTTTGGTGCTGAATGCAAGGATGCCTGCGGCTGGAGAATTGCCGGAAAGCCTTACCGAACTCACCTATCGAAATGCCATTATTATCCGTAACGATCCGGATTTCGATCATGACTTCGAAAGACTGGCTCAAGTTATCGAAAGGAATCCACGTGTTTCCGAAAAACCGGAGATAAGGACTGAGTCGCCAGTCCGTACCGGAGGTGAGTCAAGAATCTTCATCTCGTATCGTCGCGCCGATAGCGGTACTATGGTCAAAAATATTCGAGAAAAACTGATGGCCGCCTTCGGAGAACAAAGCCTTTTTCGGGATGTCGAAAGCATTCCAATAGGGGCAGACGTTCCGGGCATTTTGGAAGGGCAGATCGGCCAGTGCAATGTTATGTTGGTGATCATAGGACCGCAATGGGCAGACATCACAGATGAGGTTGGGCAGAGGCGCATTCTGGATCCAGATGATTTTGTGAGATTTGAAATAGAGGCTGCACTGAGCCGTGCTGAAATTCTGGTGATCCCCATTCTGGTCATGGGTGCAGAGATGCCGCCAAGTCAATCATTGCCAGAGAGCCTCAGCCAACTTGCCCGCCTAAATGCGCTCCGCCTTCGTAATGACCCGGACTTTGATCTTGATCTTGATCTTGAACCATTGATTCAGCTGATCGAAAAGCATCCACGCCGTCGCGAGAAATCCGCAGAGTTCTTTGAACCCGAAACCATACTCGTCGAAGCCGGTCCTTTTTTAATGGGTAGTCCTCCTATGCAAGATGTTCCTCAATATGAAACACCACAGCACCAGGTGTTACTACCCGCCTATCGAATTGGAAAATATCCGATAACCAACGCTCAATACGAGCAATTTGCTCGCGAGACTGGAACATTGATTTCACCCAACATGGGCTGGAGCGGACAACGGTCTCCTGAAGGAATGGAGAATTATCCTGTGGTGGGCGTAACCTGGTATGAAGCTCTTGCTTATTGCCAGTGGTTGAGCCAGAAGACAGGCCGCAATTATACGCTGCCAAATGAAGCACAATGGGAGAAGGCCTGTCGCGGCTCCACCAGGAACATATATCCATGGGGAAATGGATTTGATCCAACCAGGTGCAATCAAGGTAAATCTCAACCCGCGTCGGTGGATACATATCCTCCTCAAAGCGAGCTCGGATGCTTTGATCTTGTGGGCAATGTCAGGCAGTGGACCTGTAGTTTGTGGGGACAAGAAGGACGTGCCGCGCCGAGGTACGCATATCCTTGGAGCGATGATGACCGGAACGATCTGAATGCCAATCCACAGATCCGACGAGTCGTGCGCGGCAGCTCATTTCAGGATGATCCCAATAATTCACGATGCAGCTTTCGCAGCGGACAGCTTCCCAACGATGCTGGCGTTCGCGGCTCTCGATGTGGGTTCCGGGTTGTTATGACACTGGCGGCCCAACCGGGCGTCTTTGAGCCCTCACGCGATGTCCCTCCGCCAGGGGATGTTTCTGTGGATGGTGAAGAGCTGCCGAATGTCGCTCGTCCTGCTGCGGAAAAGCCTTCTGCTAAAGAGGTAAAACTCAAACCCAACGTCACAAAGAATCAAGGCAGCCAAAGATCCAAGGCAAAGCAGGAAGTGGGAGAAGTCCAGGTTGGTGATGATGCGAGCGACCGAGGGATTCGGAAACCAGAGTCCCAGCATGCAAACGAGATATTGCAGCGCTTGAGGTCACAATTCCGAGTGGATGTGGTCGCCGACTGGGGTGCAGAGGGACGCCAATGGCGACCTGGAACATGGACCTTGGCTGAATTGCAGATGCTCTCCAAGATTGTTGATCTTCTCGCGGAGACCATGGGTGGCAAGGATAAGTTTATTCGTAACATCGGCGGCATCAGCATAAAGAAAGCGGACATTGGCTCATATGGGGCTGAGGCATTGGCGCATCGAATATCGCTCTCTGCGACTGCGCCGTTCACTGCATGGACACTCGTTCACCAGCTCGCTCATACATGGAATGCCAATTACAACTGGAAATTATCTGAGTCCCTTGTAAAATACACTGGCGGATCCACCAATCGATTGCGCTCCCTGAGCGCGAGAATCCTTGGCAATTGGGATGCAGGTCCAAATGGACCCGAAGATAAACCTGGCCGTCGCGGTCGTCGGCCTGGCTGCAATGCCGCGGGCTATTTCTATGGGGATAAACCTGTGGGCTCTAACTGGTATTTCAACGCTAAACAGGATTTCGCGGAATCGGTCACCATGTACGTTGGATGGGAGAGAGACAATGAACTTTCCAAGTCCGCCAGAGACAGGATCATCCGTTATGATCTTGCCAACGGGGCGAGGGATGCAATGGGTATCGTCGATAACTGGCAGGATTACGCAAAATATTTTCGCCCTGAAAATGGCGACTATACCCGTACGAAGCGCTGGAAGTTCGTGGATGAATTGATAAACGGGAAATTGAGGCTATAGTTTTTCGCCATACAACTGAGATCTAGCGGGGTGGGGGAGTGCAGGTGGACGATTCTTCAGGGTCGGAAAAGACCATGCTGCGGAATTAATCTCATCTCTTGCGTCACATGTTGTGTGTATTCTCTTACAATTCATGAGTTTCTGTCCTCCATGAGTGGGGGATGGCTCAGCTTGCCATTAATCTTAAAATCCTTGACACTCATTCAATCATTCGATATAATTAGTATTATATCCCATGAAAAATACGGACACCATTTCAGTGCAAGCCCAAATAAAACACTTCCTTGACACTCTTGACCTCTCTCCAAACACAATTACGGCGTACCGTTACGGACTTCAACGCTTCACGCTGATTGTTGGTGAGGACGCCCCACTTAACGTTGAAACTTATGAAACTTTTCTGGCAGCCATTAAAGGGTTTTCACCATCTACAAAGCAGATATGGCGTTCGGCAGTCCTGGGCCTTTACTCATTTTGCAGGTCTGGTGATTTGGCAGAAATACATGGAATTACCAGGCACTACACACGCAATCAAGGAAAACGCGTGGTTAATTTTAACCGTGAAGCGATTGAGCAGGTCATTGAATATTGCAGTCGGCTGAATGGTGATTTGCTTGCCCTGCGGGATCGCGCCTTTGTTCTAACGCTTGTTGATACCGGCTTGCGTATCTCTGAGGCGTGTGCCCTAAAACGCGGAGATATTGACTGGCAGGAAGCCCGCGCTATTATTATAGGCAAAGGAGATAAGCAGGATGTAATTCGCTTCTCAAATCGCTCCATCCAGGCAATGAGGGAATATCACACGGCCTGTGCATCCATCGAACCTAACACCCGCCTGCCCCTGAAATCCCAACCTGTTTTTGCCCGTCATGATATACGTGCCAGAAGGAAAATAAAGCCTATCAGTGCAAGTGGCATGTGGACCGCGATCAAGGGCGATCCCAAGCAGGGCATTAAAGGCAGGATTGAAGAGGCTGGCGTGGATCGTAGTCTTGTTCGCATCCATGATTTCCGCCATTACTTTGTCACCATGACGTACCTCGCCAGAGGAAATTTGAAATTATCGCAGGAACTTGCGCGGCATAGTCGCATCGACACCACAAACCGCTATGCGCATTTAAGCGGAGAAGCCGATATTGCTTATGATGAAATTTTCAATAAGAGGAAGTAATGAAAAAAAATGGACTATGGAACAAAGACTACGCGGGCAAAATAACCGGGCAAGACAAGCAGGCGCAAGACACGATTTGACGATGGCACAATGGCTGGAAACACTTGAATATTTCGATCATAAATGCGCATATTGCGGTGGAGTCTATGAGGTGATTGAACATTATCTTCCCGCTTATCAGGGAGGAACGACGGTGAATAATTGCATTCCTGCCTGTTTGAAATGCAATATTATGAAAGATAAACAGGGACACGATTTATCTTTTTACCAAAGAGGAAATGTAATTAAGTTCATTGAAAGCAAGGGAGTGAAAATATCCTTTCACATGCATAAATACGAAGCGCTAGATGTGCCTGGTTTATCGATTGATGATGCGCAAGCATACATCGATCAATATTTCTCAAATACAGGCTATGCTTATATTGCATAACCCATCCTTTGCCGCGCAAATGACCACTATCTCCCCTGCCCCTCTTCACTTGTCACGATACTTGATTCACAACCCCATAGGCATTCAGTATTCCCTCGAAGGCCTTTCTGCAATCCGCTGCAGCTTTTTCGCGCCACTTCGATTCAGCTAGGAAATACAGCTCCCGAAACTCATGGCGGATTTTTTCTTCTGTTGCTTTGTTCGCAGCTCCATGCCAATAAAGTTGACTCTCAAAGACCATCGTCCGCAGGCTGTGGATGCGTTGAATCAACGAATCACCGTATGTGCCAAATTCGAAGGCGGTCGCGAAAACATGTTTGTCAGGAAATTTCGCATTTCGCAACTCATATAAGCAGGCGCACATATCGCCGTGCGTTTCATAAAACTCCATGCCTTCACCTTTCAACACCAACGGATAATTAAATTTCGAAGATAGTTGAGCAGACGTTAAAGGTTCAAGAGGGACTAGCGTAAGACTCATCAAATAGCGTGGACCATAGCCAGAATGCTGATCGAGATGGACCACATTCTGATATTTCTCGAGCGCTTGGCGGAAGAGATCGATCATAACTTCGGTTTGTTCTTCGCATTTTTCGCCACCATAGTACATAGCCTTTGGGTTTATGTATTGGCCCAACAGCGCCGCATTACTTATGCTCGAAGTTCCTTCGGTAAGCAATGCTTTAATTGTTCGTCCTACAAAGAATAGGTTTTCGATGGCAAAGGAGCGCACAGGGTAAGATGGAGCCAATAAATATTTGAGTTTTGGGAAATCAGGATTAATAGATTTGTCGAAGACACCATTGAGAATGAAGTTGCGATTCAAGTCCACGCCATTTTCGTTGACTTTACGTTCATATTTCATGCCCCACGGATTCATCGCGTGGACGAGAAGCAAGCCTGTATTGTGTGAATCGATGCGCGGCGCAAATTCATCCATGAAGATCTTTAGCATCGCCGAGCCGACGTACCCTTCAATACCATGTTGACCGGTTGAAAGGATGATCAGATTTTCCTTTGTTTCCGGCTCGGCCCACAGCCAGTCAATGCTCAGGTCGGGAAAGTTTTTTAGCGGATGTGTCTCAAGATGAGAAAATCCCCACTTGGCGCGCAGCGGCTCAATATCCCGTAGGAATCGTGCGCGGGATGCCTCATAGGATTCAGGAAAGAGCGAATCCATTAGAACGGTCCGAGGTGGATCGCCACGGCAATCCCCAAGAACGCAACAGTGGCAAGTATTACCCACAACCAGAGTTTGGCAGTCCAGCGGATCCATTTTGGATAACTGACGATGGTAAGGCCCAGGCTGATAAGCAAGACTGGATTGGTGGGATAGGCAAGATTGGAAAATCCATCACCGAAGATATAAGCGAGCACGGCAGTTTGACGCGTGACGCCGATCAAGTCTGCGAGCGGCAGGATGATGGGCATCATCAGAAATGCCTTGGCTGATCCCGAGGCGATGAAGAATTCGATGCCGAGCGCGAGCGCATAAACCACCAGCGCTGCCGGGAATGCACCCAGATGTGTGAAAGGTTCCGCCGCGGCATGCAGGATGGTATCGGTCACTCCCCCACTGTCGATAATGTAGCGGATGCTTGCCGCCATCAGGATGAGTGGAACGGATGGAGCGAGTCCTCCCAATCCTTCACGCAATCCTTTCCAAACCGTCTTCGAACCTGCTCCAGAGAGGAACCCCGCCCCCACCCCACCAAAGAGAAAGAGGATGCCGACGATGGGAAGTGCATAGTCCGAAATGGCGGGGATGAACGGGCCTGAGAGCATGGTCACAAGTATGAGTATGAGAAAGATGCCGAAGAAATTCATGGCGCGGTTTTGCTTCGGATCATCGCTGAGCAACGATACATCCATGCTCTTATATTTTGCACGTTCAGCATGGTCTTCGCCGTGCACGAGAGATTCTTTCGGGTCGCGGTCGATTTTGCGCGCATAGGTCGAGAGGAAGAATCCAAAGATAAGATAGATGGCCGCAAATATAATGATGCGATACCAGGCACCGGAGAAAAGTGGCAATCCTGCCAGTTGTTGGGAAACACCCAGGGTATATGGATTCGAGATGGCTGCTGAGAATCCCATATTTGTTGCAAGGATGGACATACCCAGACCAACCAGCGCGTCCCAACCGAGTGAATAGGAAAGAGCGATCATCACCGGAACAAGCAAAACGACTTCTTCGAAGGTTCCAAGCGTTGCTCCCAGGAACATAAAAGCCAGGGAGACCATCCACAGCAACGTGTACTTGCGTCCGCTGAACCGCCGCACAATTCGACCGATGAAGGCGCGCAAGGTTCCTGTCTTGTCCATCACGGCGAAGGCGCCACCCGCAAAGAACAGAACGACGATAATGACAATGATGGTCAGCCCACTTGAACTGCCAAGCACCTGCAGCGGAGCGATGAGCCAGCGCCAGATCGGGTAATCGGGCTTCACCACGACTTGGAAGGAGGCGGGATCGATCGTCTCACGTCCATCCACAGTGATGCGAGTATAGTGTCCCGCAGGGATGGCGAGCGTCAGAAGCCCCGCGATCATCATCAATACAAACAAAATAACCAGCGACTGAATGAATGCCCGCTGGCTGATCTGTGCACCGGCTCTTTGTTACATGGATGCTCCTGAATCGGTATTGAAAACAAATTTACCATACTATTGATAAAATAAAGGACCCGCTTGTGTACGAACCCATGGAGACCAACAGAGGAGTTATGGACGAGCTAAATCAATCCGTCGAGCGGATCGACCCACTAACAGGATCAGGAAACCTGCTCTCATTTCTTGAGATGTTCTCGAGCCGACTGGCATCTACAGACCTGACCGAATTTTCCCTGTTGCTCGTTGACCTGAACAATTTCAGGACATTCAACCAGGATCATGGGCACAATCAGGGTGACGCGGTCCTGCATTGGGTCAGCATTGCGATGAAAGACACGCAGTCACACGTATATAGGATCGGTGGCGATGAGATCGTGGCGGTGCTGGAAGGACAGAGTGTACAGGAAAGAGAAAGCGTTGCCCGAGGATTATTCGATCGTCTGAACCGGGAGAGCGTCCAGTTCGAGTGGCTTAACCCTGCCTCTGTCATGTTGATCCATTTTCAGAAGGAGATGTTGGAAATTGCCGATCTATGGATTGCCATCAGCGATGCGCTCTTCGATGCGAAAGTGTACGAACAGCGCGGTTTCGTCATCAATACCTATTCACACGCCTCGGCCGGGAATAATTATCAAATCCGCGTGATCAACACGCTGACGGAACGCCTGCTCTCGTTTGCGACCCGCCTGGATGCCACCCATCAGATCGCATACCTTGACCCCGTGACACAACTCCCCAATAGCATCGCCGCCGAGCGGGAGATGCTGCGGGCAATCGAACAATCCAAGCGCGAAAAGAATATATTCTCCATCCTTTTTATCGATGGAGATAATCTTCGGCTCTATAACGACATCAGCTATTCTGCGGGCGATGACATGTTGAAGCGGCTCTCCCAAGTATTGACCCACGATCTGCGTCCGGGCGATTTTATTGCCCGCTGGCGTGTAGGAGATGAATTCCTTGTCATTCTTCCACAAACGACCGGCGAGGCTGCGTTTACAGTTGCGGAGCGGCTGCGTTCAGCGGTGGAATCAACTTCGAAAACATGGGAAATTCCCGTTACCATCTCGATCGGGATTTCATCCTATCCATCCCATGGCGGGACCGTTGAGGCATTGCTACTGGATGTGGAGCAGGCATTAAAACACTCGAAGGATAATGGCAAAAACCAGATAACGATTGGGTAAAGAAACCTCTTCGCGCCGCTTATAATCAAACCTACCTGGAGGCAACTTGACCATCATTGGCAAGGTCGTGAATTATTACCGCGATCCCGAATATTTTTTTGAGATGCGAAAGATTGCGGTGCCCATCATCATCCAGCAGTTGATGTTCTCGGGACTCAACATGCTGGGTGTTGTGTTTGTGGGACAAAAAGGAGACGCCTCGGTTGCGGCGGTTGGGCTGGCGGGACAGGTAGCCTTCCTGTTAAACCTTGTCCATTTTGGGATCATCAGCGGCGCGGCGATGTTTACCGCACAGTTCTGGGGACGGCGGGATATTCCCAACTTGCGCCGCGTCCTGGGATTGTGTTTGATCCTGGCCATCGCGGCCAGCCTGATATTCTTCACGCTTGCACAACTTCTCCCCTATCAGATCCTGGGCATTTATTCAAGAGATATGCAAGTGATCCAACTGGGCGCCGAATACATCCGCACATTCTCTTGGACATTCCTGTTCTTTGCAATCACCTTCAGCTATTCACTGGTCATGCGTTCGACGGGCAATGTGAAGATACCGACAGCCGTCAGCGTGTTCGCCTTGGCCATCAGCACAATTCTTTCGTACGCACTCATCTTCGGGAAATTTGGATTGCCCGAAATAGGTATTCAGGGCGCAGCCGTTGCGGCGGTCATCGCCCGGGCAATTGAATGTGTGCTATTGATCACGCTTACCTATGCTGGAAAGTCGCCGGTTGCCGCCTCGCTGCGTGAGCTGACAGATTTCGATGCCACATTTCTTGCCAGGGTGATCAAGCCCATGCTGCCGGTCATCCTGAATGAGTTGTTCTGGTCGCTGGGAATTACAACCTACAACATCATTTATGGACGCATGGGCACAGCATCGTTTGCGGCGATGAATATCGTCAGCACGATCGAACAGGTTGCCTTTGTCGTTTTCATCGGTATTTCGAATGGCACATCCGTCCTGGTGGGAAACAGGATCGGCGCTGGCAAAGAGGATGAAGCATTTATCTATGCTGGACGTTCCCTGGGTCTGGGGATTCTCGGTGGGCTGCTCATCGGTGCCGCGCTGCAACTGGTGAAGGTTCCGATCCTCTCGTTATACAGGGTTTCACCGGAAGTGATCGTGAATGCCGGGTTTATCATCAACGTGATCACCTGTTTTTTATGGATGCGGGTCAACAACATGACCATTGTTGTCGGCATCCTGCGTGCAGGCGGCGACACACGCTTCTCGCTCTTCGTGGATGGCATCATCATTTGGATCGTCGGTGTACCGATGGCATACTTCGGCGCATTTGTCCTGCACCTCCCTGTTTATTTTGTGTATCTTTTTGCCATGTCGGAGGAAGCAACGAAATGGCTGCTCGGAATATCCCGATACCGTTCACGTAAATGGATCAACAATCTCGCCGCACAGGTTGAGGGGATATAGCTATCCAGTAGTGGCAGGCAACTGCCCGCCACTACTGGATGAATTAGATACATCAAAAACCTTGACACATTCAACTAGCACGCTGTAAAATCGAATTCGCTTTACTTAAAAGAATATAAGTAGGCAAATCTCAATGAAAGGAGCGCACTGCATGTACATCACCAAGTTCCTCATGATCATCAGCGACTTTGTCCCCGCTGGTTTTTCCCTTAATCGTAGTGCGCCTGTAGACCGTTGTTAGGTCTTATCTGTCCTGAGTTTTTAGGCTGTGGCGCACCCGCCACAGCCTTTTTTATTGTTCCTCTCCCTGTGGGAGAGGGTGTCCGAAGGACGGGTGAGGGAGACTTCACCCTCATCCCCTGCCCTTCTCCCACAGGGAGAAGGGGGAGAAATTGAAATGACCACATTCGAACCTACCCTGACCTTTGACTTCCGCAAGACCCTGCAGGAGAACCGCCTCAAGGGCCTCTGGCAGATGATGTCAGATTACCGCCTGCCGTACATTGGCGCCACCATTTCGCTGGCCGGCTCTGCACTTGCAAAGACGTTTACTTATCTGCTGCTTCGCTATTTTGCAGATACGGTACTGACGCAGGGAAAATATATTGGAAATAATATCATCGAGACCTTCATCTGGATCGGTGCGGGATTCGTGGGACTCGCTGTATTCGAAGGCGCCTTCTCGTTCCTTTCGGGACGTTGGGCGGCCTACACCGCCGAGGGAATTACACGCCGCATCCGTGATTTCCTCTTCGATCACATTCAGCGGCTGAGTTTCTCCTATCACGCCACCACACCAACCGGTGACCTGATCGAACGCGTCACCTCCGATGTGGATGCACTGCGCCGCTTCTTCAGCGAGCAAGCCATCGGCATGGGACGCATCATCCTGTTGTTCATCATCAATTTCATTGCGATTTTGAGATTGAACGTCAAGCTCGGTTTGATGTCCGTGATCGTGATCCCCTTCATGCTGCTGGTTTCGTTGTGGTTCTTCAAAAAAGTGACGAAGCGCTATGAAGATTACCAGGCACAGGAAGCCATACTCTCCACCACCCTGCAGGAAAACCTGACCGGTGTGCGCGTGGTCAAAGCCTTTGCCCGGCAGGATTATGAAAAGAGCAAGTTCGAGAAGGACAATTGGGGCAAGTATTTGAAAGGCAAGCTTTTGCTCCTCATGCACTCAATGTTCTGGCCCCTCTCGGATATTGTGCTGGGTCTGCAGATGCTCTTTGGTTTTGTCTACGCCGCGACCATGGCGATCAACGGTCAAATCACGGTGGGTACGTACATCGCCTATGTAGGGCTGGTCGTGTGGCTGATCTGGCCCATCCGCAACCTGGGACGTATCATCGTCTCGACGTCAACCGGCATGGTGTCCTACGGACGTTTGATGGAGATTGTGAAGCAGGTACGTGAACCCCTCTTCGATGGCAGGCACCAGCCGGACGGTCCAGTACGAGGCGACATCGTCTTCGAGAACGTATCCTTCATTTATTCCGATGGCGAGAACCACGTGCTGAAGGATGTCTCCTTCCACGTCCAGCCGGGACAGGCGATTGCC
>JBGPNQ010000059.1:0-19345 GCA_041487615.1 Anaerolineae bacterium
CAGCCTTGTAACAGGGGAGATGTATAGTTAAGCTATGAAATCCTTGCAGATCATTCAAGATGAGGAGAAAGACCTGATCACAGCGGCGCAACGCGGAGATTTGAACGCGTTCAATGCCCTGATCCTTCGCTACCAGAACCTGCTGTTCGGGATCGCATTGCGAATGCTCAACGATGAAGATACTGCATCCGACGCAGTTCAGGAAGCGCTGATTTCCGCTTTCAGCAAGTTCCGCACCTTTCGCGGTGGTTCCCTGAGGAGCTGGCTGGCGCGCGTCACGGTCAACGCCTGTTACGATGAGTTACGCCGCAAACGACGTCAACGCGAGGTGCCCCTCGAACAGTTCAACATGGAAGGTGAAGAGGTCGAGGACCTTCTATGGATGATCGATCCTGCCGCGCGACCGGAAGATCAGTATGAATCATTCGAATTAGAAAATGCAATTCAACGTTCATTGAAACTGCTGACACCTGCCTATCGTGAAGTGGTTGTGTTGGTGGATATTGAAGGTCTTTCCTATGAAGAAGCATCGATCGCGGCCCGTATTCCAGTCGGTACAGTGAAGAGCCGTTTGGCGCGGGCACGTTTACAGATGCGTTCCAGCTTGCAGGGATACAAAGATCTGTTGCCATCCCAATACATGGTGGATATGTCACAGCCGGTCCATATTTCGTAATCAATTTAATTGATGCATGATATGCATCGTCCCGAAGGTTTGAAGCAGCTTCCTATGAACCTTCGGGACGTTCCATGTATACAAGTTAATGAGGATGATGATGAAGAGAGTTTCGATTGCATTACTTTTGTTTTCATTGCTGCTTTCCGGCTGCGGCACGTTAGAAATCTACGTGGAAGGTACGCCAGTAGGAGAATCTGTTGTGCCCGCATCGGCTGCGACCGCCGAGCCCATGCTTTCATTGAATTCCACTTCGGAAGATATTCAGCTTGCCATGCTTGAGAGCGCGACCCATTGGAAATCGATCTGGATGGACGGGACGGTTACGAATTTTCCGGTAGAAGGGACGAGTTCGCCAGCCACAAAGACGCACGAACAGACATGGATCGACCTGACAACGAATCGCTTCCGCGTGTTGACGGGACCCGCGGATGGTTCCGCCGAACAATTTCTGACCTCCGATGGCGTGTCCATTCTCAAGATGGATCTGAAGACCGGGCAGAGTCAATCAAGCCCGATGCCTGAGTTTGCGCAAGTGGGTCAATATGTCCCAACCCTTCAGCCTGGAACTGCCTATCCTCAACCGCTGTGGGGACAGATGGGTACTCCGTTGTCGCAACTGGCCTTCACCTCCGATTTCGCGCAGAACGAAGGAACATTCAAACCTGTTGGTACGGAGCGAATTGCAGGCCGTGAAGCACTGGTCGTCGAATGGACATCTGCCCAAAGTGAATTACCCTCCTGGCGAATGTGGCTGGATGGCGAGACGGCTGTCATTTTGAAAATGCAGACTTTTGATAAAGGTGGCGGCGATACGGTTCACAGTGAGTCAGTTGTGAACCGCGTGAGCTTCGATGATGTATTTGCCAACTCGCTGTTTGGGATCCCATCATTGTTGCCGCAGTTTAGCGATATCAATGGACAGGTCGGTAAACCTGCCGAAACGGGAGCAGCCGTCCCAAGCGGTAGAGATGTGCTGGGTGAGTTGTATTTCTTTGAATTGCCACATCAAGCCAATCAGGTCGTTCAGTTGATGCGGCTGCCGGGTCTTTGTGCAGTGGGTGAGGCGGAATGTCCAAACGCGGAGTCTGTCGTCCCACCCTTCCCCTTTTCGTTTTCGCTGCCTATGCTTTCGTGGTCACCGGATGGGAACTTGGCGGTGATGGCATATCCGGATAATCCGAACGGCACGCCGTATAAAGTATGGTTGTTCGATCCCGCGGCAGATACATGGACTTCCCTGTGGGAGTACGCCTATATTGATGCACCAGAGTGGTCACCGGATGGTGAATGGATTGCATTCCGTCAACAGGACGGTTCGGGTGGCGAAGATGTGATGGTGATTCGACCGGATGGTTCTGATCCGAAAAATCTTACCGCTGGTGGTAACCTGCCGATTAATGGCAGACCGTACGTGATGGATGGCTGGGTCACGGGCAATATCATCGTTCGCTCGGCAGCCCCCGGCAAGGAAGGTACTGTCTACCTCGTCCGTGTTGCAGATGCCCACGTGTAGCCCATGTTTAAAACGACGCTCACAAAGGCTATGTTCATCCCCTCAAAAGATGGCGCGTGGATTGCCTACGATGATTATGATTATTCAAGTTCAAAACATTCGCTCAAAGTGGCAGAGCCTGACGGCGCAAACGCGGTTGAGCTGGCGAGTTTTACAGCTGGCTCGTTGTACCCAATCGTCTGGTCACCCGATAACAGGCAACTGGCCTTTGTATATTACAACCAGATCACGCAAGGTACTCAAAATCAGACTGCAGATATTTACGTGATCGATCGTACTGGAAAAGGATTGAAACAAGCCTATAAAGGCTCAACGATAGGCGCTATATTGTTTTCTCCAGATGGAAAATATCTCCTCATCGATGATACAGCCTCACCGACAGGCGGGCACCTCTTCGCCGTGAATTTGGAAACGCTCGAACAGCGTATCATTCAGAGCCCCGGTGTAACTTTGGACTCCGATTGGTTCATGCCATCCTGGAGAAGGTGATTTCGTAGAAACGCATAAGCAAATCGCGTGAAGACACAAGTACTCCACGCGATTTTTGTTTCCATCATTATGATTTGAAAAAAACAGGTGACAGTCACTTACCGATTTCACGACACTCCGTGAAGAGTGTGTAAAAGTGACTGTCATCTACTGTAGAGGAGACTTTCATGAAACGCTGGCAAGGTTCCCGTATTGGTGCATTTCTTGTCTTATTGATCGGTGGTGGTTCGTTGATTTTTTTAGTCCCCTTCGGTGGCGCGATGATCGCAGGCATGCCACCTGTGTTCGATAAACTGACCGCCCAAGTCCTTTGTCCCGAAGCCACTGATTACTCCTATAATGATTATGGCAGCGCTCCGATTGACTTGACCAATCCCAGCAGGGGTACAGGTCACTTCACAGAATTGACCTGCAGGTACAAAGATGGCACACAGAAAACGTTCCCGAACGAAGAGGTTGCATTGAAAGGACTGGGAGCTTCGTTCGCTGTTGCTGGAATCTGTGGAGGGTTGGGTGTTTTGTTCTTTATGGCTCTGGCGGCGATAATAGGTACACGTTTGGTGAGACCGAAAGCGACTCCGTAGAATTGCAGAGACGACCCATTGGGTCATCTCTGGTTTTTAGTCAAGCAAAAACTTTCGCATTTCCTCGAAAACCAGTTCCTCCTGTTGGATAAAGCAATAATGATGTCCCTGCGGAATCTCTATAATCCTTGCATGAGGGACATTCTGCCGGAATTGTTCGATACTCTCCCGGGTCCAGAAATTTTCTCTTGTTTCAACATGATTTCGGATCTCCTCTTTTTGTTCATCCGACATCCATTCATCGGAGATGGAATTCATGCCCTTGGAAAGCGCGAAAAAGCTCAACGTAGGTGCCTTTACTTTTGAGTCTTCCAGCACATAACTGGTCAAGGTGTCCATAATGGTTTTGTTGATCGCGTCGCTCATTCGGTCAACGATTTTTCCATCCGGCGTCTTTGTTATCTCATGCAGGGATTGTTCCTCGAGCGCTTCGGTCCAGATCGATGTGAAGGAAGGATAGGCGCTTTTCATTGCCGCGAAATAATCCTCCTCCGTGTAGTAATCCACATCCAATCCCGGAGGTTGGATCTTTTTCCACGGGCTGTTTTCCACCATTTCTCTATAAGATACTGATGTGCGATCATAAGCGGCATCCAGAAAGATCAGTTTAAGGATCCGTTCCGGGTTCAAGGCAGAGAAATGAGAAAGTTCCACGTTTGCCATTGAGTGCCCCGACAGATTTACTTTCTCGATTCCGAGCGTATTCAGGAATTGATGAACATCTTCTGTGAGGGTGTCCACATCGTATCCTGTTTCGGGATGATCTGACTCTCCGTGTCCGCGACGAGTTAGCCCGAGTACGTGAAATCTGTCCCTAAAGCGCGGGGCAAATTCGTCAAAGATGTGTGGGTTGCAGCCTAAGCCTGGCAAAAACAACAGCACGGGCCCATTACCACCCCAATCAAGATAGTGCAGACGAATTCCATTCACGTTGACAAAGTCACTTTTATGTGGGGACGTATCCATCTTTTCTCTCCTTTGTGAAAATTCTTTGATTAGCGAAGTATGTAATCCCTTTGCATTTTACAGTTATGGCTGTGTGGAAAAAAGTATTCTAAATCCCCAACGAAATGTGTGTTTTGGGTATTGCAATTACCGTCAGAATCTTATACAATAAAAATGTAGAACTTGCGAATCATAAAAATCTGCCCGCAGTTGTCGGGCAGATTTTTGTTTGGGGTAGGATGCTTGGATGTTTTTTTAGGTTCCCAGTATCTTGAAGATGATCTCCATGTGCTTTGCCGCGCGCTGGACTGGCATTAGGGGTTCCACCTTGCCATCGAGATAATCCAGGAAATGTTGGGTCAGTGTAAAGCTGTCGTCAGGCGCATCACTCATATCAATGCTGAAGGTTTCCTTGCGCGGTTCATTGTTCTCAGTGGTGAAGAATTCAACTTCCTTCGAATCCCAGCTGGGGAATTGGAATCGCAAGCCGCCTTTTGTACCATACAGTCGTGTCTCGTTGGACGTTTCACCATGGACGCCGGCGCCGCGCTCGTAGTAATAAGTTAATCCAGTATCGAATTCCATCCATGCCGCGCCATGTTGTTCAATGTCGCTGAACGCAACAAGATTGCTCATGTCACGCAGATCATTGCGGCTGAAACTACGCAGAGATTTCAACTGCGGCAGGTCATTCAGCAAACCCAAATGGAATGAAAGATCATAGACGCCCCAATCCGCAAACGGACCTCCTGCAGCGAGCTTTTTGTTTGTTGCCCAGGTGCCCTTTGGGTTATATTCGATGAACGTGGTACGCATCAAATGGTTGTGATGGATATGATAGATTTCGCCGAGTTTTCCGCTGTCGATCATGTCCTTGATAAATTTGAATTTGCGCGTCAACCGCGTGTGACGGCAGGACGCTTCGAGCACCTTCAAGTTTGGCGCGCCCTCCACTGCTTTGACGATCCGTCTGACGCTTTCGAGCGATTCCGCCATGGGCTTTTCGAGCAGCACGTGTTTGCCTGCATCGAGCGAGGCCTCCAGTTGCTCCGCGTGCAGATAAGGCGGCGTGCCGATCACCACTACATCCACGGAAGGGTCCGCCAGCATATCGCGATAATCCGTTGACCATTTCTCCACACCGAATTCCTGCGCCGCAGATCTTGTCGTCCCTTCGCTGGCGCTGTTGACCCAGGCGATATTTGCGCGTCCATCCTTTTGAAAATGGCGCATCAATACCTTGCCGTACATGCCCGCGCCGATGATTCCGAGATTATATTTTTTCATGTCAACTCCTTCGGGAGAATATCAAACCTGTCAGTTTTTTTTCGTTTTTATTTCCACTTGAACGCGACGGTGATCAATTCTGCATTCGGTTTAGCCAACGCTGCGTAACTTTCAGGCGCGGCTTCGGGCGAACGGATGTCGCTGATGACTCCCGCGAGATTCAATTTGCCGCGCGCCATCAAATCCAGCGCAGTGCGAATATCGCGCGGCTGGGTATCGCGCGGCATATAAAACGAAACTTCCTTCCGAAACGCCGCCATATATGGCACGCTGAAATCGCCCGCGTAACTGCCCTGCACAACAAAGCGAGCGCCCAGCTCAGCCGAGTCGTCCCAGGGCTTCGACTTTGCCACTTCCAGCGACTGCGGCAGGACCGCCGTGTGACCCGTTGCGTCCACGACCACATCCGCACCGTTCGGCATCAGGCGCGCAAATGATTCCGCCAATCCACCCTGCGGCACAAACGCTTCGATGCCTGCCTCTTTTGCGAGGGACACGCGGGCAGGGGACAGGTCGGCCGCAACGACTCTTGCCCCGCTCAAAGCATGGAGCCGCGCCGCAAGCGTCCCGATCGCGCCCAGGCCAATCACTGCCACCGTTTCATGCGCCCTCGGCACACTCAAACGGACGCCGCGATACGCGATCGCCACCAGGTGCGCCGCCGCGCCCCATACCGGTTCGATTCCCTCCACCACCGGATACACCTCTTGTTCTGATCGCACTGCGTGACTGACATGCCCGCCCCACGTGCGGTTGATGCTCGCTTTCGCTGTCCCGCCGCAATAGACGCGCCTCCCCTCTTTAAGAGTCGTCCCCTCGCCGCAAACGATCACCCTGCCCACAAATGAATATCCCGGAATGAACGGGAACACCGCCTCATCCTGTTTTCCTGCGCGGCACCGCAATTCCGTGCCCGGTGAGATGAGCGTGTACTCCGCTTCGAGCAGAAGCTCCCCCGCGTCTGGCTCGGGTATCTCAACCTGGTCCAGCATCACCTGACTGACTCCGGTGAATACAATGGCTTTTGCTTTCATGATTCTCCTTGTGAGTGGTGGAGAAAATCTACTTTCCCAATTTCTTCTTGAACGCCTCTGTCAACGCGGGGACGATCTGGAATAGATCACCGACCACGCCATAACGCGCCTGCTTGAAGATGGGAGCATCTGAATCCTTGTTGATTGCCACTATCAACTTCGCGTTCCTCATTCCCACCAGATGCTGGATCGCGCCCGAGATTCCGCAGGCGATGTAGAGATCAGGTGTGACAACCTTACCAGTCTGTCCTACCTGGTGTGAATACGGGATGTAACCCGCGTCCACGGCTGCGCGTGAGGCGCCGACCGCACCGCCGAGTACCTGTGCCAATTCAGTGACGAGTGCAAAGCCTTGTTGTGCGCGCCAGAGTTCGGCTTGCTTGTCGTCCATGCCAGCAGGCGCTTGTAAGGATGGATTGTTCGAGACGCCGCGTCCGCCTGAGACGATGACTCCCGCGTCGCCGAGGTTGACCGCGCTTTCGGAAGCCGAATAACCTTCAACATTCGTTAAAGCGTCAGACTTCACATCCACTTTTATAGCGGTTCCCGAATTGCCCGCATCCGCTTCGGGTTTGGGGAAGGCGCGTCCGCGGATGGTTGCCATTACCGGCTTGCCGGAACACACGGTCTTCTCCAGCACTTTGCCTTCATAGATTGGACGGGTTGCGACCAACTCATTACCATTTACCTCAAGTCCGGATATATCGGTCAGAACACCAGTATTCAAATCAACCGCGCTCATCGCAGAAAGCTCACGGGTGCGCGCCGTCGTCGGGAACAGGATCAAATCAGGGCTTTGGGTAGTGGCGAGCGCCGAGAGGGTGGATGCATAAGGTTCGGCGCGGTAATCCGTCAACGCGGAATCATCCGCGATGAAGACTTCATCCGCTCCATATTCAAAAGCAGATTTCACGATCGTATCCAGTCGGGAGCCAAAAATAACGACGCTTGCCGTGCCAAGAGATTTCGCAAGCCCAAGCGCCTCCCACGAAGCAGGCTGAATCTCACCCTTGAAGTGGTCAATGTAAACAAAAGTTTTCATAGAACCTTCTCCGCTAGGATTTTGTCGGCTAGCTTGTCTGCGATTTCCGCGGGGCTGTCGCCCGTGATAATCTCGACTGCAGTTTCACGCACGGGCGGGTTCATCAGTTCTGTGCGTTTCACAATGGACGCGGGTGCGCTCACGCCCAGCTCACCCAGAGACCAGATCGGAATATTCGCCTTTGACGCCTTGCGGATTCCCATAAACGATGGATAACGCGGTTCGCCGATGCTTTGGACAACGCTGACCACGGCGGGCAGTTTCGCGCTGACGATTTGCCGACCCTCTTCGATGACTCGGTCAACCGTCACTTTTCCATCCTGGACCTTGATCTGGCCGGCCAACCCAAGCATGGGCCACCCGAGGATGCGCGCCGTCTGCGCGGGTGTGATGCCTGCACCGTTATCGAGAGTCTGACGACCGAATACGACCATGTCCACGCCACCAATCTTTTGGATCGCTGCCGCAAGGACATGCGCCGCGCCGACGGTATCAAGTTCGTTCAGCCTGGAGTCTGAAACAAGGACGGCCTCGTCCGCGCCCATGGCGAGCGCGTGCTTGAGTGCATCCTTCGCGGACTCGGGTCCGATGCACAACGCGGTAATAGTGCTGCCGCTGTTGGCTTCTCTCTGCTGGAGCGCGCCTTCCACCGCGTACTCGTCGAATGGATTGATGACCAATGGCGCGTCCCCCCATGTGATTGTCCCATTATCGGCTTTGACCTTCGCTTCCGAGTCGGGCACTTGCTTGATGCAGGCGATGATTTTCAAGAGACTCCTCCTAGTTTGGATTTCGTCATTGCAAAGAGCGTTTTTGCGAAGGAGCAATCTCATGTACCGTGAGTGAGATTGCTCTCGCACACTCGCAATGACGGACTAGCTTATATATGCCATTACTACCAAAACATCCACATCTTCGTCATTGCGAGGCGGGTGCTCTTCCTGACGAAGCAATCCTACATCCCGTTTGTGAGATTGCTTCGCCGCCAAAGAACGGCGGCTCGCAATGACGGAGAATTATTGGAATCTAAGCAAAGAACTCGTCATACAAATCTTTCCATTCAGGATTCTTGCCGTTGATCAATTCAATTTTCTTTTGGCGTGAACCGCCCTTGATCCGCTTCTCGCGGGCGATGGCTTCCGGCATGGTTTCGTATTCTTCATAATAAACCAATTTGGTCACATTGTACTTGCTTGTAAAGCCAGCTACTACTTTGTTCTTGTGTTCAGAAACTCTTTTGAATAAATTGACAGTTACGCCCGCATACAGAACTCCATTGTTCTTGTTTGTCATGATGTAAACGCATGGATGAAGTTCCTGTTTCATGTTGCCTCTCCGTTCTCGTCATTGCGAGGAGTGAACGGTAGTAAGCGACGAAGCAATCCTACTAACAATATGTAAGATTGCTTTGTCGGGCTTCGCCCTCCTCGCAATGACGGGCTAGTTGAGATATGCCATCACCACCAAAACATCTGCTCCGACAACTGCGAGGATCCCGAACGCACTAATAATCTTTCGCCAAAACACCCAGCTCCCTTTATTCTCCATCCGCTTGAGGAAGAATTCCCTGAATGGATAAAGTGAAGGTTGGCGGGTAAGGCTATCATAAATGTCTTGATAGTACTTGTCCGTTTTGAACCAAAGTTTGTAAGTGTTGGAAAGGAATAACAGGCTAAAAAGAAGAAAGACAAGGACAAATCCGAGCGATGGGCGGGTAAGGTCACTCATACTTCAGGCAGGAATTCTTTGGAGCCGCTCGCTATAACGAACTGTGCAATTGCCAAAATCATCGTTGCACCGCGTGCTACCTGTTTTGCTGAATCTGCCCGCGAGCCAGCTGTAATTCCAGCGGCCACTCCAGTCTTCCTGCATATTGCAATCACCTGGTCAATCATATCCTGAACTTCCGGGTGATTTGGTCCATCGGGGAACCCCATGTTGAGGGATAAATCTCGTGGCCCAATAACGACCGCATCCACTCCAGGTTGAGAGATCATCTCCTCGAAACGGTCGATCAAAGCGGCATCTTCGAACTGTGGAATTACCATGATCTGTTCATTCGAAAAATTGATGTAATCCACCGCTTCATTTCCAACCGCAATATAGCCAGATGCACGAGTTAGCCCCATTCCACGTTTTCCAACGGGTGGATATTTGACCGCGTCAATCAACATCTTAATTTCAGCCGACGTTTCAAGCCCCGGCATCATCACGCCCATCATACCTGCATCCAAGTATTGTAGGACGAGCTTCGGGTCTTTGGGACCGATCCGCACCAGAGGAGTCATGTTTACGCGCTCACACGCCCGAATCACATTAACGACCTGTGCCGCGTCCAGCAATCCATGCTCCGCATCCAGCATGTAATAGTCGAAGCCAGCCAAACCGAACAATTCCGCCATCTGCGGATCATCTGAAGTGGAGAGCACGCCGTAGGCTGGTTGCCCGGCTTTGAGTTTACGTTTGGCGCGATTTTCCTGAATGAACATTTCACCTCACTATAATTGTTGTCACTAGTGAACATCTGGTTGGAAAAACCCCTACGATTGCCAGTATTCCTCGTCGTAGGCGGGGAGTTCACAGCGCAGCGGCTTGTCTGTCCGTTCGCCGAGGGCATAGCCTGCCTGAATTAGAACCTGCACTTCGCTCGACCCTTCGTAGATGACCGCGCCTTTGGAATTGCGCAGATAACGTTCCACATCGTATTCATCGCTAAAACCATACGCCCCGTGGATCTGGATCGCTTCGTTCGCTGCGTTGAAGGATGCTTCGGTGGCGAATTTCTTTGCGAAGGATGTCTCGCGCGTGCAGCGTTTTCCCTGATTCTTCAACCAGCCCACCTGGTAATAAAGCAGCCGGGCAACCTCATAATCCTGTGACATTTTTGCGATCTTTTCCTGAATGAGCTGATGCTCTGCAATCGGTTTGCCAAAGGATGTGCGCGTCCTGGCATATTTCACACTCGCTTCTAACGAAGCGCGGATGATGCCTGTCGCGCCGGATGCCACGGTATACCGTCCATGGTCGAAGCCAGCCATCGTAATCTTGAATCCCTCACCTTCCTCGCCGATGCGATTTGCCGCGGGGACTTTGACGTCAGTGAATGAAATCCAGCCTGTAGAACCTGCGCGCACGCCGAGTTTGCCATGCAGGTCGCCCGTCTTCACGCCCTCGCTGTGCAGGTCCACAATGAACGATGACAAGCCTTCAGACGGCTTTCGAGCAGACGGATTCGTTTTAACTGTGACCAGTGCCAGGTCCGCTTTGGAGGCGAGGGATATCCACATTTTTTCGCCGTTCAGGATGTAGAAATCCCCATCCCGTTTTGCGGAAGTGGTCATCGCTGCAACATCCGAACCCATGCCTGGCTCCGTGAAAGCGCCGCAGCCAATCTTCTCGCCTTTCGCCAGTGGAACGAGAAATTTCTGTTTCTGCTCCTCGTTTCCCCATTGGAAGAGAGTCATTCCGCATAGCCCTGTGTGTACAGACATCACGACGCGCAGGTGCGTGTCCACCGCTTCCAATTCTTCACAGGCCAGCCCCCACGAGACGTAGTCCATGCCCTGCCCACCATAACGGACGGGAAAAGGCAAGCCGAGAATTCCAAGCTCGCCCATACGCTTGAGCACAAAGGGGATGGGTTCCTGCTTGCGGTCGTATTCCTTGATCACAGGTGCGATCTCTTTCTGGGCGAACTCACGCACCATCTTTTGGGTCATTTGTTGTTCCTGGGAAAGGGAGAAGTCCATGCGATGTTTCCTATGTGAAAATTTTCTCCATTATACATGACCTGGATGGTCAAGTAGCTGAAGCCATATCGAGACCACGCAGCATGGAGAACTTATTGTTACATATTGGTCCCGATCTGTCGGACAAACAACTCGACCGAAAGTGGTTATTAAATAAAAAAAGCCCGACGCTGAGAAATCCAGCATCGGGCTAATGGATATGGGAGTCTTCTTTCATGATTTCTTCTCGACACCCATATTGCTCAGCTCATCCGAATTGATATTCGAGACAAGCAGGTCCGCGCCTGCAAGGGCTACGAACAAAAGCAGTAAGATTGAAACAACGATCGCAAACATATTTCACTCCTTTCTCCATGATTACTATAACCACGGAGAGACCAAAAAGATGTATCCCCTAACAGTACTGATATTTATTCGAATTTCAATCTTGCAAGGGATATACACATGGACGTACAAAAACAAATTTTGTTCCCAAGAATCATGCGAGTTTTGAAGTGAACGGTTGCGCATCTCATTTCTGTTCAGTGAATGACATATGTCAAAACACGCGAACTAGTGAAAGAGCTACAAACTCATGACATTCATAGTATAGTACGTTTGTTCTAAAACGAAATAGTGCTTTGCTCCTATATGAACCGGGCTTGAACACGATCTGCCAATTCACCTGTAGGGCCATCGCATTTGGATTTTTTACCCGCTAATCTTCGCCAATCTTCACAAATTGGCAATCAGATTAGCGTGAATTCGCGGAGACTGGTGGATTCTTGGCCAAAAACACTGGCTTGAGTGCATCTAGCATTTTCTAATGCGGTAGCCCTGATTCACCTGGCTATCTGTTGACAAAACCCGTCTTTGAGATAAAATTCACTGCGCTAGAAATCAAGCCGAAGTGGCGGAATTGGCAGACGCGCTACGTTCAGGGCGTAGTGAGGGTTCCCTCATGTGGGTTCAAGTCCCACCTTCGGCACAGGCCCGCTGGAAAAGCGGGCTTTTTTCTTAACCTCATGAAACCACGCCTTCTCAAAATACTTGAAGTTTCTGTTTTCTTAACCCTCGCAGGCAGTTTTCTGTTTTTGTTTCCATTAGGGAAGGTTGTCAATGCTATCCAGAATGCCAGCCCGTTCCATTCGCATGTTGGAGGATGTTACGGCGCTGTATCTGAACACATCTCATGGAACGCTCATCCATCTTGATCTGCAGGGAAATATCCTGTCCAGTATGAAGATCACGGAAAATTTTCTTCGAGGTTTACTTGTTCTCCCCAATGGGCAATTGGTGATGGGGCTGGCAATACGTTGGTTATATTTGACAGGGTTACCATGAAAACCGCGACAGAATTGGAGTTGTCGGAAAACATTGGGGTTTCCATCTTTGACATAAAATTCCTTCCGGATGAATTTGAGCTTCCACCTGATTCACTGCAGGCAAAGGTTGGCAAGATCACAGGTTTTGATGGCTCACATATTATCTGGGATAAAAATAGGGGCAATAAAAACAAAAATCCATGTTTCTGCGTATAGATGTTAGGTGACCAGAGGAAAACCCAAAAACGATTGTTTGAGCTGGCAAAAGCCTGTTTGGATGCATTTTCTGGGCAACGGAAGATCAAATAGCGCGGTATAATTAGAGTAAATCAGGCACCTTCTTCATTAGTTAAGACGCGGAGTCACAGAATTGAGTCCTTCGTGTCTTTTTTATGCCGATTATCCTTACTCCAGAGAAATGTATGGCAGAAGAAACTCCCCAAAACGGTCAAAACGGAAATGTCCAACAAGTTGATATAGATGCCCAGATGCGCGAGGCCTATCTCGATTATGCGATGAGCGTCATCGTAGCGCGCGCCCTTCCGGATGCGCGCGATGGGTTAAAACCTGTCCATCGGCGCATTTTGTATGCCATGCACGAACTGGGTATTCGTTCAAATACCTCTTATAAGAAGTCTGCTCGTATTGTCGGTGAGGTGTTGGGTAAGTTTCACCCACACGGCGACTCGGCCGTCTACGAATCGATGGCACGCATGGCGCAGGATTTCTCCATGCGCTATTTATTGGTGGATGGACAGGGCAACTTCGGCTCCGTGGACGGTGACGCTCCGGCAGCGATGCGTTATACCGAAGCACGTCTCCACAAACTCGCCGAAGAACTGCTCGCTGACATCGACAAGGATACGGTTGATTTTGGTCCTAACTTTGACGACTCGCTTGAAGAGCCGCTTGTTCTGCCTGCCCGCGTCCCCAACATGCTCCTCAATGGAACATCCGGCATCGCAGTCGGTATGGCGACGAATATCCCGCCGCATAACCTGCGTGAACTCACGGATGCCATCATCTACCTGATCGATAACTACGAAACGATGGACGACATTCCGCTTTCCGAGTTGATGAAGTGTATTCCCGGACCGGACTTTCCAACGGGTGGAATTATCGTCGGCCGCGAAGGGATCGAATCTGCCTATGCCACTGGCAAGGGGCGACTGGTAGTGCGCGGCATGGCGCACATTGAAGAAGGAAAAAGCGGCAGGCATGAGATCATCATCACCGAGATCCCCTATCAGGTCAACAAAGCGAACTTAATCGAACGCATCGCAGAACTGGTACGCGAAGATAGGATCGACCAGATCTCAGACCTGCGCGATGAGTCGGACCAGCGCGGGATGAGCATCGTTATTGAACTCAAGCGTGGCGCGCAGCCCAAGAAGGTATTGAATCAACTCTACAAATATACAGCGCTACAGACCACCTTTGGCGTTCAGCTCCTTGCATTGGTGGATGGAGAACCGCGTACTCTTCCGCTGAAACGTGCCTTGCAGATTTTCATCGAACACCGGCAGGTGGTCATTGTTCGCCGTACGAACTTTGAACTGGCGAAAGCGCGTGCCCGACAGCATATTCTCGATGGTTACTTGATCGCGCTCAATAACCTCGATGCAGTAATCAAGACCATCCGCGAATCGCAGGATGCAGACGTTGCCAAGGAAAACCTGATCAAGCGCTTCAAACTAAGTGATTTGCAGGCGCAGGCAATCCTCGACATGCAATTGCGCAGACTTGCTGCTCTCGAACGCTGGAAGATCGAAGAAGAGCATAAACAGGTTGCCCAACAGATCGAACATTTTGAAGATCTGCTTGCGCATCCCAAAAAGATCCTCGCACTCATTCAGGATGATATGCGTGACCTTGCCGAAAAATACGGCGATGACCGTCGAACGCGTATCGCCGCGGAAGCAACCGAAACGCTGAGTGAAGCAGATCTTGTTCAGGATGAAGCAGTGCTGATCAGCCTCACAGAGCGTGGATATATCAAGCGTGTCGCTGCATCCGCGTTCCGTTCGCAAAGTCGCGGTGGGCGAGGGGTGATGGGACACACGACCAAGGATGAAGATACCGTTGTGGCACTGATCCCCGCTCGCAGCCTCGACACAATGTTGTTCTTCTCTGATCGTGGCAAGGTGTATAGCGAGAAGGTGTATCAAATCCCCGATGCGGACCGTACTGCGAAAGGCATACCCCTGGTCAATGTTCTTGCTCTCGATGCAAACGAACGCGTAACCGCGGCAATTGCAGTTTCGGATTTCTCAGCGCATGGGTATTGCATCCTTTCGACCGTACGCGGACGAGTCAAACGCGTGGTGATGGAGGAATTTGCCTCCGTCCGCCCCTCAGGCCTGATCGCCATGACGTTGGATGAAGGCGACCGTCTGGGTTGGGCGCGTCTGACGTCCGGCCATGATGAGATCATTTTCGTGACTGAACTGGGCAAGGCATTACGTTATAGCGAAACCAAGATCCGTTCCATGGGACGTCAGGCAGCGGGTGTTCAGGCGATACGCCTGGGAGGCGATGATCTTGTCACCAGCATGGATGTGTTGGAAAAGGATGCCTCGCTTCTGGTGGTCACGTCCGGTGGTTATGGTAAACAAACGCCTTTGAAGGACTATTCTGCAAAAGGACGCGCGACCGGCGGCGTCTCCACCATCGACCAGAAGGCGCTCGGCGATATCGGCAGAATCGTTGCAGCTCGTGTCGTTCAAAAAGCGGACGACCTGACGATCATCACTTCAAATGGTTTGGCCATCCGCATCAAAAACAAGGATGTCAAACAGGCAGGACGTTCCACCAAGGGTGTGCATCTCATCAAGCCCCAGGAAGGCGACAGCGTGGCCTCGGTGGCACGTATTGCTGCTGAGGATTTGAAAAAGGCCGGTGCACAAGAGGAAACTGACGAGAAGAGTGAGCCCCAGCCACAGCTTATCTAAATTTGCGTACGGAGTTATTTGATGGTTAAAAACAAGGACGAGCCATTGGCTCGTCCTTGTTGATTGAAAAACCGAGTGTTTCTAAAATAGTGACATCTTTCCGAGAACAAACATCACCAATGTTCCCATCACACAAACGGTTAGCATAAGCATCAATGAGAGGAAGAACCTCTGTTGCGCCGTCATGCCAAGGAAACGGGTGTTTTTTTGACGCCGGGATTGGACAGCAGCTTTGGCTTCCGGTTCTTTGTAGAGATCATTTGGTTCCTCTTCATAGAACGATGACGATGCAGAGTCGCGCAGGTTATCGAACATAATTTTTCACCTCAGAGGCAAAGTATATCATGTGAGCGGACGCAGGCGCACATCCCCAAACCGTACTGTTACGGATTCGCCATGTTCATTACTCAATCGCAAGCTTCCGTCCGGTTCCAACCCAGCTACCGTACCCGCAACGGCTGGTGTAGTTCCCGGTTCCACCCGGACCTGCTCACCGATAAACGCAAGCAAGGCTTCCCATTGAATAATGAATTCATCAGTGACCATGCGCGGACGGAGGTCAATGAATGCAGCCAGGATATCGTGCAGGATTTCTACTCGATTCGGGGTTTGTCCCAATACATCTTCGACACTTGTCGCCGGGAAGAGCAACTCCTCCGCAGGCGGAACCGCGTCTTTCAAAACATTCAGGCCAATTCCAATGACTGCACAGTCGACATCCTCCCCTGACCAAACGGATTCGATGAGAATGCCGCATACTTTTCGTCCCATGATGAGAACATCATTCGGCCATTTGATTTGAGCGGCCACACCACGCGTCCGCAGGGATTCGGCTACGGCCAGTGCGGCCAGCCCAACGATCCGTGAGAGATAAGGCTTTTCATCCGCAGTCGGGCGCAGGATCAGGCTAAAGGCCAGCGCCGTCCCCATGGGTGTGAACCATTTTCGGTCCAGTCTGCCGCGTCCTGCTGTTTGCTCATCGGCAATCACAGCGGATAAATCAGGTGCCTCATCTGCTGCCCAGGCGAGTGCTTCATCATTTGTGGAACCAATGGATTCAAAATACCGGATGTCGCCCAATGCGAGTTTGGAGAGGGATTTTTTGAGTTCGTTCTGGTTCATGAATTAATATACCTGACAGGTCAACCTGTCAGGTGGCATGTGTTTACGGCAATACAAACCAGGGGTTGATAAACCCCCCATTGAGGCGCACTTCAAAGTGGAGATGCGCGCCCTGTGAGTTTCCAGTGTTGCCTGCGGAACCGATCCATTGACCGGCGCCGACACTTGCACACACGCCTACGCCCAATGTGCTCAAGTGTGCATATACGGTTGAATAGCCGTTGCCATGATCGATTTGAATAACATTGCCATAGCCATAATTGTAGCCGCCTTGGGACATGGTCACCACACCGCTATCCGCTGCGTAGACAGGTGCACCCTCACCCGCCGCAATATCGATGCCAAGATGTCCTGACCAATAATCATTGCCTGAAAGGAAATGATTGTCGGCAGGCCATACAAATGAGCCGCTACCTACAGCGCCGCCAGGACAGGCACTCTGGCTTGTTCCGGATGTTCCTGATTTGCCTTGTGCTATAGTGGGCACGAGCCATTGCACGAACTCACGTTCACCCCCAGGTAACATTACCCACGAACCCGATTCGATTTTTGGGTTGGTCAGGTCAATATCGTTGCCAGGATAATTGAGAATATCATCCACCGTCGTTTTATATTCATTGGCAATGCTTTCAAGAGTATCATTTTCCTTCCATTGATAATAAATACCATCTGTTGGTGGGATTTTCAGAACTTGGCCTGGCCTGAGGCTGTCAGGGCTATCCTGTAAGACCTCATAGTTTGCCCATAGGATACTTTCAGGTTTGAGTTTATATTCCTCTGAAATCGCAAAAACCGAATCGCCGCGCTTCACACGATATTCGACAACACTGTAACGAGGTTTGTCTGCGGGAATATTTGTTTTGATCTGGATCTGGCGCTCGATGGATTTGAATGCCGCCGGCGCGATCAAAGCTGGCATGGCAACCTGAGGTGGTTTCTCATCTGGTGCGACAGTTGGGATGGGCGCGAGCGCTTCCGCACTGGATGCCTGCTTCCACCTGAGAGCACCTCCAACCAGTCCCGCAACCAAAGCAAGTGTAACGATCCAACTGATAATGTTGAAGCGATTTTTACTGAAGAACGATGAAATTTTGGACATTCGAAAAAGTATCTGGCCCGGCATCTGGAAACAGCTGCGTCTTAAGAATCCCTGCCGAGATTCTCAAGGAATTCCTGGTTGTTGCGTGCGCGGTCGAGACGTGTGACAATTGCTTCAGTAGCAACCGACTGATCCATACCTGCGCCCTGCGGCTGAGACGAAATCATTTGGATGTACATGCGCCGCATCAGCCAGACGCGCTGCAACAAATCGGGGCCCAGCAGGAGGTCCTCACGACGCGTCGAAGAACGTTCGATATCCACAGCCGGGAAGATGCGCCGTTCCTGTAATTTGCGGGAAAGCAATAATTCCATGTTGCCTGTGCCTTTGAACTCTTCGTATACCACATCATCCAGGCGGGAACCTGTATCCACAAGGCAGGTGGCGATGATGGTCAGGGAGCCGCCTTCCTCGATATTACGAGCCGCACCAAAGAACCGCTTGGGCGGATACAACGCTGATGGATCCATGCCGCCGGAGAGTGTGCGCCCGGAAGGGTTGACAACCAGGTTATAAGCGCGGGCGAGACGAGTGATCGAATCCATCAAGATTACCACGTGACGTCCGATCTCCACCAACCTCTTGGCCCGGTCCAGGGCAAGCTCCGCGGTTCGGACGTGAGATGTGACTGGCTCATCGAAGGTGGATGCAACAACTTCGGCGTCCACGGAACGATCCATATCGGTTACTTCCTCCGGCCGTTCACCGATGAGAGCGACCAATAAGTGCACATCAGGATATTTGGTTGAAATGGAGTTCGCTATCTGTTTGAGGATTGTAGTTTTTCCCGCTTTAGGTGGTGAAACAATCAGTCCGCGCTGTCCCCGTCCGATGGGTGCTACCAGGTTGATCAATCGAGGAGCAAGTGTATCGTGGTCAGTCTCGAGATCAAATCGTTTATCCGGGAAAATGGGGGTGAGGTTCTCAAATACGGGTCGGTGAGTTGCCTCTTCGGGATCGACGCCGTTGATCGATTCAACTTTTAGCAATCCGAAATGTCGTTCACTTTCACGCGGTGGGCGGACCTGCCCGATTACCAGGTCACCTGCTCTCAAGTCATGCCGGCGAAGCTGCGCCTGCGAAACATAGACATCCTGGTCGCTGATCTTGTAGTTGGGGGAACGCAGGAAACCAATTCCCTCGCTCATGATTTCCAACACGCCGCCGCGCAATTCAATGCCTTCCTTTTGCGCCTCAGCCTCGCGGATCATCATGGCGAGTGACTCTTTCTTTAAACGGGTGGCATTTGGAACGTTGAGCGACTTCGCCATGCCGCGCAGTTTGGAGAGGGGTTCGTTCTCAAGCTCTAGGATTTTCATATCTTTTCTCATTGGGGTAGTGGAATGTTGAAATGCAATACAGGATGAACCAGCATTGCTCAAGGCAGGCTGGGGATTTCCCTTAGGTTGTGGCTGGATGTGGATTTTCGCTCAAGTTTTTTTACGCAGGACCCGGGCAGGTTAAATTGCCATGCGACGGATCAAGCAATCATGGGAATCTGTAAAGCAACTGGGGAGTTAATTTATTATAGCATGTTCGAATAGTCA
>JBGPNQ010000060.1:0-19319 GCA_041487615.1 Anaerolineae bacterium
AGCATAGGAATGAAGACCGTACAGCAATATCACATCTATAAGAAAGATTTGCAGATGTGATACGATTCGACATCTCAATCAAATGACCAAAAAACTTTTTATTTCGAGATTAATGCGTGACCGCGATAAATTTGAACAACTGGTGAATCGTGTTGGTTACGCGCGCCGATTGACGCTGCAGGGCGTCCTCGGAAAATGGTCTGTCAAGGATATTCTGGCACATATTCTGGCCTATGAACAATATATGGCAGACCGCCTCGAAGAGATTCGGCACGGCAAGTCGTATTCGCCCTGCAAGACACCGGCTGCGTTGGACGCATTTCTCGATGAGTTCGGTTATCCTGATTTTGGTTCTTCCATTCTGGATGAAGACACACCCGATGCCTGGGTGGTCGAGAAATATCAAAATGTGTCGCTCGAGGATCTGATCATACAGGAGATCAATGCTTTTGCATCGATTGTTTCCTCTCTTGAAAAACTTACTGAAGAAGCAATCAACGAGCATAACCTGTATGACCGCGTTGCGAACAATACCTACAAACATTATCGCGAGCACATCCGCGACATCAAAAAATGGCTGGCGGTAAACGCGGCTAATTCAAAGAACTCATAATGCGCATTCGGATCACATTTGGAAAGCAGGGAGCTTTGCGCTATACGGGTCATCTCGACCTGCACAGGTTATGGGAACGGGCCGCACGCCGCGCCGAACTTCCGCTGGCATATTCGCAGGGATTTCATCCGCAACCAAAGATGACTATCGCAGCGGCGCTTCCGCTGGGCTTTTCTTCGCTCTGCGAAGTGATTGATATGCGCCTCGAGCACGAGATTCCACTGGACGGATTGCGAGAGAAACTTCAGAATACGCTGCCTACAGGGATTCAGGTATCGAGCGTGGAAACGGTCGATGATAATTTACCGGCCTTGCAGACTCAGGTCGCATCAGCGGAGTATGAGGTCACTTTAATGGAGGCAGTGGACGGATCCGAACTGAAGCGGAAGATTGATTCCCTTATGGAGGCTGAATCCATCACCCGAGAACGGCGCGGCAAGACCTATGACCTGCGTCCGCTGATCGAAGAGCTTACCCTCACTTCAACCCATCTCCCTGAGGGAAAGGGGCAAGGGGTGAGGGTCTTCATGCGCTTGGCCGCGCGCGAGGGCGCAACGGGACGCCCTGAGGAAGTGTTGGATATGTTGGGTATCGCGTTCGAAGGGACGCGTATCGAAAGAACGCATATACTTTTCAAATCATAATCTGGAGGACATCATGGCACTGCTTGCAGCATTATTTTTCGGGTTCGTCCCCATGTTGGTGTTCGCGGCGTTCGTGAACTGGCTGGACCGGTACGAAAAGGAACCGAAGGTCCTGCTTGGGGCCGCGTTCGTTTGGGGAATGGTCATCGCGGCGGGAGGCGCGTTCATTTTAAACACCGCGTTCGGCATCGCCATTTATTCGTTGACAGGTTCAGAAGGCGCTGCGGAATTTGGTACCACATCCCTGGTCGCACCCGTGATTGAAGAGGGGCTCAAGGGATTGGCCGTGTTAATCGTCTTCCTCCTCTTCCGCAAGGAATTTGACTCGATCCTGGATGGGATTGTATACGCGGCCATCACTGCCATGGGCTTTGCGGCTGTGGAAAATGTCTTATATATCTACAGGAACGGCTACCAGGAAAGTGGCTGGCAGGGCTTCTGGACTTTGGTGGTCATTCGCATCCTGCTGGTCGGATGGATGCATCCGTTCTTTACTTCGTTCACAGGGATTGGGCTCGCCATCTCCCGCATGAGTCGCAATTCGATTGTAAAAATCCTGGCGATTCCCGGGGGATATATTGTTGCGGTAATGGCACATGCCTTCCATAACACATTCGGTGGACTGATCGGTGGAATCAATGGGTTGATCGTGGGCACGTTTGTGGATTATATCGGCTACGCGTTCATGATTGGCTTCATTATTTGGGTAATCGTCCGCGAGCGCAATATTTTGAAGAAACAGTTACGGGAAGAAGTGGAAAAGGGCTATATATCGCAGCGCCAATACACCAGCGCCCTCTCCTTTTTTCAGACCGGCGCGCATCTCTCAGCTCTGACATCCGGCAGTTTCACAAAGACGGCGCGTTTTTACCAGGTCTGCGGTGAACTGGCCCATAAGAAAGAGCAACTTGCCCGGCTCGGAGATGAAAGAGGTAATACACGCATCATCGAGCAGTTGCGCTCCGAACTGGTCACGCTCGCGCCGGCGGCAAAAACATAAATGTTGTAGGGGCAGACAGCTGCCTGCCCCTACAACAGTATGATAAAATTTTGTCGCCCGCCCCCGTAGCTCAGTGGACAGAGTGTCGGCCTCCGGAGCCGAAGAGCGCAGTTCGAGTCTGCGCGGGGGCGCCACAAAGACCCGTCTCCAGACGGGTTTTTGTTTGTCTCTCACGTGGTATAAAATTGAATTGTGTCCTCCAAAAAGACTATTCTCATCACTTCCATATTACTGTTTTTAGCCAGTTGCGCGGTTCAGATGGAGGAAGCAGCTCCCACCTCCAGCGCGCTGCTGATCACCGCAACATTACCATCCGCATTGACCCTTGCTCCAGGTGAAACAGCGCTTCCGCCTCCGCTTCGCAGCCAGCCGACAGTTCCTCCCGTTGAAGGAATTACTTCGGCACAAGTCAATGTTCGCGCGGAACCTTCCACAGCAAGCGATATTCTGGGAGTGATTCCTGCGGACACGAAAGTGGAAATCGTTGGCAAAGATCCCGGCGGAAACTGGTTTCACATTCTCTACACAAACGGAGTTGATGGAAGGGGCTGGGTCACCGCGAAATACGTCACAACAGCAAATGGGACTGAGATCCTGATCGTGGGAAGTGATGAAACAAATCCGAAAAATAGCAATGTGGCCATTGTCCAGCAGCAGATCAATGTCAGAAGTGGACCGGGGACAAGCTTTAACTCTTTAGGCACGCTCAATGCGCAGGATGTTGTAAACTTGATTGGCAGGGATTCCAACGGTGCATGGCTACAAATTGAGTATTCGTCCGGACCTGATGGCAAGGGTTGGGTGAATGCCGCGTTCCTGCAGGCGCAGGGATTGGAGACTCTACCGATCGTTATGGAATCCGGCGAAGTGATCGGCACCGCTACGCCGACAGGAATCCCATTGACATCCACACCGACTATAATCCCCGCCTGGGAAGATAACGACTCACAAAACAACCCGATTGCCCGCATCCTCTTTGAACCTCTGGGGACTCATGCACTGATCTACACTGGAGAAGTTTCGACTCCTGATGGAGATTCAGAAGATTGGATTCAATTCACTCCCTACGACAATCTGGTCTTTGCCAGCCTTGAATGTGATGGCAGCAACAGCCTTCAAACCAACCTGCTGGAAGATGGACAGCCCACGGCTCTGGAACTCGCGTGTGGTGATCATATGAAAAATATCGATGTAAAGACAGGGTCAGTGTATTTGGTCCAACTACGAGCACCGCTTCCAATAGACAGGTTACAATATATCCACTATACGATTACGATTCAAACGAGTCCCTAAATGAGTAGTTACAAACCCCTTTCGACTGACCGTACTGATGTAGTTCGCACGAAACAAACCTATGGCATTTGGTTTGGCACCATACTTGGCTTCATATTTGCCTTCTTTGCATGGGGCATCGATGCGTATCAACTGAGCCACATGAACAGCCTTCATCCCTGGATCAAATTTGTGTGCGGCGCGGTCCTTTGCATAGTAGTGGGCGGGCTGGCAGGCTGGTTCACGGCGAAGTTCGACAAACCCCTGATTGCCCTGCCAATATGGATCGTCGCCGCGTTACTCTTTGCCTGGCTTACTGTAATGCTTCCTCTCCAGATTGCACCACGGTTGTTAACATTAATCGAACCGGGGACACGGGGGCTTGTGCACTACGAATACTACGCGGAGTTTTCGGCGCGCATCGGCGTGGCATTCGGCTGGATTGTTATTTTGGTCTCTATTGCCGGGCTGTTACAACTACCCCTGAGTGAAAGCGCCGTATTTTCAACGTCCATCCTCGGAAAGTTGGCCCCCATGCTGGTTACCCTCGTTCTGATGGGTATCGCCGGAACGATCATCGATGGATTAAACAATGAACTGCTCCGCTCGCCGATAGAAGCCTTGAATTCTTCGATCCAATTCTACATCGATCACCAGGGAAAGGAAGTAGACCCCGCGGATTTGCGTAAGATGCATCAAGGGGCACTGCGTATGATCAAAGATACCATTACTCCACAGCGCCAATTGACCGTCAGTGGCTACGATGAATATCTGACCGAGGTGGACGTGCTGGTGCAATTCGAAAGAACATGGGCGGAATGTCAGGTTTTCTACAGCCAACCGGCGAATTGTAAACAAGTGGGAAACGTGCCTTGAAACAAGAAGCCGTCCATATTGTGTCTATTTGTACAAATTATCCTTTTATGGTACAGTTAATGCAGAATTTCACAGTTGACGAGGGCATACTGAATGAATGCTGAAAGAATTCCTGACATCATCATCGGCAGATTGCCTGTGTATCTGCGTGCCTTGCAAAGATTGTCTGACAAGGGCGTCCAGACGACTTCTTCACAGGAACTGGGTGAAATTGTAGGTATATCCGCCGCACAAATCCGCAAGGATATTTCGCAATTCGGCGAATTCGGGAAACAGGGGACGGGATATTCCATTGCGTTTTTGATCGAGCGGCTTAAGAATATTTTGAAGGTGGACCGCGTCTGGGATGTGGTTATCGTTGGCATGGGCGATATCGGACATGCTCTGGCGCGCTATAACGGGTTTGCAAACCGCGGTTTTAATATTAGGATGGTATTCGACAATGATCCGCATAAAGTTGGGGACAAAGTCGGGAGTTTCGAGGTTCTTGACACGAAAGTAATGGCGGAGAAGATCAAGCAGAACAAGATCAAGATCGCTATGCTCACTGTCCCCGCGACCGTGGCACAGGAAGTGGCTGAACAACTTGTTAAAGCCGGCGTGAAAGCCATTCTTAACTACGCACCGATCAGCCTCAATGTACCATCAGGGGTTCGGGTGCAACACATTGATCCCGCCACCCACTTGCAAAGAATGACTTACTATCTGGATTGACAAACAAAAAAAGGCGTGACGCCGTTGGCGCCACGCCTTTCGTTTTAACTTACACCTGCGGCAAACTTCGTCTTAGAATGTTATACATTGGCAGGGCCTTTACCGCGCCTTCAACCACACAGGTCATGGGGTTATCAACAAGATAGGCAGGAATGCCAAGCGATTTTGTCAACAGTTTATCGATGCCGCGCAGGAGCGCTCCACCACCGCATAATGCCACACCGCGGTCAATGATGTCTGCCACCAATTCAGGCGGAGTCTTTTCCAGCACACGACGTCCCGTCTCAACGATGGCTTTGAGCGGATCCTGTAATGCCTCCACGATTTCGCCTGTAGTCAATGTGACGGGACGCGGCAGACCAGTCACCTGGTCCTGTCCCTGCACTTCCATACTATTTTCGGTATCTTGAGGAACAGCGGCTCCAACGCGGATCTTGAGTTGTTCCGCCGTCACCTGGCCGATCACAATCCCGTACTTCCTGCGTACATAATTGACGATGGCATCATCCAGATCGATCCCACCTGCGCGCAGTGTCTCCGCCGAAACAATTCCATACATCGCCATGACGGCAGCCTCGGTGCATCCGCCGCCGAGAGTGATGACCATGTTTCCCGATGGCGAACCGATCGGCAGATCAACGCCAAGAGCGGCGGCAAGTGGCTGCTGGATCAGGGATGCTTCGCGGCTTCCCGCTTCCAATACGGCTTCGTAGACTGCGCGGCGCTCCACGCTTGTCACCCCGTATGGGACAGAGATCATAACGCGTGGACGAAAGATTCGCATCGATCCGCTGACGCGTTGAAGAAGATACGAAAGTAGAGTCTCGGTAATTTCGTAATCTGCAATTACCCCATTCTTCAGGGGACGCGCAACCTCGATGCTTTCAGGGACGCGTCCGTACATGTCGCGCGCCTCCTGCCCTACAGCGACCATTTTTTGGTCGTATACTTCAATTGCAACGATCGTTGGTTCTTCCAACAACACCTGTGTGCTATCGGCAAGACGGGTAAACATGGTGCCCAGGTCTATCCCCAGGTCTTTGGAAAACATTGCCACGGTGCCTACAATTCTAAATGATACTCCCTGCAGAGGAACAAAAATCTACAGCGAAGTATCATTTTCAGTGAACACGTCTTTGACTTTGCGGTAGCGGCGGGCGACATTCAGGCGCAAATTGGAACGGCGCAACGCAGCTTCCATGGTAAGGTACGTATCTTGATCTTCGGGCTTGAGGCTTGCAAGCGCATCTTCGGCGCGCTTTTTGGCCGCTTTCGCACGCGTGATATCAATATCTTCGATATTTTCTGCTGCATCGGCAAGGATGGTCACAATATCAGGTTGCACCTCAGCCATGCCACCCGCAACTGTGAACAGTTCCTCTCTGCCACCCCTGCGGATTTTGATCACACCATATTTGAGAATGGTGAGTACAGGCGCATGATGAGGCAGGATTCCCATTTCACCAGCCACACCCGGCAAAATGACGATATCCACGTCATCCTGAAAGACGGTTCTGTCCTGAGAGACGATTTCACAACGAATGGTCATAGATACATCCCGTCATTGCGAGCCTGCAAGGCGTGGCAATCTCCAATTTAAGAGGAGATTGCTTCGTCGTGCTGAAGCACTCCTCGCAATGACATAATTATTACGCACCCTGTGCGATCTTGTCCGCTTTTTCACGGACATCTTCAATGGTCCCTGCCATCATGAATGCCTGTTCGGGAAGGTCATCGCATTTTCCATCCAGGATCTCGCGGAACCCGCGCACAGTGTCCTTGAGCGGGACATAGCGTCCATCAATACCTGTGAACCGTTCAGCTACAAAGAACGGCTGCGAGAAGAAACGCTCGATCTTGCGGGCGCGTGCCACGACCAGTTTGTCGTCTTCACTCAACTCGTCAATACCAAGAATGGCAATGATATCCTGCAAGTCCTTGTAGCGTTGCAGAATTCGCTGGACTTCACGCGCGGTACGATAGTGTTCTTCGCCCACGATATTGGGATCCAAAATTCGAGAGGTGGAGCCGAGCGGGTCCACTGCCGGATAGATACCTTTCTCCACGATGGAGCGTTCGAGAGCGATGGTTGCGTCGAGGTGAGTAAACGTGGCCACAGGCGCGGGATCGGAATAGTCATCTGCAGGGACATAAACTGCCTGCATCGAAGTGATCGAACCGGTGTGAGTGGATGTAATGCGTTCCTGCAACTCGCCCATTTCGGTTGCAAGAGTCGGCTGATATCCCACCGCGGAGGGCATCCGACCCAGCAGAGCCGACACCTCGGAGCCAGACATCGAGAAGCGGAAAATATTATCAACGAAGAGCAACACATCCCTGCCCTGATCGCGGAAATATTCAGCCATAGCCAGAGCCGTGAGGGCCACACGCAGACGGACGCCCGAGGGTTCATTCATTTGTCCGTACACCATAACGGTATCTTTCATAACACCCGACTCAAGCATCTCACGATAAAGCTGTGTACCTTCGCGAGTGCGCTCACCTACTCCGGCAAACACGGAATTGCCTTCGTGCTCCGTTGCCACGGAGCGAATGAGTTCCATGATGATGACAGTCTTTCCAGTTCCAGCGCCGCCAAAGATGCCTGTCTTTCCACCCTTGGTAAAGGGAGCGATCAGGTCAATGACTTTTACACCTGTTTCGAATATTTCCACGCGAGTAGACTGTTCGGAAAAAGGCGGAGCACTGCGGTGAATGGGATAATACAAGGCAGCATCCACCGGTCCTTTCTCATCGACAGGCTTTCCCAGAACATTGAAGATTCGTCCGAGCGTGGAGGGACCGACTGGAACCATAATGGGTGCCCCGGTCGCCCACGCCGGGACTCCACGCTGAAGACCATCAGTAGCATCCATGGCCACCGTGCGAACCCAGTTGTTACCTATATGTTTTTGGACTTCCAAAATAAGCGGTTCTTTTCCAGAACGTTCAACCTGGATTGCTTCGAAAAGCTCGGGGATATCGCCCTGTGGGAACTCCACATCCACCACGCCGCCGAGAATTTGTACAACACGGCCTGTCGCATTCGCCATGATTAATTTTCCTCCAGTTATTTCGCGGTCAGCGCTTCTGCGCCGCCTACAATGTCCAGGATATCGTTCGTGATCGCCTGCTGGCGAACCTTGTTATACGCCAATTGCAAAGCGCTGACCAGTTCCTTGGCATTGTCTGTTGCATTACGCATGGCAACCATGCGAGCGGCATGTTCACTGGCCTGCGATTCGAGAACAGCCTGATAGACCTGTAGCGCCGTAAAACGCGGGATCATCTCATCCAGAATATTCTTTTGATCAGGCTCGAATTCATAGGCTGCTGCAGGACCTGTACGTTGCTCACCGAAATCCTGGACAAGTCCTGCGCGGTTTCCAATCTCCAGTGGAAGGAGCTTCTTTAGATTCGCGACCTGACGAGCCATATTCACGAAATCAGTATAGATCAGGAAAACCTCGTCAGCTTCGCCTTTGATAAACTCGTCCACGACCAGCCTGCCGATTGCCGAAACTGCACCGAATTTCGGCGCGGATGGCATGTTGCTAAAATCTGCCAAAATTGGTTTACGCAGACGAAAGAGCAGATCGCGTCCTTTACGTCCCACGGTAACGTATTTTACGGGGAGATGATATTTATCGAACCGCTGCAACACATAACGGATCACATTCGTGTTATACGCGCCGGCCAGTCCGCGGTCCGCGGTCATGACAATCACGAGAGCATTTTTGGCGTTGACACGCGGGGTCAATAACGGATGCAGATTAAGTCCACCTGGCTGATTCGTAACGTGAGTCAACACCTGCCAGGCCTTGGTTGCATAGGAACGCGTCGCGGCTAATGCCTGGATCGCCTTGCGCACTTTGGCCGCGCTGACGGCTTCCAGCGCGCGCGTTACCTGGGATATGTTTTTTACACTTTTGATGCGGAGCCGCATCTCACGCGCAGATGCCATTATTTACGCCTGCCAGGAATGAAGGAAAGCATTGAGCGCCTTGACCATGTTCGGGCGGTTGCCATCCGTGATCGTTTTCTTTTCGACAACATCTCTTCCTACTTCAGGATAGGATGTTCGCATGAACTTAATCAAGTCCGTCTGCCAGTGTGCCATCTTATCCAGAGCAACTCCATCTGCGAAGCCGTTCGTGCCCGCGAAGATGATGATCACCTGATCCTCGAGCTCCATCGGAGAGTATTGAGGCTGCTTGAGAATTTCCTGCATACGTTGACCGCGGCCGAGCTGCTGCTGCGTTGCTTTATCCAGATCGGAAGCCATCAATGCAAACGCTGCCAGTTCACGATAAGCAGCCATATCCAGGCGCAAGCGACCCGCGACCTGTTTCATCGCTTTGGTCTGGGCATCACCACCTACACGGGAAACAGACACGCCCACGTTCACCGCCGGGCGGATGCCTGCGTTGAAAAGGTTACTCTCAAGGAAGATCTGTCCATCGGTAATAGAAATCACATTCGTGGGAACATAGGCAGAAATATCGCCAAGCAGGGTTTCAATGATCGGTAGCGATGTGAGCGAACCACCCGTTCCCGCCACCTTGAGAATCTTGTGGTTATCGGCATCGGTCATTTTCTTGCGGACTGCTTCGGCCTCGTCTTTTGAAATAGGGCCGGTGTAAACTTTTCCGTCCACGCCATCTTTTGTAGAAGCAAGTTCGTTCTTATGATCCTTCTTCACGATCACATACTTGTTCGCAAGACGCGCAGAACGCTCCAACAGGCGGGAATGCAGATAAAACACGTCACCAGGATAAGCTTCGCGTCCCGGAGGGCGGCGGAGAAGCAGGGAAACCTGACGATATGCCCAGGCATGCTTGGAAAGATCGTCATAGATGATCAAAGCGTCACGCCCGGTCTCCATAAACTCTTCACCGATCGCGGTCCCTGAATATGGAGCGATATATTGCAGCGCCGCAGATTCATCTGCGGCAGCAACAACAATGATCGTATGTTCCATAGCACCGGCACGTTCAAGAATACCGAGCGTGCGGGCAACCGCAGCTTTCTTTTGACCAATTGCAACGTAGATGCAGATCAGGTCCTTGCCTTTTTGGTTGATGATCGTGTCGATGGCAATCGCGGTCTTGCCGGTCTGACGGTCGCCGATGATCAACTCACGCTGACCGCGTCCGACTGGAATCATTGAATCAATCGACTTGATACCGGATTGAACAGGCGTATCCACATCCTGACGATAAACCACACCCGGAGCAATACGCTCAATTGGACGAAAACCTGTTGTCGCAATAGGACCTTTGCCGTCAATGGGTTCACCAAGGGCATTGACCACACGTCCTATCATCGCATCTCCGACCGGAACCGACGCGATTCGTCCTGTTGCGCGCACGCTCATACCTTGGATGATTCCCCCATAGTCACCCATAATGATCACACCCACGCTGTCTTTTTCAAGATTGAAAGCTGTCCCCATCACACCATTCGCAAACTGGACAAGTTCCTGTGCACTTACGTTTGCAAGTCCGTGGACGCGAGCAATACCATCGCCCGCTTCCATCACCGTACCAATGTCACTGATGCTGAGTTCAGGCTCAAATCCCTCAATTTGCTTCTGCAAATCACCTGTAATTTGCTTGATCAGGTCTGTCATGAATCCTCCACGGCAAATTCATACTACGTACAACAACCCGGATAAGACTATTATCCGGGCCCATGTGTCATTTTTGATCGTGAGCCTTCGTGAGCAGGCGCACAATCAAACTAATGATACCTGAAAGAACCTTCATTGTCTAGTTATAAAAAAATTTTAGATGCCATACCCTTGTCAATTGTGGAGGTTGCGCTATTATAGGACGTGAACGAACGCAGATTTTTTGGTTGACAAGGAGAAAAAAATGCTTTCTCATGGAGAAGAAAAGCCCCCCGGTCGTCGTATGAAACGCTACTGGAAAGTTGCGGTGCTGGCCAATATCAAGGATGATTCTAAGCCGAAACCAGAAGGAGTTCCTCCGGACGCGTTTGCCGACTTCGATCACATCGAAACGATCGACTCGATTCGGGCCGCACTCGAAACAGATGGCCATCAAACAGTCTTTATCCAGGCTGACGAAGATCTTCCCTTCGCTCTTAAGGAAGAAAAACCCGATATTTGCTTCAACATCGCTGAAGGAGTCGGCGGCGATGCACGTGAGGCCCAAATCCCGGCACTGCTGGAACTGCTCCGGATTCCCTATACTGGCTCAAGGGTTCTGACAAACGGCATTTCCCTCGACAAGACATTAACCAAAAGAATCTGGCGCGACCGGCGTCTGCCCGTGGCTCCCTTTCAGGAGTTCAGTATGGGCGACGAACCGCTCCGCTCTGACCTGGAATTCCCCCTATTCGTTAAGCCTGCTCGCGAAGGCACAGGCATGGGCGTGGACACAAAAGCCATCGTCAAAAATGAGAAGGAACTGCGCGAACGCGCAGGCTATATCATCAATACCTACCAGCAGCCTGCCCTTGTAGAAACCTTCCTTCCGGGAAGGGAATTCACCGTGGGCATCATGGGTCGTACAGATGCAAAGTTATATTCCCGTCACCCGGAATGGTATGAAAAGGACGGATTTCACCGCTTCCCCATCCTCGAACTGGATATGACCCGCTCTGTCACACCGATGGTCTATAGCCAGGAAGCCAAATCAAAAGACGTTGGAGAAGAAGGTGCACCCGGCTATTTCTGTCCCGCAAAGATCGAACCTGAACTCGAGAAGAAGCTGAAATATTTTGCCCTGCGCGCGCATTTGCTTTTGAATGCCCTGGATGTCTCGCGCACCGATGTTCGTCTTGATGAACAGGGAAATCCGCGCGTCATGGAGATCAACACCCTGCCCGGACTCACTCCCGATTACAGCGATCTCTGTCTGCAAAGCAAGGCGGAAGGAATTCGATATGAAGATTTGATATTGGAAATCCTTTATCTCGGAGCCTCACGCTGGGGCATGGTCGAACCCCGTGAACTTAGTCCGGAAAATCACAGAAAGAAATAACGAAACTTAATCAAAACAGCACAGAGGCATCTACCTGACAGTCTCTGTGCTGTCTTATTTTATGAAATCAATTTGGTAATTATGAAGTAACCACCTTGATATTAAACCTCTGGGCAGGAGTCACATTCCTCAAATAATGCCAGAAGAGAACATACATTTCGACGCCGCGGGCCGTAGTGATGTCACCCAGATCAATCACGTGCCTCCAGCCAAACCATTCGCGCAAGAGACGTATAACGGTTGATTTTGCATCAAGGTCATCTCCACTGACGAAGATATCGGTCATTTCGAGGAGCTTGGCCGGGTCAGCCATGACGTTGGCATTTACCGTATTGAGGGTTTTCACCACTTTGGTCTCAGGAAATGCCCTTTGAATCTGCTCGCCCAACGAATCAGTATTGCATACGGTCAGCTTCCACACACCCGTCGAACGATCGATCGGATTGGCAGTATCGATCAGAATCTTGCCCTTCATGTTTTCTGCACCCGCCTGATTTAACGCATCCAAAGAGGCTGCCCCCAACGTACAATTAATAATAATTTCACCAAATATAGCCGCGTTCTGGAAAGTTCCATATAAGGCATGTTGTCCTGCATCCCTGGCCCAGACGACAGACGAAGGCTTTGCTTCCTCGCGCGAGCCCAGCATCACTTCATGACCCAGTTGGATTAATTTGGTGCCAATTGTCTGTCCAGTGATTCCCGAACCCAGCACACCAATGTTCATAATGATTAATTATCCTTCCTAGTGTTTGGATTGTTCTATTATAGCAGTGTAACTTAACCGCCAAAATCGCTTTGTCCGAGTTCGTAGTGGCGAATTTTGGAAGTCGGCTTTGTCAGCTTTGTCTTGAGCCATTTCAAGCGGAAGGTTTCCTCGCGTTCACGCTCTTCGAGCGAGCTAACAATAAATGCAATTGTATCCTGATATTGGGGGATGAAAATATGCTGGAGTGCATTCACGCGGCGCTGTGTTTTGCGCAACTCGTTCGCCAGCCGCCAGACTGTGGCGGTCAGCATGGCCAGTTGAGGGATGCGCAACAAAACCTCACGGAACGCGGTGCTGGCTTCGTCCAAAACGGCCGCGGTATCACCCGGGCTATAGAGCAGTTTTGGCGGCTCGCCCGTCGCTGTGATCATCGGGATGGCCACACCCATGATTCCTCGCAACTTAAGATGGACATCGACCGTCTTATTTACGGCAAGCGCTGCCCATTCAACATGGTCACTGCCCATCACCAGGCGTGCCTTTTCCATGGCATCGTAGGCAGTTTGAAGCAGCGCCCATACTTCCTTTTGAACCATGTCGGCTTCCTTTGCCACGCGGACAAGTTCCGAGGTCAGCGCTTCACGCTTCCGGTCCAGGATCTCATAACCTTCACGCGCAAATCGTAGTTCCTTCTTTAGGCGGATCAGGTTTGTGCGAGTAGGAGCAACACTAATTTGCGGCATCGTCGCCTTTATAATATTGTGCGATCTCTTCCAATGTCACGCGGGTGAGTTCACTCTTGGGCAACATGGAGAGCAGCTTCCAACCAATTTCGAGGGTTCTCTCGATGGTTCTATTTTCGGTGAAGCCCTGATTGACAAATTCATGCTCGAAGGCACGTCCAAACTTCAGGTACTTTTGGTCTGTATCGGTTAATTCCTCCTCACCGATAACAGAGGCAAGCGAACGTACATCCTGCGTTCGGGCATAGGCAGCATAGAGTTGCGCGCCCCAACGAGGGTGATCGTCGCGTGTGCGGCCCTTGCCAATTCCATCCTTCATCAAACGGGAAAGACTCGGAAGGACTGTAACCGGCGGATATACGCCGGCAAATGAGAGTTCACGCCCAAGCACGATCTGTCCTTCGGTGATGTAACCGGTCAGGTCTGGCATAGGATGCGTAATATCGTCATTGGGCATCGTAAGAATTGGTATCTGTGTAATCGAGCCCTTGCTGGTACGAACACGACCTGTGCGTTCGTACATGGATGCGAGGTCACTATATAAATATCCAGGATAGCCTTTGCGGCTGGGAACCTCACCGCGTATATTTGAGATCTGTCGCAGAGCCTCCCCATAATTGGTCATATCCGTAAGCACCACCAACACGTGCATTTCGCGCTCATAGGCAAGATACTCGGCCAGGGTCAGCGCAGCACGAGGAGTCACGATACGCTCCACCGGCGGATCGTCCGCCAGGTTGAGGAACATCGCCACACGAGTGAGCGCGCCACTTTCGGTGAATGAACGTCGGAAGTAATCTGCCACGTCATTTTTCACGCCCATGGCCGCAAAGACAATGGAGAACTGCTCTGCTTCACCATCCGATGCCGCTCCAGCCACTTTCCCCAGAGTCGCCTGGCGCACGATTTGCGCCGCCAACTGGTCGTGTGGCATGCCGGCGCCAGAGAAAATCGGCAGTTTCTGTCCACGAAGGAGTGTGTTCAATCCATCAATGGATGAGATACCGGTTTGAATGTAATCGCGCGGATATATGCGGGCTGTTGGATTGATCGGCTGACCGTTCACATCCGCGTAATGATCCGTAAGCGGCTCAGGACCACCATCGATGGGAGTACCCAAACCATCGAAGATGCGCCCCAGCATTTCCTCAGCGACCGGCATGTGCAGGGTATCGCCGAGAAATCGGACATTTGTTCCGTCGATGGATAAGCCGGTGGAACCGGCAAACACCTGGACAACCGCCGTCCCCTCTCCAACTTCCAGGACGCGACCGCGTCGAAGTTGGCCTCTCGAATCCCGGATTTCCACCACCTCATCGTAGCTGACGTTGGTTGCGCCTTCCACGATCAAAATTGGCCCTTCAATGCGGGCAACGCCTACAACCTCCTGTCCGCCAAGTACGGTTACTTCACTCATCGATACTCCGCATCTAATTGACTCATTTGTTCGTCAATTGCTTTTTGAATATCCTCGAACTTACTCAACTCATCATTTGAAACATTGGACTTCATACGGATCAATGTATCCACCACAGGCAGATCATGGATCATGGAAATTGGAGCACCTCGTTTGATGATGTTCATACCACGATCATGAAAATGAAGAACCAACTCAAGCATGCGAATCTGTTTTTCAACCGGTGAATACGCATCCACAGGGTCGGTTGCGTTTTGCTGCAAAATACCTTCTCGGATGAGACGGGTTGTTTCAAGAACCATACGCTCCGCGTACGGCAGGGCATCAGGGCCAACGAGTTTGACGATTTGCGACAAACGGTTTTCTTCACTTAACAATTCCATGGCGCGGTTGCGCATCGCCAACCAATCCTTGCCGACCTTTTCACGCCACCAATCCGCAACATCTTCCAGATATTCGCTGTAGCTATCCAGCCAGTTGATGGCAGGGAAGTGACGGGCAGAAGCCAGCGATTTATCCAGCGCCCAGAAGCAGCGGATGAAACGCTTCGTGTGTTGCGTGACCGGCTCCGAGAAGTCGCCACCGGGAGGTGAAACCGCACCGACGATACTCACGGATCCCTGTTGACCGCTCAAAGTTTCCACATAGCCGGCGCGCTCGTAAAACTCAGCCAGACGACCTGCCAGATACGCGGGGTAACCTTCCTCTGCCGGCATCTCTTCGAGGCGACCGGAAACTTCACGCAATGCCTCGGCCCAACGCGAGGTCGAGTCAGCCATTAAGGCAACGCTGTAGCCCATGTCACGATAATACTCAGCGATCGTAATGCCTGTGTAGATACTCGCTTCGCGCGCGGCCACCGGCATGTTGGATGTATTCGCGATCAGTACGGTGCGCTCCATTAAGGGGCGACCCGATCGCGGGTCGACGAGGTGCGGGAATTCCTGCAACACTTCGGTCATCTCGTTGCCGCGTTCACCACATCCAATGTAAACGATCACCTGCGCATCCGCCCATTTGGCAATGCTGTGCTGGGTAACCGTCTTCCCGGAACCGAACGGACCCGGAATACCGGCCGCTCCACCTTTGGCGACGGGGAAGAACGTATCCAAAATACGCTGACCAGTGATCAATGGAATGTGATGCCCAAGCCGCCGGATGAACGGGCGCTGCCTGCGAACGGGCCAGCGCTGGAGCATCATCAATTCCTTTTCCTGCTTGCCAACTTTGAGTCTGGCGATGGGTTCGGTCACTGTGTATTCACCAGGCGAGGCAACCCAGGTGATTGTGCCTGCATCATCAGGGTGAACCATGACGCGATGCTCAAAGGTGTCCGTCTCCATGGCGATGCCAAGGATCGTGCCGCCTTTCACCTCATCACCAACTTTTACACTAGATGTGTACTTCCAACGCTTCTCGCGACTGATCGGGTCGAAATGTGCACCGCGGCTGATAAATGAACCCATTGCCTTTTCAATCAAAGGAAGCGGGCGTTGCACACCATCATAAATACTTTGCATTAAGCCAGGCCCCAGTTCAACTGACAATGGCAAGCCTGTGCCAAAGATTGGCGCACCGGTTTGCATCCCGGATGTTTCTTCATAGACCTGAGCCGTGATAATGTCCCCATCCAGACCGATCACTTCACCCACCAAATGTTCCTCGCCCACTTCGACGAGTTCAAGCATGCCAATGTGACGAGATCCGCGAGCACGGACAACTGGACCGCTGATCCAGGTTATGACTCCGACTTGTTCGCTCATGCCTTTTCTCCCATCAAAACAGTGTTAACAGAGGCGCGCAAGGTACTTTGCAACCGATGTAGCCGGGTCTCCAACCTATTATCGTAATGTAGTTTTCCATCTGCTGCATCCACGATGACTCCTATACCTTCATCAAGCTCACCAGTAATAGTGAACTGTCCTTTTAGTTCCCTGGAAATTTCACCGAGCGCACTTTTCTCCAGAATATTTTTTGTTATTTTATCGGCTCTTATTTCAGCCTTATTGACCCGTAATTGCACCAGTGCTTCACGAAGCAGGAGTGTGGCGATTTGATCGTAATCAGGTCGCTTTTGAACCTCAGACAGTTTTTCCTTTACAGTTTTGAACGCGCGATCAAGCAATTGTTCACGATGCGCCAATTGTACCGAACGCGCCTTCATTTGAGCGGTTGCAACGGCCTGGCCGCGCAAGCGTTCCACATCCTGCCTGGCCAGGTCAAGGATCGATTTACTTTCCCGCTCTGCCTGTTCCTGGGCGCGCTTTCGGATTGCATCAACCTTTTGCTGTGCCTCAGCTTTAATTTGCTCCGACGCATCCCGTGCCTCGCCGAGAATTGCACGCTCCAGCATCTCAATATTATCTACTTGGGTATTCATAAATAAGCTATCCAATCTATTTTCAATCTCTTAATGATGGATGAGACCGAAAAGATTCATAATCTGATCCCAATCGCCCGAAGCACGATTTCACCAAGCGAGGCCTGCCCCTCTGGAGCACCACCTTGCCCGGGAATCTCAACGACGAGTGGAACGGTACTGCGAAGCTTGAGATGTTCCATCCTGGCAGGGATCAATTGCGCAACATCCTGGGTGACCAGGACAATGCCAACATCCTTGGAGGCCTGGGCTTCATCCAGCGCCTGATTTACCTCGTCTGCCGTGGTAGCCACTCTCCCACCCACGCCCGCGAGGGAGAATCCTAGTACCGCCTCAGGATGACCAATGACCAGGATCTTCATGAAAATCCTTACTTCGGCAGAACGAGGAAGGAGATAAGCAAACCGTAGATTGCGACGCCTTCTGCCAAACCTACGAAGATCAATGAACGACCCAATGCTTCCGGCTTCTCAGCAATTGCACCGATGGCCGCCGCGCCAGTACCACTTACCGCCACACCGGCACCGAGAGCTGCCAGACCTGTAGAAATAGCCGCTGCCAAATACGCCAAACCCCTCGCCAAAGAATCGTTGCTGGTCTGTTGCGCGGCCGCTGCCAGAACTGTCTGAGGCGAAAAGAGCCAAACAACCGCAATCGCTAACCCCATCACGACCAAAACCACGTTATAACCCTTAAACCCAGACACCAACTTCTGCGCGGCTTTCACCGGATCTTTGGTGCGCAGACTCACAAAGTACATCACCACTGGAGCCAGAGGTATAAGTGTTGCCAGTGCCACAATAACAATTTTGATCATCTTTCTTCTCCTTTTGTAGAATTGATTATTGCTGATAGAGTAATTCTGTTATTTTTCTGGCGCGTTTGAAAGAGCAAGCGGCTCATACGCCGAGCCACCGCCCTGGAAGAACTTGCTGAAGAATTCATAGTAGTGGAGACGCATGGTTTGAATAGTGACAATGAAGCCTTCCAGACCAATGACAAAGAGGTTGCCTAACACAACCACCGTCCAGTATCCAAACCCTGCCGCTTGCCCGCCACTCACCAATTTCGCTATTGTAAACACAGCTTGTGTAAAACCGGCGTGCACGATGGCAAATGCACCCACCCGCACATACGATAAAGTATTACTTAACATACTAATAATTTTCTCCAGAATTTCAGCGGCCGATTGGACAGCAAACATACCCCAGCCGCCTTCCACTACAAAATGTCCATCGTGCATCCAGTGTTGTAGCGGATGAGAAAATATAACTGCCAGGCACATACCTATAACGAAAAGAATTTGAGCAATGGTTACAACAATACCAATTCGACCAATTGTTAAAAGAATCCCGGGTAAGAAGGATTCACCAGTAAATATCTTTGATGCAACATTTCCTAAAATAACCAAAAAGGAAAGATACAGTATCAAACCAGCCAGCCCATTCGAGTCAAAAAAGAATCGTCCCCAATCTTTCGCTCGAAATGCATTATAGAGATTCAGCAAAATAGCAACAATAAGTAACACTATCCCTGCGCCTATGGCCATGCCGAGTATTTGGAGAATATTTTCACTGGGCTTGAACAAATGCGGTAGCACCTCTTCGAACCCGAAAACACTGCCATAGATGAAACCAAAGATCGTGCCGCTTAAGCCACAGGCAACCAACAACCCACCCAGAGTCGACCTGCGGGATAGGAACCAGCCAATGGCAGCCAGTACAAGCCCATGACCCACATCACCGAACATTGCCCCATAGAGCAACGGAAAGGTAACCGCGATCAGGACAGTGGGGTCGATTTCCTCGTAGCGAGGCCGCGCATAAGTATTCACCAGCAATTCAAATGGTCCGAGGAAGCCAGGGTTTCGCAAGGCAACCGGGACATTGGAATGATGTCCGGATCGCTCGGCCGGCGCCGCTTCGATCAGGATCTCTTTGG
>JBGPNQ010000061.1:0-19254 GCA_041487615.1 Anaerolineae bacterium
GATGTGACGTGAGAAAGTCCACGGCCTGACGGATGACCGGCTCGCGGTCGGCGTAGTCCAGGTCATCCGTCGAAAACCGGTTGTAGAACGCTGCCAGTTTGGATGGCCCCCAGTAGAAGGTGATGTCGTTCTGCGACTCGACTACCGGCCGTTCATCGAAATAGGATGCATAACGCAGTCCCAGCGCTCGCAAGGCGGGAATCAATGTGCTGGTATTCGTGGACATCTGCAGCTCGACCTCATCGGTCTGCCGCAGGTCACGGATTTTGTCGTAGATCAAGACCCCGTCCCTGCCGGACAAATATTCCGTTCCGTTGATCCGCAGTCCATGCAGGTCCGAATCGAAGATCAAACGTTTGGGTCCGAGCGTGATGTCAAATCGCATGAGGGGTATTCTACCAAGATAAGTTCAATCTCCTTTTTAACGAGATCAGCTTATCGAAGAGACACATCCGTTTAATCGGAGATTGCTTCGTGGCGCTTACAGCGCCACTCGCAACGACATACCTTGAACTACTACCAGCCACTGGCGCTGAACAATGTCTGGAATAGATCATTCGCTTCTTCAAGTGTCATCGGGCGGGAGTGGGCATAATCCGTGAACTGGATCGGCAGTAACTCGGTGCTGATATAGCGGCCATCGTAAAAGACATGCCGGTCGATCAATCCCTGACGGCAGGCATCACAAAAACTATACTGGTCGAAGAACAGGTTCCCAAGTCCGTAGTGGATGAAGGAGCTCTTCGAGAATTCCATGCCCTGCAGTTGGTGTGCCTGACTCCCACTGACGGCCCCGGCCTCCGCCATCTGACGAAAATCCCGCTGCTGGTCCGGCTGTGCGGCATACGTGTAATATTCCAAATGTTGGAAAGTGGCGATCACAAGATAGCCTTCCCCTTTCAGACGGCTGATCTCGCCTGCCATCCAGTCCATGTCGCAGAGCGCAGCACCCGGCTCTGTTTCGCTGGCCTGGGCGAAGGAAGGTCCCTTCGCATTGCAGCCAATGAACGCGATCCGATTGCCATGGTTCTCGATCAACAATGCTTTTCGTCCATCGGCGAGATTGAGTCCGCCGCCGTAATAGAGCCAGTTTCGTTCCTTGTACAGGTCGAGGGTGTGGAACATCGCCTGTGTGCCCCAATCCGAGAAATGATCGCCGGTCAATTCCACCACGTCCGTGCCGACATCCTCCAGTAACTGGATATAGCTATCCCGGCTGCAAAACCGGATCTCCTCCTGCCTGGGATTCGGATAGGGGCAGTCCACGGCAAAGGGTACCTCGTTGCTGATGTGAGTAATATCCGCACTGAGCAGCCAGTCACGAATATCCTGCGCCGGATACGTGATGCCGCGTTTTTCCATTGTATAGGCAGTGGCACGCACCAACGCCGTGACGCCGGTCATGGCGATGATCGTCATCTTTTGCGGGTCGAGATTGGATGGGGGAATCACAAAATTGCTTTGGATCAGCGCGGCGCGTCCCGGGTCACTGTTCAGCGAGATCGGGATTTTGAGTCGATACTTTGCCACATCAAAATCCTTGTGGATCGGGGACAGACCATCCACGGGCAGGACTTTCCAGCGCGGCTCCAGGGAATCGAACGGAAGGATCGCCAACGCGGGCTGGTGCGCCCAGGCATAGTCCACCAACTCATTTTTCGCGATGACCTGTACGCTGTTGCTCCCCGCCGGACCCCACAGGGCAGTGAACATGTCATAGGTGTTTGAGTCCATGAGCAGCGGTGGATTACCGTCTCCGCCCTGCCAATGCAAAAGCAGATCATCCCCGGAGATTCCCTGTAGAGTGGACGAGAAGGGAGTTACCAACGCATATATCCATTGGCTGACCAGATTCTGTTCCCCCACTTCCAATTTGATATTCGCTGCTGCTTCATCGTTTACTAACAATCCGCGCAACGAATCATCCAGCGCTCCGCCCAATGTCTCAGCGAGATAAGGTGGTACCCAAATGGAAACATCCATGATCTCAGCGGATGGCATGTAGGTCGCAGTGGGTATGGCTGGAGGTGCCAATGGTATCTCTGGAGTTGTCCCCGGCTTGGCTATGTGGACAAGAGCCATGTTGGAGGGAGTAGGCGCTGCACGTTCTGTACAACTCGAAATGAGCAGCGCGCATAGGAACTGGACGAAGTAACGTTGAATACGATGGTTCACAAGATTATCCAGGATATAGTAGATGGATGTAGACTAGCTCAGATCAGCAGTAGCAGGGGTGAGTCTACCATGCGAGCAGGGATGGGTCAGCAAAACGGTTGATCGTCGAAACCACGGCCCGATTCGCTGAGTCACTGCTTGACGGTATTCCCTGGACGGGGTATGATGTAGTCACACAGGTGACCACATGAAAAGGAAAAAGCAGCCCAAAACAGAAGAGATCGGCATCCGTGAGCTAAAGAGCCGCGCTTCGGAAGTTGTCCGCGCGGTGAAGGAGGAACGGGCGCGTTATATTGTGACACAACGTGGGAAACCTGTCGCGGCAATCATCCCCATGGATGCCATGTTGCCCGAGAAGAAGGAAGATGATGGGTGGGAAAAATTGTTAGGCATCCGTGCAAGGCTTAGTAAAGATAAAAGCAAAAAGAAAAGTTCTGTGGAAATTCTCTCAGAGATGCGCAGATGAAGACACCGGTCACGGTGGATGCCAGCGTCTTTGTCAACGCTCTCAGTCCGGACGAGGATGGAAGTGAGGAAAGCGCAGAATTTATCTCCCAATTGAGACTGGATGGTGTGGCGCTGATTGAGCCGACTTTGTTTGTCACCGAGATAGTCGCTTCGATTGCCCGAAAGCAGGATAGCGCTGACATTGCGCTCGAAGTCCTGCATGATCTCAGGAAGTTTCCAAAAATGACATTGGTTGACCTTGACGATGACTTCGCTGAATTTGCAAGCGAAGTTGCCGCAAACAATCGCCTGCGCGGCAGTGACGCGGTCTATGCCGCGATCGTATTGCGCTTCGGTACAGAGTTGATCACTTTAGATAAAGAACAACTGGATCGATTGCCCAAAGTCTTATCAGTACGTGCGCCATAATTAATTCACGTCGTCCGTTTTCCAGATTTCCCAATCCTTCACCGTAACAGCCACCATCTTCTCCGCAGATTTTCTGAGCCAGTTCGCTTTGCGTTTCTTCAGATCTTCGAGAACATCCTTCACTGCGGGGCGCGTCCCGAGATGGATGTTGGCGGTCTCCCAGCCCATGGCACGCATCATGCGCGCCTCATCGCGTTCGGGTCCCAATTCGGAGAGTTCGATGCGGCAGCGATCGGGCGCCAGTCCGCGCACCACCCAGCCCTCATACACTTTTAAATTTGGATCAAGCCTGCGCACGGCGCGTGCAAGTATTTCCTCGTATTGGATCTCGGCAGCTTTATGCTTTTTCCTCGCCCACAGCGCGGCGGATGGAAGCAGTGCCTTCGCTTCGCGCACTACATATCCGCCGTTCCATTCTGCCAGAGCCATGAAGCGCGGACGCCCCAAACTCCCAACGCCTGCCTTGCGATGGACGAGACGATACGTCAATCCCGGCGAGGGAAGGGATGCTTCGAGCATGGACCGTACCTCAGGAGACAGTTCCATTTCCAACAGCGGACATTGTTTCAACCTCTCCCAATATTCATCTGCCTGATCTCCACTCTTAACATATGCGTTCCTCAACCAAGCTCGATCTCCATCCACGACGAACGGCTGCCCGCCTTTTTCCAGTCCCTCGCGGTAGCCATCCAGGATCGCTTCACATGCTTCTACCGGACTGATCTTCAGTTCCTCGGTCTCGGAGGCCAGCTCCACGCTGGTCGCCAGACGGATCAAGTCCTGTGTATAGGGAAGAGGCGAAGCTTCATCGAAATCATTGACTCCCCAGATCAACTCATCTTTTGCATCCCGCCATGTGCCGAAGTTCGCGGCATGCAAATCGCCGACTGACAACACAACGGGCGCATCTGCCGCTTTTTTGCAGACCTCGGGGAACACTTGCATCCAGCGATAGAACGTGCCGCGCAAGAACGTGAACGGATCCTTTGCCAGCAACTGCTTTTTCAACGCCAGGTCATCCTCGAAGATGTCCAGTTCTTTTCGAAGCCAGATCTCGTATTTGCGGGTTGCCTTGAAGATTTTCATTGCAAGTATTTTATTCCCAAAATAAAAAGACCTGTCAGGTCTGGAAGTTTTTACCGATTTAATCTCAAATACACCGCACCGCGCGCGTCGAGATAAATTGCATCCGGCGTTTGGACAATACGAATCACCACATTCTCACAACCCGAACAGCGCAGGACGATGCCTGGTCCCTGTGTGAAGGCGAGCAAAGAACCGATCTCGCCTTCCCTGCCACAGTGGGCACATTCGGTCGGTGAGGCGGTCATTTCCGCCCCGAAGATTTCATATAACAAACCCGCCGTTGCATTGGCATCCAGCATCAGTTCGCGATTGATATCTGCCCTTTCTTCCATCTCAGCCTCCTGTCGGACCAAAACGCTCGGTACGGATTTGATTCGAATTAATTCCGAGTTTCACCAACGCATTCGCCGCGTCTTCGACCATCAGCGTCGGCCCGCAGATAAACACTTGAACGGATCTTCCCAAGGGACCTGCCACTTCCTTTAGCATCGACTCGTCAATGCGCCGCGCGTAGCCGTTCCAACCTGTGGGCTGGGAGCGAGTCAACGTGTGAAAGACTTGAGGTCCGCCGTTTGCCTTGCTCAATTGGTCCAATTCGTTGTAATAAATGATGTCTTCAAAGTTACGTGAACTGTAAAGCAAGGCGGTTGGATTTTTCGTTCGCGCCGCGGCACGATGTCGAATCATGGACATCAGCGGCACGACTCCAGATCCGCCTGCGATCAACAACAAAGGATCCTTCATGGTCGCTTCCCAGACGAAGTACCCGCCAATGGGTCCGCGTGCTTCGATGCGGTCTCCCTTGATTACGACATCATGCAAATATGTTGAGACCTCGCCGTCGTTGATACGCTCGACGGTAATATCCACTTCGCCTTCGCGTTCGGGTTCCGATGCGATGGAATAGCTGCGTTGCGTTTGATAACCATCCTGCGCGGTCAGGCGGATATCGTAATGCTGTCCGGCGCGGTGACGCATCCACGCCGGAAGTGTCAGCGTGAACGATTTAACCGTAGCGGTCTCAGGCTTGATGTCCGCGACCGAAGCAATCTGCCAGTTGAGGGTTTGTTTCATGAAGTTCCTTTAATGTCATTGCGAGGAGGGCGTAGCCCGACGTGGCAATCTCCTCATAAACGCGGAGATTGCTTCGCTCCGCTCGCAATGACATATATTAATCATTCCAATATCTTTGTTCCTTCCATGGGTCGGCGTGGTTGTGATATCCGGCCGATTCCCAAAAGCCAGGTTTGTCCTTTTCCATGAGATGAAGGCCGCGCACCCATTTGGCGCTTTTCCAAAAATAGAGATGGGGCACCACCATGCGCGCAGGTCCGCCGTGTTCGGGTGCCAGAGGCTTATCATCATATTTCAATGCGATGAAGGATTGACCGTTAATGATGTCGGTGAGAGGAATATTGGTGGTATAGCCGCCGTCGCTATGGGCGGTCACGAACATGGCCCTGCGATCCAGTTCCACGTGTTCAAGCAGTGTATCGAGGCTGACACCCTCCCACTTCATGTCGAGGTGAGTCCATTTTGTGACGCAGGAAATATCGACCACATATTTTTGCATGGGAAGTTTATTGAACTCCTGCCAGGTCCATGAGACCTTTTCCTTGACGAGACCCTCAATCATAAATGTCCATTTATCGAGAGGCGTGCGTGGAGTGGGTCCTGCCGAAAGGACAGGGAAGTCATCCGTGAGATATTGGCCGGGCGGAATGCGGTCCTTCTTTTCCCCTGCGCGCCGCTTACCGATAAAACCGCGTGAGACAAATCGTTCCTCTGACATGCTCGCTCCTTTACCGATAAAGTTTGCCAGAATGGGACAGTCCTGCCTTGAATGTAAATAGTTTATAACTTTGAAGGAGTGAAGTCAAGACGGAAATTCAACACAAAAATTTATCAAAGCCATGTCATGCTGAACGAAGTGAAGCATCTTCAATGCAATGTAAGAGATCCTTCGGTCGCGAAGAGCGCTCCCTCAGCATGACATTACACAGGATTGTGAAAGGTTCTGTTCCAATCAAAAATAAAAGGGAACACAAGTTCTCGTATCCCTGCGCGATTATGGTTTAGGAATATTCCCTTCCAATCCCAACTCAGGCGCGATCTTTCGCATTGCCTGAATGACATTCCCTACATGTTCCCATAACTCGACGCCAAATTCCTGGGCGGCATGTTCCATTTCTGTGCGGGATGTCCCTGCGGCGAAGGCTTTGTCCTTCCACTTCTTTTTGACAGACGAAGGTTCCAGATCATACAGAGAGCGCGATGGACGGACCAGTGCAACCGCGGTGATCAAGCCTGTAATTTCATCGCACGCACTGATCGCCTTGCGGACCATTGTGTCACGCGCCAGGTTCAAGTGATCGGCATGACTCAAAATATCCTGAATGATATCTTCGGAGACGCCACGCTCGCGCAACATGGGCGCGCCGTCCTGCGGGTGTTGATCAAGCGTTGGATGGATTTCCCAATCGAAATCGTGGAGCAGACCGATCAATCTCCACCTTTCCACGTCCTCGCCAAACTTCCCGGCATAGAAGCGCATGGCGGCTTCCACTGAAAGCATGTGGCGCACAAGACCTTCATTCTTTACATATTCACGCACCAGGGCTAAAGCTTCATCGCGGGTCATATTGTTCCTTTTTGTCATTGCGAGGAGGGCGCAGCCCGACGTGGCAATCTCCTGGCGAGCGTGGAGATTGCTTCCCGAAGGCTCGCAATGACGGGTAGTTTATATACTTGTCGACGTCTCCAGGCCGTGCTCCCTGGCGAGTTCATCGAGCAGGGCTTCCACTTCGTCGAGGAAATGATCGAGGCCTTCGACGTGCTCGTCGAAACCAACCGCCGTCAGACCGAGTTGACCACAGGCAGAGCGCCATGCATCCACAGCGTGGTCAGGCAACACGTCCACGGCGAGAGTCCACGTTTGCAGCAATGGCCATAGTGCGGCCTGCGGAGTCTCGCCTGAAAGGATGGCGTTGATCCCCTTTTCGTAATAGTTCAGGCGCGCGGGGTGGATGCGCATGTCGACGCGGCTGCTCTCGGTGGCGGCCTCGAACGCAAGTTTCCAGTCGGAGACCCACGTGCTGATCTGGGACACATCCAAGGTGGACGCGCCCAGCAAGCCGAGCAGCCCTGCATTCATTCCGGGACGTTCAGCGGTCACCGCCCTCGCCGGAAAATCCAGCATCAGACGACGTTCCTGCAACGGCGGCCCTGCCAATTCCGCAACCGCGTTGACGGCGTGGTACAGCGATTTCATATATGTCGACACATCCGCAGGTTTGACAGTATCGCTGACTTCAAGCAAGTCACGCCAGATCTGACGTCCATGGGAGAGCAGGGAGCGTGATCGCTGCAGTGCAGGTGCAGGTGCATTGAACTCAAAGCCTGCGCGTAGACCTGCCTGCACAAACTCGAAAAACTTCTCGCGCTCGAAGAGCAATTGAGGGTCGTACATCTCCCAGCCCAGCCAGGGGTCCAGGCGCAGTTCACGTGGACGCTTGAACTCCGCCCTGGCGCGGTGGCTGATGTCGAGGTGGAAATCGGGTGTCAGTTTGACAAACTCGCGCCGGTGCTTTGGCTCATCGGCGTGGACGAAGATAATATCAATATCGGTGGTGCCGCCGAGCAACGGATCGGAGTCAGAGGCAAGTGAACCTGTCAGATACGCAGCGATCAGGAAGCGGTCATTGAAAGCGCGCTCCTGTACGGTCTCTTTTGCGATTCGGATCAATGATTCTTTTGTAACTCGCATAATGTTTCCTTTTGCTCAAGCCGCCGTCCCCGGCGCTGGGAGCAAGCTGGGCTTACGGCAGTGGCAAACTCTGTTGAAACGGAGGCAGGTTGAGGCTTTGCCTGATGCGGTTCTCGATCCACCTTAGATGCTCGGTGTTTTGGATGATGTTCAGGTGGTTCGTGTCAATGGTTAAAACAGGTGTATGGTCAAAAGGTTTTGAGAAGAATTCGTCATAGGCCAGGTTAAGCTCATGGATATAGGAGCGTTCCATCTGCCGTTCATAGGTGCGGTCACGCAGAGCGATGCGCTGCAGGAGGGTGTCGGTGCTGGCTTGCAGGTAGACGAGCAGATCAGGCTTTTCGATCTTTTCGGCAAGCGCCTCATGGACTTTGTAGTACATGTCAAGCTCATCGCCCTTGAGGTTGATGCGGGCAAAGAGCGCGTCCTTGGCGAAGGTGTAATCGGCGAATAGGTTTTTGCCTGTCGCAAGCATCTCATGCACGGTCCGTCGTTGTTGATGATAACGGCTCAACAGGAAAAAAATTTGCGTTTGAAAGGCATAACGTTCGCGGTCACTGTAGAAATCGGAGAGGAATGGATTCTCCTCGAAGACTTCCAACAGGATCTCGGCATCAAATGTATTTTGAAGAAGACGGGCGAGGGTGGTCTTACCGACTCCGATAACCCCTTCAATGGCAATGTACATAATGGCTCCAGGAGGTAAGTTGGGTCAAGGATACCATAACTCAAGGGTCAGGGGCGAGGGGTCAGGTGTCAGCTGTGGGAAGATGTATCGATTTTATTCCACGGCTATATGATAGAAAAAATAGACAAGCGCAGCCATGCCTTTTTTCCAGGTGGGCAGATGAAGCTTTTCGTTGGGACCATGAAAATTGTCATCACTCAACGAGAACCCGGTTAAGACCGAATCAATTCCCAGGGTTTGCTTGAACATCAATACAGCACCGATGCCTCCACCGGACCGTTGGAAAATAGGCTGTTTTCCGAAGACCGTTTGAAGGGCATCTGCCATCGCCAGCACCTGGGGCGATTTGCGATTCGTGATCACAGCCGGATTGCCGACAATAAATTGAAGATCCCATGTCACCGTGGAGGGAAGATGTGTATCCAAATATTTCCTGAATTGTCCATGGACTTCGTCCGGGTCCTGATCGGGGACGAGACGAAAAGAAAAACGTGCGTATGCCCTGGCAGGGATGGCGGATTTGGGCTGCCCCGCCACAAACTGGACAACTTCGATGGTGGGACGCGCGCCGATCCGTTCAACGGGCAGATATTCAGGCTCTCCCCACAATGCAGGCGCACCGGAATGTTTCAGCAGGAAAGCTTCATCAAATGGAAGCTTTGCAAGCTCGGCGCGTTCTTCTTCATCGATCCTGAGGACCCTGTCGTAGAAGCCGGGCAACGTGACATGTCCATGCTCGTCATGCAGATCGGCGATCAATTTGCTCAACACATGGATCGGGTTTTGCACTACGCCGCCGTACCCACCCGAGTGAATATCCTGACTCGGACCAAAGATTTCCAGGATAAAGCTGGCCCCGCCGCGCAGAGAATAACAGATCGAAGGCGTTTCCGCATCGGGCATGCCGCCTGCATCCGTGTTCAGGGAAAAATCAGAAGCCAGTTTATCGCGGTGCTCCATAAGGAATTCATTCAAATGTTTTGAACCGATCTCCTCCTCGCCTTCGATCAGGAACTTGATGTTGATCGGCAGATTTTCCGCTTTGAGTATGGCTTCGACCGCATTCACAGATGCGAGAGTTTGTCCCTTCATATCTGAAGCGCCGCGAGCATAGAGATTGTCATTCCGAATATCCGGTTCAAAGGGCTGGCTCTTCCAATCCCGTATCGGCTCCGGAGATTGGACATCATAATGTCCATAGATCAGCACTGTGGGCGCTGACGTGCCGCCGTTCAACCATTCGCCGTACACGACAGAATGCCCTGCCGTGGGAAGAATCTCGACATTGTCCACGCCCATCGAACGAAGTTTGTCCGCGAACCATGCTGCTGCTTTGTCCATGTCGGCTTTATATGCAGGGTCCTGTGAAATGGATGGAATGCGCAGCACTTCGATCAATTCATTTTGAAATCGGTTGTAATGTTCCTCCAGATATTTCAATGCAGATGATTGTGACATTGTTTTCTCCTTGGTATCCCGGCACGCAATCCTGAAAATATGAATCAGATTGTATCGCTTAAAACCAAAGCCCTCGCCAATTCTGGCGAGGGCCTGCGATGACTATTCAATGGATTATTGAACGCTGGCGACTTCGATCTCTTCCTGCTTCTTGAACTGGCTCATATACAGATCGTAGTAGAAACCTTCCCTTGCAAGCAGTTCGTCATGTTTACCGCGTTCAATGATCTGTCCATCTTGGAGGACAAGGATCATATCGGCATTGCGGATGGTAGACAAACGGTGGGCAATGACAAAGGATGTGCGTCCCTCGAGCAATTGATCAAACGCTTTTTGGATGAGACGCTCGGTCCGCGTGTCCACGCTGGAGGTGGCTTCGTCCAAAATGAGGATTCGTGGGTCTGCGAGCGCGGCGCGTGCAATCGAGAGCAACTGCCTTTGACCTTGACTCAAGCCCGAGCCGCGTTCACCCAAAACGGTCTGATATTTTTCGGGCAGGCGTTCGATGAACGAATCGGCGTTGGCGAGTCGGATCGCCGCCATCACTTCTTCGTCTGTTGCATCGGGTCGCCCGAAGCGGACATTTTCCATGACCGGCGCAGAGAACAGGAAAGTATCCTGAAGCACGATACCGATCTGGCGGCGCAGGGATTCGGCGGTGACGTCACGCACATCCACGCCGTCAATTTTCACAGATCCCTCTGTGACATCGTAGAAGCGCGGCAGTAAATTGATGATCGTCGTCTTACCTGCGCCTGTTGGACCTACGATGGCGATTGTCTGCCCGGGCCGAGCGGTAAAGGAGACACCTTGTAATACAGGTACACCATCTTCATATTGGTGTGAGACGTTATCGAACTCGACCAGGCCCTGGATTTCCTTCATAACCTTCGCGGCCGGTTTATCCGTCACGGCAGGTTTTTCATCGAGAATACCGAAGATGCGTTCTGCACCCGCGATGGCATTTTGAATATTTGTCCACAATACAGCGATCTGTTGAATGGGCTGGTTGAAGCGCTGGACGTATGCCAGGAAGGTGACGACCAGTCCCAATGTCACGGCAGAGCCGAAAAGAGTCTGTCCCTTGAGCAGATACCATCCGCCCACGCCGGTGACGATGGCCAGCGAAACATAGGATAAAGCTTCCAGGGCCGGGGCAAGCGCGGAGGTGAACGAAACGGCGCGCACGTTCGCGTCGCGGTTGGCGGCGTTGACTTCCTTGAACTGTTCGATATTCTCGTCAGCGCGGTTGAAGGCTTGCACTTCGCGAACCGCTGAAATGGATTCCTGCAACTCAGCGTTGACGTCGCCGATCTTCTCGCGTGATTTTCGGAACGCCTTGCGCGCCTGTTCGGAGAAATAGAACGTGGCGACGAACATGAGCGGCGCAACGGCAAGCGATAACAATGCAAACGGAAGGTTGGCCGTCAACATGTTATACGTCACCCACACGAGCAACAGGATGCCGCCGAACACGTTGACCAGCGCAAAGGAAAATGCCTGTTCGATGGCACTCGTGTCGTTCGTGATGCGGCTCATCAGGTCACCGGCTTCATGCTCGGCGTAATAACTGAGCGAGAGGCGATGCAAGTGCTCGAACACTTCCACGCGCATCTGGCGCAGCACATGCTGACCCGTCCATGCCATGACAAAGAACGTCATACCGTTGAGCAATGCGCCCAGGACAAACAGGAAGATGATGATGAGGATCAACCGTACCAGACCCGCGATGCGCTGATCGTTCGTGGAAGAGGCGGGGTCTGCGATGGTGAATCCGCCAATATGATATAGCTTGTTCAGGAAGAGTTGTCTGCCCGAAAGCGTGGCCGGATCTTTTGCGAGCCAGCAGGAGGATTCTGTTTGTTGAGTGGGCGCCGCTGCTTGAGGTCCGAACGAAGCGAAGGGGTTGCTGCCACTGGGGACCAGGAAACAATCTGTCGCCTGTCCGATCAGTTCCGGGCTGGTCACCTGCGCCCACGTGGCTGTGACAACGAAAATCACCGCGAGGGTCAACATGAACCAAAAGCGACCGAAATAACGACCGAGGCGGGCGAGTGTTTCACTCAGGGCGCGCGGTTTAAGTGTTTCACGATTCAGCATGTCGCCGAAGCGACCCGGACCCATCATAGTGCACCTGCCATTTCCGATTCTGCGGAAACATGTTCTGCTTCATGTGCAAGAATTTGTGAGTTGTAAATTTCCGCGTAAATGGGATCGTTCTCCAATAAGTCTGCGTGTTTGCCAATTGCGACCATCCTGCCTCTGTCGAGCACGATGATCTTGTCAGCATTCATCACGGTGCTGATGCGCTGGGCAATGACGAAGGACGTGCGTCCTTTCATCAGGATATCGAGCGCGGTTTGGATCGCGGCTTCGGTGTTGAGGTCAACCGATGAGGTGGAGTCATCGAGGATCAGGATGCGCGGATCGAGGAGCAATGCACGCGCAATTGCGACGCGTTGTTTTTGTCCACCGGAGAGGGTGGTGCCGCGTTCGCCAACGTGTGTGTTGTATCCATCCGGGAAGGACAGGATGAAGTCATGTGCCTGTGCGGCTTGCGCGGCGGCTTCGATCTGCCCTTGAGTTGCGTCAGGTTTGCCGAAGGCAATGTTGTCACGGATGGTGCCGCTGAACAATGTGGTCTCCTGCAACACAATACCGATCTGCGAACGTAACGATTCAAGCGTGATATCGCGCAAATCGTGACCGTCGATCGTGATGCGTCCATCCGTCGGATCATAGAAGCGCGGCAGCAGGTTGATAATCGTGGTCTTGCCTGAACCGGTCGCGCCCAGCAAGGCGATCGACTCGCCCGGGAACGCTTCAAATGTCACATTCGCGAGTACAGGTTCGCCGCCACCGAAATAACGGAAGGTGACGTTTTCAAATTTCACATCGCCCTTCACGGCAGGGAGTTTGGCTGCACCTGGCTTATCGGTAATGTCATTCTTCGCATCCAGGATTTCAAAGATACGGTCGGCGGATGCCGATGCCTGTCCAAACTGTGTGATGATCATCCCCATCATCATGATCGGCATGAAGAGGTACATCAGGTACATGGAGAATTCCTGCCATCCACCGAGGCTCAGCGTACCCGCGATGATCGCCTTTCCGCCAACATACAAAATCGCTGCCTGACCCAAACTCGCGATCATGAAGACCAGCGGGAACATGAATGTGAACAGTCGCGAAAGCTTGATGGCCTGTCCCATGGTGTCATCGGCGCGAGCTTTGAATTTGTCCTGTTGTTGTTTTTCGCGCGTGAAGGCCTTGATAACTTTGACACCTGCGAGATTTTCCTGCAGCACCGTATTCAACGCGGATAGCTTTTGCTGTACAAGACCGAACATCGGGCGGCTTTTGCCTGCGAAGAAAGCAAACAACACCAGCGCGATCGGCAGGATCGGCATCATTGCCCATGCCAGGGACGCGTTGGTCGTGAACAAGATGATGATGGTTCCCGTCAGCAGGATGAACGCACCGACGAGCTGAAGCAAACCCTGCCCGATAAAGAGACGTACTTTTTCCACGTCATCCGTGGCGCGGATCATCAATTGTCCCGTTTGATTCTTGTCGTGATAAGAGAAGGATAGGGACTGGATTTTCGAGTAGAGATCGTTGCGCAGATCATACGCCACCGATTGGGAATTTTTCTCCGCCCAGTATGCCTGGAGGAAAGCAAAGACGCCGCGCAGCACAGCGAAGACCAAAATGAGGATGAGCGCGTTGATCAACGCCTGCGGCGCGTTGTTCACATCCGCTGCCAACTGGACCTTGAGCTGCTCCACCGTTAAACCGGCCGGATACTTCAGCACCTCCAGAATTTTGGGCAGTGCCGCGCTCATAAATTGCGCGGGGATCTTATCGAGCGCGCCCAAAACCTGGTCGGCAATATAGCCACTAGTCACCGCGTCGATCACTTTGCGGATCATACTGGGCACTGCCAGTTGTGAAAGTGTGGCGATAATAAGGAATACATAGGGGAGCGCGGCCTGGCGCTTGTAGTGCGTCAGATATTTAATTGCGCGTCCCATGCCGCCTTTGGACTTTGTCTGTCCACGGCGACGTGAGTTGGCATTTGTCATGGTTGCTTGCATAAAGTTCCTTTCAAAATTTCCTTTGCTCTCGGAGGCGTCCTCGCTGCCGGTACCGCTGAGCGGCATCTTCGAGACGGTGGCTTGAGCTTTTGGAATGGAGTATAGGATTCGGATATGAATTGAATGTGAACGGCTTTGGGAGATTAGACAGGGTGGTGAACCGGTTCCAATTCCAACTCCTGTGCGGCGTGAGTCATGATATCAAGCGCTTCGCTGATCCGTATGCGCTCTTCGACCGATAGTTTTTCTTCCAATTCATCGACCCAGCGATAACGTTCTTCCATCCCTTGCTGGATGAGTCCGCTGCCTTTATCGGTGAGACTCAACAGCTTGGCACGGCGGTCGACCGGATCCTCGACGCGCTGGATGAGTCCGCTCTGGACGAGTTTATCCACGAGCTGGCTGGCGGCAGCAGGGGTGATGTCATAGCCTTCGCTGATCCTGGACATACCACATGCGCCGCGGTAGTGCAGCTGCATCAGCACGCTGAATTGTGGCATCGACAGCCCGGTGGATTTGGCGAATCGCCCCCAGCCGCGCATCGAGCGGTGCATAAAAATATCCATCCACGCCCGGATGGAGTTTGTAAACTGGACCTGTTTAGTCATAGTTAAGCCTTCTTTTTAGTTAAGCAGGCTTAACTTTATATGCAAGTTTAGTTTTGGTCAAGGTTTTGGAAATTAGAAATATGTTAGAGAATATCTCGAGGAAATAATGAAGAAATTGCGTATTATTATGTAAAAGCATCTACAGACCATTCACCCATTATCTATAAGGAGAACATTATGGAAATCAAAATCGCCCATCGTCCATCTTATTCACTGGCTGTTGCCAAACTGTTGCCTAATGAACGTATCCGCGCCGAAGCAGGCGCGATGGTCAGCATGAGCGGCGGAGTCAGTATCGAAACGAAAGCAGAAGGTGGATTTCTCAAATCACTCGGACGAGCCGTCCTCGGCGGCGAATCCTTCTTCCAGAACTTTTTCGTCGCGCCCGCACTGGGCGGCGAAGTAACCCTGGCTCCCGAACTGCCGGGCGACATGATGCTGATCGATATGAAGGGTCAGAAACTGATGATCCAGGCCGGCTCCTATGTGGCATCTGAAAATGGTGTGGAATTAACAGCAAAGGTAAGCATTAAAGCGTTCATGTCCACAGAAGGGATTTCGATGCTGGAGGCCTCGGGCACCGGCAAGCTGCTTGTTTCCTCTTATGGCGCGATCTTCGACCGGACGATTGGCGCGGGCCAAAAATATATCGTGGACACATCACATCTTGTGGCCTTCGATGCGAACATGGGCGTGACTCCCAAAACGGTTGGCGGATTCAAGTCCACGTTGTTCAGTGGCGAAGGTCTCGTCGTGGAGTTGACGGGTCCCGGTACGATCTACATGCAGACGCGTTCCCCGCAGGCATTGATCAATTGGATCATCCCGCAATTGCCCAAACCTGAAATCAAAAGCTCATAAGATCAAAACAGCCTCTCTTGAAAAACCTTGCGAAGAGCATGCCCTGAACCAGGTGAAGGGTCTGAACTTTCGCAAGGTTGCCTTAACAAAAAACGGAGTCACTTGTGTGACTCCGTCATGATTCATTTCAGTAAATCAGGTCGTGATATATTCGCGCAGGTTATGTTCCACGGCATAGGCGGCGGCTTCCGCCCGATTGTTCACGCCCAGTTTCGAGAGGATGCTCGAAACGTAGTTGCGAACTGTCCCTTCGCCGAGGAATAATTGCTTGGCAATCTCACGGTTGGTCTTGCCCTCGGAGACGAGCAACAACACATGCTTTTCCTGCTGACTCAAGTGCTGGAATGCCGACGCTTCCTCTTCCTTCACGGCCCGGCGCACTTCCTGGAACACGCGCTGAGTCACGGCCGGATCCAGAAGCGCCTCTCCACGCGAGACGGCTTCGAGCGCCTTCACCAGATCGTCGCTGCCGATCTGTTTCAGGATATATCCCGAAGCACCCGCGCGAATGGCGGAGAATAACATCTCATCTTCGGCATACGAAGTGAGCATGATAACTTTGATATTCGGGTGTTTGGTGACGATCTGTTCACAGGCTTCGATCCCCGAAGTGCCGGGCAGGCGGATATCCATCACCACTACATCAGGCTTGAGCGTGTCGGTTTTCTCAATCGCCTCACGCGCCGAACCGGCTTCTGCGATCACGTCGAACTGGGGGTGACGCTCCAATAAAGATTTCAATCCCAGTCGCACGACCTCATGGTCATCCACAAGGATAATTCTTTGTTTGGCAGGTTGCTTTGGCATGGGCTAGATTTTACCCCAAATACATCGATTTTCACAAAAATTGGCTTCTTTTGGATGGACTTCCCGCTCTTTCCCAGCCGATATTTGCCGCGTTAAAAAGTGACAGTCACCTTGCCCACTCCGTTTCACTATGGGGTGCTTCGCAAAGGTGACTGTCACTTGGATTTTATTTTGCCTTGATGTTGATCGTGCGCGGTTTGACTTCGTCTGCCTTTGGAAGAGTGACCGTCAGGATGCCGTTCTCGAACACAGCTTCCGCCTTGTCGGTCTTGACAGCGGTCGGCAGGGCCACCGAGCGCTCGAACGAACCAAAGCGCTGCTCGCGAATGTGCCATGCTTTGTCCTGGCGCTCCTCCTCGTGCTTGACCTCACCCTTGAGGCTGAGCACCTCACCGCTGATATTGATCTGCACTTCTTCGGCTTTGATGCCAGGGATGGATGCCTTCACTACCACCTCATTGTCGGTCTGGTACATGTCAATTGCAGGTGTGGACATGGACCAGCCGCTCCTCACAGAGAGCGGGCTTGTGAACGCATCATCGAACAGACGATCCATCGCCTCACGCAGGGTCATCATCTCACGGGCGGGTTCCCAACGAATTAAGCTAGACATAGCTACCTCCTTCTTAATGGAATTAAGATTTATGTGCTTAATATAAAAAGTCTCTGTTAGAAGAACACAAGTCCTGTATAAAAAATTCGTCAGAAAAAACCGCTTGCCAAAAAAGAGGAGCCTGTCCGATTCTCATAATCAGACAGGCTCCTGACATTCAAACGAATATATCCTACACTTTTTCGCTGATCAACTCTTTCAATGTGGTGCCCAAACGTGTAATGCCTTCGCGGATCGTATCGGGCGAGGAATATGAGAAGTTGATACGCATCGTATTCTTCCCGCCACCTTTCGGATGGAACGCTTCGCCGGGTACAAACGCAACCTTTTTCTCAATTGCCCGCTTGAGCACGTCAGCGGCATCCATTCCTTCGGGCAACACACCCCATAGGAACATGCCGCCCTGTGGCTTGCTCCACGTTACACCAGGCGGGAACATTTCATCCATCATCTCGAACATCACATCGCGGCGTTCCTTATACGTGGCCCGGATCAATTTGACATGCTCATCAATAAATCCGCCTTTGCCCACTTCATAGGCAACGTACTGATTAAAAGAAGCGGTGTGCAGATCCGCGGCTTGTTTCGTCATCACCAGCTTACGGATCACTTCCGGCGGCGCAATCACCCAGGCCAGCCTAAGTCCGGGGGCCAGAAGCTTCGAGAAGGTGCTCAGGTAAATCACGTTGCCGCTGTAATGCCCGCCATTGGGACCGCGGAATTCACTATCCAGCGAAACGACCGATGGGATATGATCGCCCTCGTAACGTAGTTGACCGTACGGGTCATCTTCGACGATCGGCACGCCATATTTGTCGGCAAGCTCAACGAGCTTCTTGCGTCGTTCAAGGCAAAGGGTCGAGCCGCTTGGGTTTTGAAAGTTCGGCAGGACGTAAATGAACTTCGGTCCGATGCGGAGCGCAGCTTCCAGTTCATCCACGATCATGCCGTTCTCATCCGCGCGGACCGGGATGTATTGCGCGCCGTACGCATTCCAGGCCTGTAGTGCGCCGAGGTATGTTGGCGACTCCACGACAATATAATCGCCGCGGTTGATGAATAATCGCCCAAGGAAATCCAATGCCTGCTGCGAACCAGATGTGATCAGGATATTATCCGGGTCAACCTGCACGCTATAACGCGCCGTATGACGGGCGATCATTTCGCGCAATGGCATATAACCTTCCGTTGTGCTGTATTGCAACGACTGCGGGCCCAGGTGATCGAGCACGAAATTACACGCCTCGCGGAATTCCTTCAGCGGAAAAACTTCGGGCGCCGGTAACCCGCCTCCAAACGAGATGATATCGGGTTGTTCTGTCAACTTGAGCAATTCGCGGATAACCGAACTTCCCATCTTCTGCATACGGTGAGCATAACGATACTCCCAGGGTGTCTGCATTTTTTCTCCTTGAGAAAAGATCTAATGCCCCCGGTCACAAATTGCGCCCCTTAATGCAATTTGTGACCGTGAAGGGTATAAAAAAAGCCTGACAGGTATACGGGCACCTGTCAGGCGTACTGACCAGTTGAAATCAGGATGTCACGAAGGACTATCGCCAGGTTTCGCAACATGACTATCCCATCTTACCCAGAATCTGACCAACGTGCAATTGACAATTGACCTATTATTTATATGATTTGGGAAACTGTAAGGTGTACGCCGCTCCAGAGGCGCTGTATGATGGAAAATCCCAAAAAATTGCTTCCGCAACTGGCAGGCGAAGATTACTGTTACCTCACCACAAAAGGACGCGTGAGCGGACGCCCGCACGAGATCGAGATCTGGTTTGGAGTTCAGAACTCCCACATCTATCTAATGGCCGGCAATCACAGATCGGACTGGGTGTTGAACCTGCTCAAAGACCCAAATGTGACGGTGCGAATTGCCAGCTATTTCTTTCATGGGAAGGCAGAAATCGTGCAAAATGAAGAGGAAGAGATGACTGTTCGGTATTTGGTAGCAGAGAAATATCAGGAATGGGAGGACAGACCGACGCTCAGCGAATGGGCAAGAACGGCCCTGGTGGTCGGAATTGAGTTGTCGCTTGCTGACAACACCCAAAGCGAGTAAATTGAGAGGAGATTATGGAAACAACTTCCCTGCTTGGAGTCTGGACTGGAAATGCCCACAACAGCAACGGCTGGGATATGAAAATCACGATCTCCATCATCCAGCCTTTCGAAATCGGCTCGACGCTGGGAATCTTCGATATTCC
>JBGPNQ010000062.1:0-19189 GCA_041487615.1 Anaerolineae bacterium
GCAAATGCGGATGATTGTGAATATGTTCGATCACCGCCCACGCAATCGATACGCCGTCGTAGGTGGAAGTCCCGCGTCCGATTTCGTCGAGGATCAACAGGCTGCGCGAGGTCGCGTGGTGCAAAATATTGGCAGTCTCGATCATCTCGACCATGAACGTGGATTGTCCCGCATGGATTTCATCTTGTGCGCCGATGCGGGTAAAGATGCGATCCACGAGCCCAATTCTTGCCGAGTCCGCGGGCACGAACGATCCCATCTGCGCCATGAGAACGATCAGCGCAGCTTGACGCAAATAGGTGGATTTACCGGCCATGTTCGGACCGGTAATCACCCGGACGATTTCACCTGTTTCGAAGATGACATCATTAGGAATGTATCTATCCCCATGCAGACTCTGCTCCACCACGGGATGGCGTCCCTGGTGGATTTCCAACCCACTTCCCTCATGGACCTGGGGCCGGGTATAGCCTCCGAGGGCGGCTGTCTCCGCCAGGGCGGATAGCACATCCAGTTCCGCGAGGGCGCGCGCAACCTTCAGAAGTCTGAACGCGGACTTTCCCAGCGTGGCGCAGATCTCCTTGAACAATCGCACTTCGATCTCACGGATGCGGTCCTCGGCATTGAGCACGAGCGTTTCATATTCCTTCATCTCGGGCGTGATAAATCGCTCAGCGTTGACCAATGTCTGCTTGCGGATGTAATTCTCTGGAGCCCTATCCGCCGCGCCGCGCGAGATCTCGATGAAATATCCAAAGACCTTGTTGTAGCCTACTTTCAGCGTCTTGATGCCGGTCCTCTCACGTTCCACCGATTCGAGGTTGGCGATCCAGTCCCGCGCATGTTTCGATGCCTCGACCACAGAATCCAATTCCTGTGAGTATCCACTGCGGATGATGCCTGTGTTTTGCAAGGTGGCAGGTGAATCGTCGTCGATCGAGGACTGCAACAAGGACAACTCCTCGCCCATGATTTCTGCTCTAGGAAGGTACGCTTCTTTTGAGCCTTCTCCAAACACGGCAGTGATCGTGGGGATGTGTGCCAGCGTCTCCCGCATTGCCAGGAGGTCGCGCGGCTGGGATTGTCCCGCCAATACACGATTGACTAATCGCTCCAAATCTGCCAGCGGTTTGAGCGCCGCACGTAGTTCCGCGCGCTTCATACCATCGTCGAAGAAATATTGGACTCCCTCCTGACGGCGTTCGATCTTTTTTACGTTGAGCAAAGGCTGGCTGACCCATTGATGGATAAGTCGTTTGCCCATCGGTGTGATGGTACGATCGAGCGTTCCAAGCAGGGAACCTTTACGTTCACCGCGCAATGTTTCGTCCAGCTCAAGATTGCGACGCGTGGGCGCATCAAGCGCCATAAACTCGTTGATACTATAGGAACGCAGGCTCGTTAAGAGGGCGAGTGCATCAGGTTGTGTGTCCTTCAAATATTGGACGATCGCTCCCGCTGCGCGCACCGATAGACTTGGATGCTTGAGTCCAAATCCGTCCAGTGTCGATGTTTTGAAGTGTGCCAACAGGGTCTCCGTACATTTGCCCGGTTCAAACCTCCAGGCTGGGTAGGATGTCTTGTGTCCTTGAATGCCATCGTTAATCTTTTGATTGTCAGGATAAAGAATTTCCGCCGGATGTAAACGCGTCAGCTCGGCGCGTAACGCTTCGAAGGGCAGTTCGGAAACGGCGAACTCTCCGGTGGTGATGTCGACATATGCAACGGAAGCAGACCGCTCATCCAGGATGATCGAGGCGAGGTAGTTGTTTGAGTCCCCGGGCAGAAGTCCCGGTTCTGTTACTGTCCCCGGAGTCACGACGCGGACAACCTTGCGCGGAAAGAGTCCCTTGTTGGGCGTTTCCCCAATTTGTTCACAAATCGCTACGTGGTAACCTTTTTCAATCAGGCGTGCCAGATAGTTTTCGACAGCATGATAGGGGATCCCGGCCAATGGAGCTCGAATCCCCTTACCAACGTAGCGCGATGTTAGGACTATGTCAAGTTCGCGCGCGGTGATCTCAGCATCTTCATCGAAGGTTTCGTAAAAGTCCCCAAGCCGGAAAAAGAGAATAGCATTGGGATGGTCTTTCTTAATATTAAGGTATTGCTGTCGAGTAGGAGAGACATCGTCGCTGGTCATGTCACCATTCTACCTGATTTGCCTGGGGACACTTAATTGACTTTTCGATGTTTCTGGTGTATAAAACCGTTATTACTTTAAGGAGTTTGACGAATGTATATAGATCCAAACACTGGTGGCATACTGTTCCAGGCACTGGCCGGCTTATTTGCCGTGCTGACAGGTGTGCTGTTCTTCTTTTCACGGAATATCCGTCAATGGTTTGCGCAACTGCGTCGCCGCGGTCGTAAGGAAGAAGAAGATACCCAGGAATAAGATTTCGGTTTGCCGCCCGCATGAAAACACTCATCCTTGGCTTTGATTCATTTGACCCCAACGTATTCGAAGAATTAGCAGGACGAAACCAGCTACCTAATTTTGAAAAATTCATTGAGCAGGGTGGATATTCACAACTGGAAGTTTGCTCGCCTCCACAAACAGAAGTTTCATGGACCAGCATAGCAACCGGTGCCGACCCCGGCGGACACGGGATATTTGATTTTGTGCATCGCGACCCTGCGACGTATATTCCATATGTGTCGATTCTGCCGATGCGCAAGAGCGCAATAGGTGAACAGTTCGTTCCACCCTATACGGCGAAAACTTTTTTCGAAGAAGCCGCGGAACTGGGATATCCGGCGACCGCCTTATGGTGGCCAGCGATGTTCCCCGCGCGTCCGGAACTGCCGGTGATGACTTTGCCCGGCCTGGGAACTCCGGATATACGCGGTCAATTGGGCGTTGGTACATTGTTTTCCTCAGAGGATGAATCGAAGAAGAAGACAAATGTCGTGAAGCTTGCCTCAATCGGTAAAGACCGTTATCAGGCGGATTTGTCCGGTCCGCAGACACAGGGGCGCGACGGCCCGCGTACGATCATTCTGCCAATCTCATTTGATGTGGTTGACCAGAATACCGTACGCATCACTGTGGAGAGCCAGCGCATCGAACTTCGTCTCGGTCAATGGAGCGAGATCGTGGAGCTGCGATTCAAAGCCGGGATGCTGTTCAACATCCATGCCATCACACGTTTTATCGCCACCAGCCTGCAGGGTATTGTCCATATCTACTCCCTGCCTCTGCAAATCCATCCATTGCACTCCACCTGGAATTATTCATCGTCCAATGCCTTTGCGAAGAAACTCTGGAAGGAAGTGGGTTCTTATCTTACCCTTGGCTGGCCCCAGGATACAACGGGTCTCGAAGAAGAATGCATCACCGATGAGCAGTTCCTTGATCTTTGTCAGACGATCTTCGAGAGGCGTATTCAGATCCTTTATCACTTGATGAACGATTTCAAGGAAGGTGTGCTGGCCAGCATCTTCGATGACCTGGACCGTGTGCAGCACATGTTCTTCCATAACCGCAAGGATGTCGTCCATGACTGGTATAGGCGGCTCGATCGCTTTGTCGGCGATGTGGACCAAAAAATAAGTTCATGGAACGGCAAGCATCGATATCTGATTCTGTCCGATCATGGTTTCAGCGATTTCAGGAATAAGATCCATCTCAATCGCTGGCTGCTGGAAAATGGTTTTCTTTATATGAAGAATGGTGGCGATGATCTTGGTGGAGTTGATTGGAAAAGGACCAAAGCCTATTCTGTCGGACTCAATAGCATCTATCTAAATGTTGCCGGACGCGAGGGCCAGGGGATCGTCATGGCAGAAGAAATTGAAAATCTGCTTCTTGAAATCCAAGCCAAATTAATGGATTGGAAGGATGCGGGACACAATCCCATCCAAAAGGTTCGCCTCAAGCACGAGACGTTTAATGGACCCTACACACGCTTCGGCCCGGACCTTGTGGTTGGATACGCCCCCGGCTACCGCGCCTCCGCCGAAACGGGGCTCGGCAAAATTCCTGTTACGACGCTGGAACCCAACACCGATCACTGGGGTGCGGATCACTGTATTGAATCGAGCGCAGTCCCAGGTGTGATCTTTGCCAACCGTGACTTGCGTGATTTTGGAACGATCTCGTTCCGCGATATTCCCTTCCTGGCCATTGGAAAGCATCTTGACCAATCGAAACTCAAGCCGCCCTCGCAGGCAGCTGGCGAGGGACAAAAGGATGTGGAAGAGCGCTTGAAAGGCCTGGGTTATCTCTAATGAATAAATTGTTTTCGGGGTTCGGTAAAAAGAGTCAGATCAACGAGCCGGTCATTGTCGTCTCGGGCTTGCCGCGTTCGGGCACATCCATGATGATGAAGATCTTGTCAGAGGGCGGGCTGTCCATCGTCACGGATGAACTTCGGAGCGCGGATGTGGATAACCCCAACGGGTACTTTGAGCTGGAGACCGTGAAACAAATGTCGGCTGGGAATGTGGCGTGGCTGGCGAATGCGGGCGGGAAGGTTGTCAAGGTGATTTCAGCCTTGTTGGAATACCTGCCATCCGATCATACCTATAAGATCATTTTCATGGAACGCGAGATCAGGGAGATCCTTGCCTCGCAGCGCAAAATGCTGGAGCGCAGGAATGAGACTTCCCAGGTGAATGATGCGGAAATGGAGCAACAGTTTCGCAGGCATTTATCGGTGGTTAAACCGTGGCTGGTACGACAGCCGAACATGGAAATCCTGTATATCAGTTATAACGCGCTCATGTCTGACCCTGAACCTCTTTGCAGCCGGGTGGTAGAATTCATCCACGCTCCCCTGGACCTAAACCGCATGCTCAGCGTTCCCAAAGGTGAGTTATATCGGAACCGGGCATAGGCAAATGGACAGTTCGCAGGTGGGCGACGAAGACTTCAAAGCACGATCGAAAAACATCAACGAGGAGTACCATCAATGTATAAACTTGTATTGGTCCGTCATGGACAGAGCACCTGGAATCTTGAAAACCGGTTCACCGGTTGGACCGATGTTGGGTTGACAGACCTGGGGGAATCAGAGGCGCACGAAGCCGGCCGGTTATTGCGGGAGAGTGGCCATGTTTTCGATGTGGCGTATACGTCCGTCCTGCGCCGTGCCATTCAAACTCTTTGGACTGTTCTGCAGGAAATGAATCTGGAATGGATACCGGTCACGAATGCCTGGCAGCTTAATGAACGGCACTATGGTTCATTGCAGGGATTGAACAAATCTGAAATGGCAGAAAAATTTGGTGAAGCCCAGGTCAAGATCTGGCGGCGCAGTTATGACGTCCCGCCTCCCGCGCTGGAGCTGAACGATGAACGTCACCCGCGCTTCGACCCGCGCTACGCGTCGCTGACTCCCGAACAGGTGCCCGCCACCGAATCGCTTAAGATCACGCTGGAGCGCGTCCTTCCCTACTGGAATTCCACGCTCAGTCCGGTGATCAAATCGGACAAGCGCGTGATTATCGCCGCGCATGGCAATAGCATTCGCGCCCTCGTGAAATATCTGGATGACATCTCGGAAGCGGAGATCACTGAATTGAATATCCCCACCGGGCTGCCCCTTGTCTATGAACTGGATGAAAACCTGAGACCGATCAAACATTACTATTTGGGTGATCCCGAAGAGGCTGCGAAGAAGGCCGCGGCAGTGGCTAATCAGGGAAAAGCAAAGTAATCGTTATGCTTCGCAAAATGTTGTCCAACCGCTTCCCGGATTTCCAAAGCGTTGTGTTGGTATTTTCCGTGATATGCATGTTTCTTTACGGGTGGACAATCGTAAATATCGCCTGGAAGCTTAACTCATGGTTGAGCACTTTGAATCCCTGGGAAATATTCTCGTTGATTTCCTATTTAATGGTTTTCAATTTTCTGGAATCTACGGTGATTCTGGCAGGATTGTTGGGTGCGTGTTTTATCCTGCCTGGGAGCGTTTTGAAGGAGCGATTTGTCGACCGTGGGATTATCACAGTGGTGTGTATATTGGTATCCATGGCGTCGCACCTGATGATTAATTCATCGGACGATTCCCTGCGTATCAATTTTCTTCGGTCTCTTCGATTGTGGTGGCTGTTCACATTTTTATTGACAACAGTGCTGACATGGTTCCTGCCAAAGATTCCGGTGCTGGTGAAATGGCTTCAGGAATTTGCAGACCGGGCTACTGTTTTTCTGTTCCTCCTGATGCCCTTATCGATGGCAGGGTTCATCGTGATCGTCTTACGGTTCTTCTTTGCAGGCTGAGATGAGAAAACTTTCCCGTCGCGAATTCTTGAGAGTAACGGCCACTTTTTCTGCCTCAGCCTATCTCTCACCGTTGATCCCGACGCTGACAAATGGGGAGGATCGGAAGAACGTTCTGATATTGTTGTTCGACACAATGTCGGCACGACATTTATCGTTGTATGGATATCCACGGGAGACTTCCCCGAATCTAAGCCGCTTTGCAGACCGTGCCACGGTATACCACTCGCACTATGCGGCCGGGAATTTCACATCACCCTCCACCGCCTCCCTGTTCACGGGTATGTATCCCTGGAAGCACCGCGCTTATCCCCTAAGTGGCCTCGTCCGACGCGACCTGGTGAAACAGAATCTATTTGAATTGTTGGGCAGGGAATTCTATCGTGTCTCCTTTGCGCAAACAGGATTCGCAGATATTTTGATGCAGCAATTCCTGGGCAGTGTGGAAAAGAACCTTCCCTCCACTGCTTTTAGTATAAGTGGTCCTCGTTTCTTCATGGATCGTTTCCTGCATGAGCGCGAGCTAACCACATATCTATTTGATGAATTTGCGACGCACTTGAGCCCGGATCCCCCGGGCGTGCTATTCGGCGGATATCTGAGTACTCTGTACCAGTTGCGTCATGGGCAATATTTCCGCTATGGTTTTCCAGAATATCCCAAGGGACTCCCGATTCTCCCAGCAACGAATATTGCATTCAGGCTCGAGGATGTTTTCGCGGGTATCCTTGAAGAGGTCCGCGACGCAACCTCAAAACCGCTCCCGCATTTCAGTTACTATCACCTGTACGCTCCGCATGAACCGTCGAATCCGCATAAGGATTTTATCAAATTATTCAAGGATGATTTCAAGCCCATCAAGAAACCAGACCATCCATTAGGAGAGGAGTACAAATATCACGATCTGGTCGGAAAACAACAGATGTATGATCGTTATGTTGCCAATGTCGATCACGAGTTCGGTCTTTTGATCGACAGACTTGAAAAAGATGGATTACTCAGGGATACATATGTCATTGTGACCTCCGATCACGGTCAATTGTTCGAACGTTCCTATTATGGTCATGGGGGGCCTCTCCTGTTTGACGGCAATATCCATATTCCGCTTTTGATTCGGGTCCCCGGACAGACAACCCGAACCGATGTTCGCAGCCAGACCAATAATGTCGACTTGCTTCCAACGCTACTGTCCCTTCTCGGTAAAGATATACCTCAGAACGTGGACGGCAAATTACTTCCAGAATTTGGTGGTGTGGAGGATACTTCGCGCGCCTTCCATTCGATGGCAGCACATAGAATGTCAGCATTCGGCCCCATGCGTGAGGGAACCTTCGCTATACAGAAGGCATCGTACAAATTGATATTTTACAAGGGGTATAAGAATTATCGCGATGTGTTCGAATTCTACGATATCCATGAAGACCCTGATGAGCTAAACGACTTAATGACAAAGGCACCGCCTGCTGCAGGGCAAATGAAGGATCAATTGCTCGATGCATTGGATACCGCAGACCGTCCCTATCAGAGAGCGACTGCGCCATAAGTGCATTTCCTGTAATACAATTCGTTCATGCCCTTTTCCCCTGATTTCATCAGCGAACTGCAAAAACATTTCACAGGCGAGATTCGTAACGATCTCGCCTCCCGAATTCTCTACAGCACCGACGCTTCCATTTATCAGATCGAGCCGCAGGGAGTGGTCATCCCCAAAACGCAGGATGATCTTCAAGCCGCCGTGGAGCTTGCTGCAAAATACAAAATTCCGGTTTTGCCGCGCGGGGCCGGGACGAGTCTCGCAGGGCAGGCGATTGGCAATGCTCTGATTCTGGATTGCTCGCGCTGGCTGGACTCCATTGTTGAGATTGATTCTGAACTAAAAACTGCGACCGTGGAACCGGGACTCGTTCTTTCCACGCTGAATGCTGCTGCCGCGAAACATGGCTTGATGTTTGGTCCCGATCCGGCTTCTGCAGAACGCGCCACGATGGGAGGTGTGATCGCCAACAATGCCACCGGTGCACATTCGCTCATGTATGGTATGACCGCCGATCATTTGATTTCTGCAGATGTCCTCATGGCAGACGGAACATCCGGCGTGTTGGGCGAGCGCAGCACACTCGACAATCCTCTCATCTCGAATCTCTATGCCGCGGCTGTCCAAATTCGTGAAAAATACTCTGATGTCATTGCCAGGAATTGGCCGCGAGCCTGGCGCAATTCCGCCGGTTATCGACTCAATTATTTGCTGCCCTGGTCTGCAACAAAGCCTTCACAATGGGATGGGCAATATCCCGCGCTCCATCCTTCCTCCTTCAGCCTGCATCCTTTACTTGCCGGTAGTGAAGGAACCCTTGCCATTATTCAACGCGCAAAAGTAAATCTCGTTGATAAACCGAAACATACGATCCTTGCAGTGCTGCAGTATCGAAGCAACGCGGATGCCTGCGATGATGTACCGCGTTTGCTGACTCACCATCCATCCGCGGTGGAGTTGATCCCGCGCTTCATCATCCGGCAGGCACGCGGTGTCGCTGCATATGCGCGTCAGATGGGATGGGTGATCGGTGACCCTGCGGCGTTGCTGGTCGTCGAATTTAGTGGCGACCAGCCGTCCGCTTTGAAAGAGGCGGCGCATAAGATCGGTGACGTCCTCACCATTGCAGAGTCCAAGGAAGATCAGGCGCGTATCTGGAATGTGCGCAAGGTTGGCTTGGGACTCCTGGATTCGCGTCCACAGTCACTGAGGCCTGCCGCATTTATTGAAGATTGCGCCATCCCGGTCGATCGCCTGGGTGAATTTGTGCGTGAGGTCGAAAAAATTTTGTCGGCGCATGAAACGGAAGGCGGCATTTACGCACACGCCTCCGCGGGTTGTTTGCACATTCGACCGATCCTGGATTTGAAGACGGGCCGCGGTGTACACGATTTGCGTTCGATCAGTGAAGCGGTCCTCGCCTTGACCCTGAGACTCGGCGGCGCGATGAGCAGTGAGCACGGCGACGGTTTGGCCCGCTCCGAATATCTGAACCAGACCTATGGTCCCGAGTTGATGGATGCCATGCGTTTGTTGAAGCGCGCTGCCGACCCTGACAATTTGCTCAACCCGGGAAAGATCATTGACGCGCCGAAGATGGACGTAAACCTGCGTTACGGTGCAGACTACACGGCCCATGTTTGGCAATCCCATCTTTCGTTTGCAGATAAAGGCGGACTTGAAGTTGCGATCGAGCAATGCAATGGACAAGGTGTTTGCAGAAAAGATACGGGCGTGATGTGTCCGTCCTATCAGGCGACGCGTGAAGAGATGCATTCGACGAGAGGTAGGGCGAACTTATTAAGAGCGTTAATCAGGGGGCAGGGGAAAGGGGATGAGGGATTGTCTACGGTCAACGGTCTATCGTCATTTGATAAAGGGAAAGTTGAAGCGACAGCCAAGGCCCTGGACCTCTGCCTGGCTTGTAAAGGCTGCAAAGCGGAATGCCCCAGCGGCGTGGATATGGCGAAGCTGAAGTTTGCGTTTCAAGCGGAGTATTACAAGACACATCCTAGGCAGTTGCGCGATTATGTATTCGGATATTTTCATATCGCCGCAGCGTTGGCTGCATCGATTGCACCTTTGTCGAACGAGGTGATGGAAATTCCCGCAATAAAAAGGTTGTTCGCACGAGTTCTTGGAATTACGGATAAACGCCCGTTCCCAAAGTTTTCCAGTGAAAGTGCAAGGCTGGCAACCATAGAGTCGCGGGGACACAGAGAAAAAATAGTTTTTCTTTCCGATGTATTTTCGCGATATATCGAGCCGCGGGTGGAGCAGGCAGCGTTCGATATCCTGTCAAAGTGTGGATTCGATGTAAAAATCCTTCCTGTCATCGGCGCAGGTGCATCGTTCTTATCCAAAGGGTTTATTGATGAGGCACGCCGTCACGCAGGGCGAGTGCTGGCTGAGCTGAATCAAATTGATCCGGCACGGGCAACACCTATCATCGGCATTGAGCCTCCAGAAATTTATTGTCTCAAAAATGATTATGGGGATTTGCTCCCGAAACGTGAAAAAGAAATCCATCAGCGCGCCGGCAAGATTTGGCTGCTGGATGAGTTTCTCCTGCGCTCGGAGGAATTCAATCTCCTGCGCGTAGTCAGTATGGCAGGTTTGACTGGCACAAATGAACTTTCATCAACAAGGAAGATACGATTCCACCCGCATTGCCATCAGCGCGCCGAAGGACCGTCCGAGGATGGATTGCCTACTGGCACAAGCGCAACATTGGAGCTTTTGCATGCGTGTGGCTACGATGTCGAACTGATGGACACAGGCTGCTGCGGCATGGCAGGGACGTTCGGTTACGAAGCGGAGCATTATGATCTTTCGATGAAAGTGGGCGAATTGAAGTTGTTTCCGCGATTGAGAACCCCCACCGCCCTGGCGGGCACCTCCACTCGCGAAGCATCCCTGCGGGACAAATCCGCAACTGAAAGCGCACTTATTAATCAAAAAGAACATTTCGGATTTGGGGGAGGCAGGGAGGGGGTCGTTGTTTCCTCCGGCGCAGCATGTCGCATGCAAATAGAACAGGGAACAGGGGTTAAGGCAATCCATCCGATCGTGCTGGTTTCCAATCTGCTTCAGGGGAAATCAAATTAATCCAAACAAATCTGTTGGTGGCTGTTGCTCCGGGACGTGATTTTTGTCATTTGTATTCATGGTTCCTTCAACCTATACTGAAATTGAAATAAAGCATCCGGGATGATTCCCGAGCATGCATTGCTTTTGAAGGATATGAGAGAGGAAACCATGATGTCACAGCCAGAGTTTCTCAAGCAACGCGGAAAGATTATGATTGTGGTGTTGGTCCTGCTGGCATTGGCTTGTAACATGCCGGGATCTGCAACACCCCAGACGCCAGTCTTTGACCCGACCAAAGCGGCCCTGGAATTTCAGTCAACACTCATGTCGCAGCAATTGACCATGCAGGCGATGCAAACAGAACCGGCAAGCCAGCCGACGCAGATCATCCCGTCGCCCATACCGCCGACGAGCGAGCCGCCGACCGCGGTCGTTCCCGTTGCCACCGACATTCTTCCAACCGCCACGCCTGACGTCGAGGCACAAATCAAGTCGGCAAAGATTCTGCTTTACGAAGATACTCCCTATATTGGGCTCTGGATCAAGGATACTCTGGATGGCATGGGACTCAAGTACACCATGGTGGGTGATGCCCTCGGCGATTTTATGGAGAACCTCAATTCCGGCATTCAATGGGATCTGATCATCGTCGGCGCGGAAGCACATGACGAGGTATCGGGCGAGTTCTTTGACGCGATTACGAAGAGGGTGGTTCAGCAAAATACCGCCGTGATCGTCGAGATGTGGTATTTAGACTCAATTAGTGAAGGACGCATCAAGCCCCTGACGACTCAATGTGGCGTGGAACTGCAGAAGAATTACGATGTGGCCTCCTCGATATACTGGTTGGAATCGAGTGGACCTGTTTTCACTGATCCAAACATCGCCATCCCACTGATTCACTATAACCCCTATTGGGCATATCAGGCTGGTGACTACATGCGGCTCCTGCCGGGCAGCGATGCAACGTTGCTCGCCGGGATGTATCAGAACCGCAGCAGTGATTATGGCGTAGTCGCTTCGTGCTTCGACGGACGCGTCATCCTGCAGACTTTCTGCAACCATGATTACAAGGAAACGGATATTCAATTGCTCTGGGAAAACTATATTCATAATACGCTGAAGAATCACTTCGCTGCTGGGCCCGATTGAAAGTGTACAATTGACAGCTACTTGACTTTGTTTTTATCCTGTTGTAAACTGGCTGAGTACGAAATCCGAAAGAAAGGAGCGCATTCCATGGTTCGATTGTTGGGTGTAAGGCCTGATCGTCACAATTTACCTTCTCGGAGTGCGCCTGTGGACCGTTGACGGTCCCGTTCCTGTGTCCTTTACGCCACGGTGCACCCCTGCATCGTGGCGTTTTTTATTGTTAGCGTTCTGTCATTGCGACCTTCGGGAAGCTATCTCCGGCTAAATGGGTGAGTCTTATCGACGAACTGTTGCTGTTACGGAGGAGATTGCTTCGGGCTTCGCCCTCGCAATGACAAAATCGGAAATCTTATGAACCTTCCTTTCAAAGCTTACTGGGATCTCCTGTCCCAACATATCCGCCCGCAAAAGGGACGATTCCTGCTGCTGACCGTCTTGCTGTTTTGCAGCATCGGCTTGCGTATCTTTGCACCGCAGATCATGCGCAGTTTTATCGATTCGGCGTTGGCTGGTGAGGCAATGCGGACTCTCATAAGGACGGCGTTGGCCTTCATCGGAGTTGCCTTGTTGCAGCAGGTGATGTCGGTCAGCGTGACGTATCTGGGCGAGAACGTAGCCTGGACGGCGACGAATGCACTGCGCGCGGAACTTGCCTGGCATGCGCTCAACCTGGATATGAAGTTCCACAACGATCACACGCCCGGAGAACTGATCGAGCGCATCGACGGTGACGTCACGGAACTGGCGACATTCTTCTCACAGTTTGCATTGAACCTGATCAGCAATGGATTGTTGATGATCGGTATCCTCGCCGCCTTGTTCTTTGAAGATTGGCGCGTGGGAACCGCATTTGCCATCTATTCAGCCGCAACGATTCTGATCCTGGCCCGCCTCAAGGATATTGCTGTGCCGCATCAGAAAGCGCGCCGACAAGCCGAAGCCGAGATGTATGGCTTCCTCGAAGAGCAACTGGCCGGCATGGAAGACATCCGCTCGAGTGGGGCAGTGGACTATTCCATCCGGGAGTTGTTCCGCCATCAGTCCATCATCTGGACGCACAATCGCAGATCCCATTTCAAGCGCTGGATCATCGAGAACGCCATGGGACTGGCGCTGACGATCGGTACGCTGCTCGCCCTTGCGAGCGGATATTGGCTCTATACGGCAAGTCTCGTCACCATCGGCACAGTCTATCTCTTCATCCATTACATCAACTTGTTGGAAGAACCCTTCTGGGCGATGACGCATGAGATCGAAAGCTTCCAGACCATCGGTGCATGCGTGCAGCGCCTGACAGAGTTCCGTAATTTCAAAGTGGACGTATCGGATGGAACGGTCGCCGAGAATCCATTACATCCGCTGGCGCTTATATTCAACGATGTAAGCTTTTCCTACAACGGGAACGATGCTGTATTAAGTGACCTTTCATTTCACGTGAGTCCCGGGTCTGTGCTCGGTTTGCTGGGCCGCACCGGAAGCGGAAAGACCACGCTGGCGCGCTTGATCTTCCGTTTGTACGATGTGAAGTCGGGCAGCATTCAAGTCAATGGCATCAATCTCTGCGATATGCGACTCCAAACGCTGCGACGCAACATTGCCCTTGTGACACAGGATGTCCAGTTGTTCCGCGCCAGCATCCGCGATAACCTGACCTTCTTTGATCGTTCGATTTCGGATGAGCAAATTGTCCGCACCCTCGAAGACATGGAGTTAGGCGACTGGTACCGGTCGCTGCCAAAGGGACTGGATACGGAGCTGGATACTGGAAGCAGGTCGTTATCTGCGGGTGAAGCGCAGTTGTTGGCCTTCACGCGCGTCTTCCTGCGAAATCCCGGACTGGTCATTTTGGATGAAGCCTCTTCACGTCTCGACCCAGCCACGGAAGGACGCCTCGAACGCGCAATCGATAGGCTTCTGCAGAACCGCACTGCGATCATCATCGCTCATCGTCTGCATACAGTGCATCGCGCCGATGAGATCATGATCCTGGAGGGCGGCAGGGTCAGCGAATATGGTGAGCGCAGAGGATTGGCAGCCGACTCCAACTCGCGTTTTTATCAGTTGTTGCAGACCGGGTTGGAGGAGGTGTTGACGTAACATGTCATTGCGAGCGTAGCGAAGCAATCTCCTCATAAGTGGATAATATTCATTGAAAGGATTTGCCTAATTAAGTTGAGATTGCTTTGTCGCAGCGAACGCTCCTCGCAATGACATAAAGGAATATTATGTCCGAAACAACCTTCACCCAAAAAGTTCCTTCCCTGCCTGCCTGGCGCGTGATATGGGAGATGCTGCTATTTCGCCCCTGGCTCTGGTTCGTGGATTTGCTCTCGGTCGCGCTCATCCGTTTCTGCTGGCAGATCGTGCCTGCGCTGATCATCAAGGCGTTCTTCGACTACATTTCCGGCGATGCTCCCTTACGATTCGGCATCTGGACGATCGTCGCATTTGCTATGGCTTCCTGGCTGGGACGCGTGATCGCAAGTTATGGATTCTATTACGCTGACGTGCCGATCTTCGCCGATATTCCCACGCTGCTGCGCAAGAATTTGCTGCGTTACATTTTGAAACGACCTGGTGCATCGTCGCTGCCGGATTCAACGGGCGAAGCCGTCAATCGCTTCAAGAAAGATGTAGAAGAGATTCCGCTGTTCGTCATTCTCATCAACGATATTCTGGTGGGGCTGGTCATCGTCTTTGTTGCCATCGTCCTGATGACGCGCATCAACGCCTCGGTGACCGTGATGGCGCTCATCCCCTTGCTGATCGTAGGCGTGGTTGCGAATCTTGCCTCCGGCCGCATCGAGCACTATCGACGCGCCTCACGCCAGGCATCCGGGAATGTGACCGGCTTCATCGGCGAGTTCTTCGGCGCGGTGCAGGCGGTCAAAGTTGCTACCGCGGAGAAGAACGTGATCGAACACTTCGAGACGCTCAATGACAAACGCCGCGTACTAACGATCCGCGAGAAGCTATTCGATGATGTGCTGGGTTCGATCTATCGCAACATGTCCACGCTGGGGACGGGCGTGATTCTCATCCTTGTCGGTCAGTCCATGCGGACGGCCAAATTCACGCTCGGTGATTTCTCGCTCTTTGTCTATCTGCTGCAAAGCATGGGCGATCTCACAACCTTCGCCGGGATGTTGACCGCACGCTACAAGCAGTTGAATGTCTCGGTCCAGCGCATGTATCACCTGATGGAAAACGCGCCGTTGGGTGCATTGATCGAGCGCTCGGCGGTGGATCTGGCGGGACCGTTACCCGAGGTCATTTACCCGGGCAAGGTCGCTGCTGACCGCTTGCATGAGTTGGTCGCCGATAGACTGACGTTTCACTATCCCAACTCGACCAACGGCATCGAAGGCATTAACCTGACCCTCAAGCGCGGCACGTTGACAGTGGTCACAGGTCGCATTGGTTCCGGCAAGACCACACTGCTGCGCGCGTTGTTGGGTTTGCTGCCCATAGAGTCGGGCGAGGTCCGCTGGAACGGCGAGACGGTTCAGAAACCAGACCAATTTTTTATCCCGCCCCGCTGCGCTTACACAGCGCAGGTACCGCGTCTGTTCAGCAGCACGCTCAGGAACAATATCCTGCTGGGGATGGAGAGATCCGATCAAGCGATTAATCGCGCGACAAAGCTGGCCGTCATGGACCGTGATCTCGAAGAACTGGACGATGACGTGGAAACTCTGGTGGGTGGGCGCGGCGTCAAACTCTCGGGCGGACAAATGCAGCGAGCCGCGGCAGCGCGCATGTTCATCCGCGATGCGGAACTCCTGGTCTTTGACGATCTCTCCAGCGCCCTGGATGTGGAAACGGAACGCCAATTGTGGGAACGCATCTTCATGGATGAGGGCCCCACCTATCTGGTGGTCTCGCATCGCCGTCCGTTGTTGAGACGCGCCGACCATATCCTCGTACTTAAAGATGGACGTGTCGAGGCAGAAGGTACACTCGATGAGCTACTGGAGTCCAGCGCCGAGATGCGCGAGTTGTGGAAGTTGGAAGAGAACGGAAAGAGTTAACCGCGAAGACACGAAGAGCGCGAAGGTTTAAGAGATGTCATTGCGAGTGGCGCCTCGGCGCCACTCGCAATGACACGATAGAAAGGAAAGTGCCATGTATCCAACTGAGAATCCAACTGAGGACCGAATCCGTGAGAGGCGCGAGAGGTTCAATCTTGCCATTGCGGAGAAGGATGTCCAAACCATCCGCTCATTGCTCGCACCGAGTTATCACATTGTGACGGGACGCAGCGGACAGAGCCACGGCGCCGATGAGGAAGCGAGACGCTGGACGGAGATGTTCCGCTCCGACCCAACCACCTTCTATCGCCGCATGACGCGGGACGTTTCGATCAATGAAGATTGGGGAATGGCAGAGGAATTGGGCAATTGGAAGGGGAATTACACTTCCCATGGAGTTCTTGTCTATGCTTCGGGAGTGTACGCCGCCAAATGGCAGCGGGCCACAAATGGGGATTGGGTCTTGCAGGCTGAAATGTTCACCACACTCACCTGCACCGGACCCGAAGGCGGCTGTATCCCGCCTGACCCGATTCGAGGATAGTGAAAAGCGTTCCATCCCCACTTCCAGCAAAAGGAGTGCCTTGCACTGCTCAAGGCTCGTGAAGGCTGCCTAAGGACTCCTCAACACTGCTCAAGGCATCCTGTAGTGATCCTGTACTTATCCTGTGCTGGTCCTGTATTCATACTGTACTGCATGTGGAATTGTTTCAAGAATAGATGTGTGCAGGATCGATCCCTGCCTGGATTCCCCGTCAACCGAAACGTATAGCCAATGTGTATTTACCAATTCCGTAATGGTTCTCAAGCTGGATGAAACCATCGCCGAAATTCGTCCTATCTTACATCACGAATCAGCAGAACTACATGGATGGATGCCCTACACTTTCTTTGCAGTTGTTTCCGATGTAACAAGAGCGGCCGAAAACCTGTCATGCTTCGTGTACTTGCGTGGACAGGTTTTTTCCTGTATGCTTAACGCAGCGTAACCGAACACTCCACCCAATGGGGACCCATGCGACGCACACTTCCTGTCTCCGAAGAACTCACCCGCAAGGTAATGATCGACCCTTCGACACGGCTTCGCCAGTCAGGACAGCGCCCGCAGTTGGAACAGGCGAACTAGTATTAGCATAACCACGCCGAAGAGCGGGCGAAGGTGAAGATCGAAATAACCGCCTGCCCCGATTTTCATTTCGAGGAAGGCGGTTATGATGCCGCGCCATGGAACGGGGTAACCGATCAGGAACACCACCCCGAAGACGCGGGAATGTTGGCAGCGGTCGAAGCCAGGCAGGCAGATTAATTCTTTTGTTTACGATGAAGAAGGCTGAGATTCGCTAATCATCACCATCGCCTTCATCGCCGCCTCCACCGCCGTTATTGTTGTTTCCGCCTCCATTACTGTTATTTTCATCACCACTGTGGCCTGGGTCCGGTGTGCCGCTCATGGTTGGCCCGCCGTTCTCATCCTCATCGTCATTCTCCCCAACTTGTGAGGTGCCGGTAGTACCGGTTTCGTCCATGGAATCATCGTCCTGGTCATCATTCTCTCCAACCTGTGGTGTGCCGGTAGCGTCCATGGAATCATCCTGATCGTCAGTCTCTCCCACCTGAGGCGTACCGGTAACAACCGGCGTCTCAGTAACCATTGGCGTGTCGACAGGCGTGGGAGTTCCTGTATCAACCGCCGTGCCTGTGGTTGCCAGGCCGGGAATTAACAGGCGGGAGAGAAACCTCCCCGTAATTTGTGCCGCGCTCACCGTTGTCCAGGCAGAGAACGCAACGAACAAGACAGTCCCCACAGTCGTAAGTATTCGGAGTAGGGTTATTTTCATGCCGGTCTCCTTTTCGGATAAGATTCATCCAAATTGACGCTCTACGCAGGTCAAGGTTATGGGATTTTCGCAACCTTAGAAAACATTAATTTGTTTTGAAGCGCGGCTTGAGGCGTATATGGAGGAGCCAGAGCTTCAAAATGAGAAATTCTTGAGGAAGTTTGGCTTCGCTATGATTTCTCTGATCCTTCGCTGTGCGTTCGTAGTTAAGAATACCTCCATCTATGGCGTTCGAAAAACTGTCATGCTTCGTGGACTTGCATGGCCAGGGATTTGGCCGTATGCTTGACTTACATAGCGAAGGGATTATGAACGAAGCCGATACATGCCGTACTTACATTGTCCCGAAACTCAAGGTAGCTGGCTGGGAAGACGAAACCATCGTCGAGCAACTGCCACTGACGCCTGGGCGGATTGTGCCAATCGGGGACAGGCACACTCGCAAGGAAGGGCTGCGTCCGGATTACACTTTATTCATTCGGCAGAATATCCCAATTGCAGTTGTTGAAGCGAAAGCGGAATATGCTAATCCCGCCAAGGGACTGCAACAAGCCATTCAATATGCTGAAATGCTCAACGTGAAGTTTGCCTATTCGAGTAATGGCAAGGGAATCGTTGAGCATGATTTTATTACCGGCATGGAACGCGATTTAGATGCATTTCCTTCACCTGAGGAATTATGGGGGAGACTGAAAGGCACGTTCAAATTTGAAAATGAAAAAGATGAGACCGATTCACTTGCGTCCTATTGGGAAGAAGCGGGCGGGAAGACGCCTCGTTATTATCAGCAGGTGGCAATCAATAAAGCGGTGAATGCTGTGCTGGCAGGGCAAAACCGTATTTTGTTGACAATGGCAACTGGCACAGGAAAAACCTTCGTTGCCTTTCAAATCGTCTGGCGGCTGTGGAAATCAAAGCGCAAGAAGCGAATTTTGTATCTGGCAGACCGCAATGTTTTGGTCGACCAAGCCAAAGACCGCACATTCTCGCCAATGGGTCAGGCTTTGCACAAGATCAAAGGTAAAGCCACTAAAAGTCGCGAAGTGTATTTTGCTTTGTATCAAGCGTTGGCAAATCCCATTACCGGTGAAAATCTTTACGAGAAGTATCCCAAAGACTTTTTTGGTTTGATCATTGTAGATGAGTGTCATCGCGGTTCCGCCAATGAATATGGCAGTTGGCGCAAGATTCTAGACTATTTTGACTCTGCAACCCAAATTGGGATGACTGCCACTCCGAGGCGAACGGACAATGTAGACACCTACGATTATTTCGGGGACCCGATTTACACTTATAGCCTGCGCCAGGGCATTGA
>JBGPNQ010000063.1:0-19092 GCA_041487615.1 Anaerolineae bacterium
CGAGGAATGTACACTTGCACCGCAGGCGATTTGCCGTGCAATCATGCATGTGTCGAAACCAGGAATGACGAGTATGCACGAAATTGTTGGTTTCGATACAGGCAAGAAAAACACTTGCCTTACTCAACCAACGGATTCTGAACAAAAGGAAATGAATGAAAACAAAAATTTGGATTGCTTTATTGGCAGTATACATCGTATGGGGTTCCACATATCTGGCGATTCGTTTTTCAGTGGAGACCATTCCTCCGTTTCTGCATGCTGCACTACGATTCTTAATCTCAGGTGCCATCCTCTATATCTGGCGACGCAAGGCTGGTGACGAAGCGCCGACCCTGAGTAATTGGAAGTCCACGGCGATTGTGGGCGCAGCTTTACTGCTCGGCGGCAATGGACTTGTCGCCTGGGCGGAACAAACCGTTCCGTCTGGAATTGCAGCCCTGATGATTTCCACTTCCCCGTTCTGGCTGGTGTTATTTGAATCCTTTCGCGCCGGCGGAGCAAAGCCAACGTGGCAAGCGATCCTTGGATTGTTCATTGGCTTTGGAGGTGTATTCCTGTTGATCGGTCCTGCTGAAATTCTGGGAACGACGGGACGCTTTGACACTTTCGGTATTATCTTGTTGCTGTTTGCCCCAATCTTCTGGTCGATGGGGTCGATCTACGCTCGAGGCGCTGATATGCCCAGGTCCACGCTGCTGGGCACGGGCATGGAAATGCTGGCGGGAGCGCTGGCGTTGTTCATCGTCAGCCTGGTAAAAGGTGAATTAAGCGGATTCAACATCGGGCTTGTCTCGTTACGTTCATGGCTGGGACTGGCATATCTGATCACTTTCGGGTCCCTGATCGGTTTTGTCTCCTATGGATACTTGCTGCATAACGCGCCTGTTTCACTGATGTCCACCTACGCGTATGTGAATCCGGTCGTGGCTGTGTTCCTGGGTTGGTTGCTGGCAAGCGAGGCGTTGAATGCGCGGATTGGTATTGCATCCGCGATCATTATCGGGTCGGTGATCCTTATCAATAGCGCGCGGCGGACAAAGGTCAAGACCGAACCGTTGCAGGCCGTCCCCGATGGCGATGACTAAACGATATCCAGGCAAGGACTGGATTGCTTCCCAAGGGTTGCAACCCTTGCCCTGGGCGCAAATGCCGGGGAGTGCAGGTGTGATATATTGAGTCCAGATTCTGCATTGAAGCAGTCGGAAAGACAACACATAAAAAGGAGAGAATAGTATGGACGCAAAAGATCTGGTCAAACGTGCAAAGGAGGAAAACGTAAAGTTTGTCTCCTTACAGTTCTCAGACGTAACAGGAGCCGTGAAAAGTGTGGATATGCCCGTCGGCCGTCTGGAAGATGCCCTGAAGGATGGTGTGTGGTTCGACGGATCGTCGGTTGAGGGATTTGCGCGCATTCAGGAAAGCGATATGCTCCTCATCCTCGATCCCGACACGTACGCGGTTCTTCCGTGGTCGCCCGAGGGCTCACGCCGTGCGCGTATCTTCTGCGATATTTATACACCCAAGGGTGATCCCTTTGAAGGCGACCCGCGCGGCACGTTGAAGCGCCAGTTGAAGAAACTGGAGGATAAGGGTTGGACCTATAACATTGGACCTGAGCCTGAGTTCTTCCTGTTCAAGGGCGAGAATGGACATGGCGTTCATCCCGTCCCACATGATACGGGTGGTTACTTTGATTTTTCATCCTTCGATGAAGCTGTGGTCGTACGGACTGCATTGATGCAGGCACTGGATGCGATGGGTCTCGAAGTGGAAGTGGGGCATCATGAAGTGGCGCTGGGACAACATGAAATTGATTTCCGTTTTGCGGATGCTCTCAAGACCGCGGACAATGTTCTAACCTTGAAGTACACCGTCAAAGCCATCGCCGCCCAACACGGACTTGTCGCTTCGTTTATGCCCAAGCCTGTATTCGGCATCAACGGATCTGGCATGCACTGTCATCAGAGTCTCTTCGACAGGAAAACAGGTGAGAATGTATTTTTCGATAGGGAGGACAGCGCGCATCTTTCGAAGACCGCCTATTCATTCATTGCCGGACAACTGACTCACGCCCGCGCGTTGGCTGCCGTTGTCGCGCCGACTGTGAACTCCTATAAGCGTCTTGTGCCCGGTTATGAAGCGCCGGTATACATCGGCTGGGCGCAACAGAACCGCTCGGCGCTGATCCGTATCCCGCGCTACACCGAAGGACGGGATAAAGCGGTGCGTGCCGAACTGCGCTTCCCCGATCCGTCGGCGAATCCGTATCTGGCGTTCACCGTTATGCTTGCCGCCGCGCTGGAAGGCATCGAAAAGGGACTCGAAGCACCGAAGCCGCTCAACAACATCAACCTATACCATCTCGATTCAAAGGAACGCAGAAAACTGGGCGTCAAGGAACTGCCTGGTTCCCTTGCCGAAGCATTGACCGAACTGGAAAAAGATACGTTACTGACAAGTGCATTGGGAGAAGTTACCTGTGAAGCCTTCCTACGCGCGAAGTGGGAAGAGTGGGATGAGTTCCGCCTGCGCGTATCGGATTACGAGATCGAGAAATATTTGGAGACTGCATAGACCCCCACCGCCCTACGGGCACCTCCCCCAAATCCACAGGCAGTACTGGGTTGATATTCAAATTATGATTGTGGATTTGGGGGAGGCTGGGAGGGGGTAGACCTCCGAGCGATGATTTCCTTCGGAGGTCTTGTTTTATAATGAAAGCAATGATTTTGATGAAGAGAATTATTCTTCCCGGTTTGTCGATCGCTTTATTGATCGCATCCTGTATGCGTCCTTCCAGGGCGGCAGATGGAACTTCCATTTCGCTGGCGTCCTTTACAGAGAACGATGTGGCTGTAACTATTCAGCTCGATCATGATCGCCAAGAGGGCTCTTTTCTTTCAGCAACGTTCACACCGCCGGAAGGCTATCATCTCTATAGCAAGGATATTCCAATCAATGGTCTGAATGGTTTGGGACGGCCAACACGACTTGAATTGTTATCGGAGAGTCATATCAGAGTCGTTGGGGAATTGACCGAAAGTGCGAAAGCAGGAGTGCCTGATTTTGAACCAAAAGAGTTGCTGGTTTACCCTGCTGGCGCAGTTACATTAAGTCTGAAAATCGATCTTCCGCCTGGGAGGGATTGGTTCAACGATGCTGTTAGCGTCACGTATATGGCCTGCAGCGATGTTCTCTGCTTCCCACCCGTAGAGGGGAAGGTCGTGCCAATCCGAGTTCCAGGTGCGGATGTACTTGACGACCAATAAGAAGGAAGGGAAATAACATGAAGAGAAAAGTGCTGCTCACCTTGATAACGAGTATCCTGCTGGCTTGTAACTTTCTATTCCCAGCAAAAGGGACGGCGACGCCGGAAGCTATGAATCCTCGCCCAACAGAAAAATCATCATCAGGCGATTCTTCATCAGACATTGCGTTAATTGGTTTCACTTCCATCCGCTTGCATCCTGGGGATGGAGATCTGCAAATCATGCTGGCAAAGGAAGCACAAAAAGCAACGGCTTTGAGTCAATTGCCAGTTGTCGAGTTCGACGCGACGTGGTGCCCGCCTTGCCGGGCAATCGACGAGGCATTCGACGCGAAGAATGAATTAATCCTCAAAGCTTATGATGGTATCTATATCATTAAACTGGATGTAGATGAATGGGAATGGAACGATGGCAGGGTTCAAAACTTCGCGTTCGATGGCATCCCGGTTTACTTCAAATTGGATGCGGAGGGAAAACAAACGGGGAAAGTCATTGATGGCGGTGCATGGAAAGAGGATATCCCTGCAAACATTGCCCCTGTCATGGACAAGTTCTTTCACGGAGATTGAAGGGATTCGTTCCGCTACCCAAGTTGTTCTTCAACACACTGCTTTATATGCTTTCTCAATCCAAGGGGCTTTATGGCCGAAACATCCACTTTTTTTGCTCCAACAAACTCTGCGAACCGCGCCAAGCCCTTTGCAAACGCGTTCGCGAAATCAACATCCTTCACTGGCGCGCCCTCTTCGTGCCAGAAGCCTTTGATCTCCAGAGTCATCGTTTTTCGATCGAGTTTCGGGTCGATTCGTGCCACCAGATCATCATCGTATAAAATCGGCAACACGTAGTAGCCCCAGCGACGCTGATGCGCAGGCGTATACACTTCCCACTTGTATTCAAAATCAAATAGTCTCTTCGCACGTCCCCGCGCGCTGACGATATCCAGCGGCGAAAGAAACGTGACTTCGTGCAGTGTTGTCGTTGCTTTTGGCTTCCATCCTTTGGGAACTTTCCCATTTTCAAGCAACTCCAACAGCGGCAGATCCTCTTTCAAAATGAGATATGTATCGCGTCCGCCCTCGATCTGGAGTTCCGCCGCTTTTCCGGAATCGAGCCACGTCCTGATGAGTTGACTCGCCTCGGCGCGGGAATAGCCTTGCTGCATATCGCCCTGCATGGCGGACCGCAAAACTGATTGGCGGAACAAGCCAAGAAAGGAGATGTTTTTGCGTACGAAGAATTCCTCCGCCTCATTTTCTGTGGCAATGTAATCGAATTCCTTTGGCGCAATGTTTTCGCGAAAATCATACACACGATCGAATCCCTCGCGGTGATGCATCATCAACTCACCACACAGCCACATATTATAAAACGCCAGGGATGTATCCTTGCGTCCCCGGTAATTCCATGCGCCTACCTTGTTCCCGTTCAAATCTCTATTCCCCAACGGACCACGCGCCTTCAACTCCGCACGCACGTACGCGAACAACTGAGGATTCGACAGTATGAAATCCTCGACGCGCTTATGATGTTTCCGTCGTTCCATGTGCACACGAAAATATGGCAGATCCGACATGGGATACATGGCCAGTCAGCCGCCATAATCAAAGAATTCGCGGTCTTCGTAAGCGATCTGATGCAGATACTCCGGCCTGTAATCCAACACGCGACTGTGCAGGACAATATCCTGACTTCGCGCAAAAATATTCAGTGGATCCAATTGCACCGCCTCGCATTCACGGATGGCTTGGGCTGTTCCCTTTTTGCCCTTCCAGCGGCGTCCGGGCCACAATCCCTGTTTACCCAGGACGAATCGACGAGCAGTTTGTTTGGAAATCGTTATCATGAACTCTCACACCACAAATGGATTAAAGTTGGTATCGCGGTCGTAATAATCTTCACTCTCGGCTTTCTTGAGGGCGCTTACCACGACATACATCAAAGGAGTCATCATTGCCTCGACGCCGCATTTGAAAAGATAATTGGTCAAGGTCAGCGTGAGGAACAAGCTCCAGGGGAAAACACCGAACGCCGAAGCGACAACCACAAACATGACTGTATCCACCAATTCACCAAAAATTGTGCTGCCAATCGTCCGCATCCACAGCCAGCGACCATTTGTCAGTATCTTCATCTTTGCCAGGATAAATGAGTTGGTGAATTCGCCTGTCCAGTAACCGGCCAGACTCGCCAGCACGATTCCACCAGTGCTTATCCCACCGAGGATTGCGTTATAAGCAGCATCGCCCGCGTATCCCTGCCAGGTCGCTTCGCCCGGCATCAGACGGACAATCCAAAAGATGACCGCGCTCAGCGCCAGACAGGAAAATCCAGTCCAGATCACACGCCGTGAACGTTTGTATCCATATACTTCTGTGAGAATGTCACCAAAGATATAACTGACAGGAAAAAGGATTGTTCCGGCATCGAAGGCCATACGGATACCAGAGAGACTGAATCCCCAATCCACGATCTTGGCAGACGAGGCTATGTTGCTTACAACAAGGACCGTCACGAAGGCAGCCATGATCAAGTCAAAGAAGCGGTATTGTTTCATAAAGCTATGGCTGGCTCGAGCCGCCGTCCTCCACGGCGGGTATGGAGGCCTGAGAAGAATTTTCACGATCCCCTCGTGTAGATGGCACTGAAATTACAAGAAAATGAACATCTGCGTCTGATGAATTTGTGAATTGATGTTTCACCTGCGGAGCGATTTCCATTCCTTCATCCGCTCGTAAAACAGTTTCGTGATCCTCAAAAACCATTCTCCCTTCCCCTTCCAGGATATAAAAGAACTGGCGTGCCTTCGTATGGTAGTGCATCACTTCGGCGCCGCCGGCCGGTACGCGTTCCTGGATGATGCTCATATCATCACGTCTAAGCAGATGCCAACCGTCGCAGATCTCACCCCAAATGTAATGTTCAGCATTTTTAACGGAAACTATCATAGTCGGACTGAGAGGCTCCCTTACTGGCGTCTTGAATTATTGAAATCCGAAAAACTCGGGATTTCCCTGATTTTAGCACAGATATTCTAGGAAAGAATTGAGCTTTGCCAATGCCCCACTAGGCTGCAGAGACAGAGTTTGCCTTTTCGATCATCCTGCAAAAGGAACAAAAATCATCTGTGGAGGTGGGTTGTCCGCAGTTTGGACAGGGATGCAGATGGGCACGTTCGATATTCTGTTGCACGAAGAGATCACCCCGCTTTCTGGCTTCAAGAAAGCGCAGATAAAACGTCAGCTTGGCGCCGGGGCGGGTTGTTTCGAGTTGGTTGAGCAGTTCCTTATAGTAAATGGACTGCGAACCTTTGGCATACGGACACTCTTCATAAATATATTCAATGCCGCGTAGGAGACAGTAGGCTGTCATCTCGCGCTCATAGAATCGGCACAAAGGCTTGACCTTGCGCGCCAATCCATCCGACGCGGCGAGGACGGGTCCCTGCCGCAGGAGATATTCACCTGACCAGGACAATGTATTGCCGAATAATACGGCAGCCTCATCGTCGAGGTTATGGCCCGTCGCAAGCACATCGTACCCAAGGTCCCGCGCCATGCGGTTCATTTCGTGTCGTTTTGCCAATCCGCACACGGCACATGGCTTGCCATATCCCCGATGCGATATTTCTGAAAGAACAGGTATAGGCAGTCCGTATTCCTGTTCAATATCCACAATGTGAAGTTTGAGGCTGTGTTCATCTGCAAACTTCTGGGCAAGGCGATGCGACTCATGCGAGTAATTGATGCCGCCGTCTATCCCTAAACCAAGATACAGCCCATCCGCCTGATAACCCAACTGCACAAGGATATCCCACAACGAAAGCGAGTCCTTACCGCCCGAAACAGCGACAAGAATTTTCTCGTCGTGCGTGAACATTTCATATTTTTTGATAAAGCGCGCGGTCTGCTCGGGGACCCATTCGAGATAATGTTCCTTGCACAGTGCCAGTTTGTGCTGGCGCATATTGACCGAGGCTTTTACTCCGCATTTCTTACATTTCATCGTTTTACCTAAACACAAAGGACACGAAGCACACAAAGTTCTTAATTCGCCACACAGAATCCTTCGTGACCTTAGTGTCCTTCGTGATTAAAGAATCATCCTCCAGAAATCACGGCGATCAACCTGATCACTTCACCATCGTTTAGAATTTCATCTTCGAGAATCATCTCCCCGTTCCGCGTCGCGATGACCGACTCGGGCACTACATTGATCTTCTCCAACGCTGAGAGAAGAGTCATGCCCGGCTTCACGTCGCATTCCTTGTCCCGCAAAATCAATTTGACCAGAGTTTTTCCTCGTGAAAACGATTCTACCATCTTGAGGCATAAAAATTCCTATCCTCGAAATTCACCGATTTTTAGTGAGAATCATGAAAATCGAAGCGCAAGAACTGTTCAAATCCCCGCTTGACTCGTTGCCTGCTTCCCTGTACGATTGTCTCATGCGCATCGGAATGATGGTGGACACTTACAAGCCGTATGTCAGCGGCATCACAAGTTATATTGATTTAAATAAGCGCTCCCTCGAAAGCGACGGACACGAAGTATACGTGTTTACGTTTGGTGACCTCGATTATCAGGATGACGAGCCCCGAGTCATCCGCAGCCCCGGCTTGGCTCTTTCGGATACCGGCTTTTATCTCTCCCTACGCTATAAAACCGAAAATAAGAAGTTGCTGCGAACGATGGACGTGGTTCATGTCCATCATCCCTTCCTGAGCGGACGTCTCGCATTGAACTATTGCCGTCGCGCTCAAATCCCGATCGTTTTCACCAACCATACTCGCTACGATTTATATGCGCAGGCGCGTCTTCCACTCATGCCGAAGGAGGTCACGCACGGAATGCTGCAGGCATACATGCCTGAATTCTGCGATGCGGTGGATCTCGTCATTTCGCCTTCGGAGGGTATGAAAAAAATTCTACGGCAATATGGTGTGGAGAGTCACATCGAAGTAGTTCCCAACGGCGTGGACCTGCGCCGGTTTCATGAGGCAAAACCACTTTCGCGTCCAGATTTCGGGTTTACAGATCAGGATATTTTGCTCATCTATGCAGGCCGGCTCGCACCCGAAAAAAATCTCGAATTTCTCATCCAGTCATTTGCGGGTGTTGCGCAAGTCTTTTCAAACGTGCATTTGCTGGTCGTTGGCGCCGGGCAAAAGCAATTCGAAGACGAACTCAAACCGCTGCCGGCGCAACTTGGAATTGGCGACCGCGTCCATTTTGTGGGGATGATTCCCAATGACCGGCTCCCCTCGCATCTCGCGATGTGTGACGCGTTCGTCACCGCCTCGGTCACGGAAGTCCATCCATTCTCAGTGATCGAGGCCATGGCAACCGGACTGCCGATCATGGGCATCGACTCGCCTGGCGTAGGCGATTCAGTTTCGGACCATGAGTCTGGTCTGCTCGCAACCGAAGATATCGCATCTTTTAGCGCCAAACTAACCTATCTGTGCACAGATGGCGCTCTTCGTAAGCAAATGGGACGCGCTGCTCGTGGAGCATCAGCGCAGTACGATCTTGGGCGCACAACCAAGATCATGCTCGGACATTACCTGCGTCTCCGTGAAAATACCAAACCACTCAAGAAAAGCTTCGACGAACGCCTCATGACGGTTCTGGAAGAATTCCTAAAATGAAACACAACCAGCGCATCGGCAAATGGGGTGAAGACACGGCCATCGCGTATCTCAGTCAACGAGGCTATGAAATTCTCGCCCGTAACGCGCGGACGCCCTACGGTGAGATCGACATCATTGCCAAACAAGGCGACACTATAATCTTCATCGAAGTGAAGACTCTAACCTCGAGCAGGAATTTCTTCCCCGAACAGAATGTGACCCCACGGAAGCGCGAACATATGCTTGCCTGCGCCGAACACTACGCTGCAGAGAAAGCTATTGATCACTGGCAGATTGATGTCGTTGCAGTGGAAGGAAAGCAGGGGCTGGAACCGAAGATCACGCATTTTGAGAATGCGATAACTTAAAGCCAGATTTGATTCCCACATGAATTCCAACAAACCACCTCTTATCCTCATCGTCGGACCCACTGCCGTCGGCAAGACGGAGCTTGCCATTCAGCTCGCTGAGCGATTGAACGGTGAGATCGTCTCGGCGGATTCGCGTCTCTTTTATCGCGGTATGGATATTGGAACTGCCAAACCTACCCGCGAAGAGATGGCTCGTGTCCCACATCATTTGATCGATATTGCGGATCCGAATGAGATATTGAGCCTGGCGGTCTTTCAACAGAAAGCCAGTGAGATCATCGCGGATGTTCATACACGAAGCAAGTTACCGTTCCTTGTCGGCGGCACGGGGCAATATGTCCGCGCCGTGATTCAGGGGTGGAGTCCGCCGGAGGTTGAACCGGACGAGGCATTGAGGGCCAAGTTAGAAAGAGAGAAAGAGGAAAACGGTATTTATTGGCTATACGACAAACTTAAATCCATGGACCCTGAGGCTGCCGAGAAAATTGATGCGCGGAATTATCGTCGAACAATTCGCGCGCTGGAGGTAATTCTCACAACGGGTACAAAATTCTCCGAGCAGCGGAGACAAGGCGAATCTCCATATCATCTCATTTCAATTGGTTTGATCCGTCCGCGTGCAGAGTTATATGAACGCGTCGATAAACGCATCGATGTCATGTTTGTAGATGGATTTTTGGATGAAGTCAAAAGTTTGCTGGCGAAGGGTTACTCCCCTTCTCTGCCGACAATGTCTGCGATTGGTTATCGGCAATGCATTCGGGTAATCAACGGCGAATTAAGCGAGGAGCAGGCCAGGGCTGAGATTCGACGCGCAACGCGAATCTTTGTCCGCAGGCAGGCAAATTGGTTCAAGGAGACCGATCCGAATATCCAGTGGTTTCGAGTTGAGGAGGGAGTCGGAAAACAGATTGAATCACTTATCAACAAGACACTCTCTAGAATACAACGAGACTCTTCGCTTCGTTCACATCGTCCCGATGTTCTTTCGGGGGCGTGACATGATTTTGATTGACTTTTGATTCTGCATTGTATATACTGATAATAATACTGTGAAGGAGGAGGCAGCATGAACGATCGCCCGTGGCTTGCTCATTATGACCGTGGGGTTCCAAGTACAATCGAATATCCGAAAGCGCCGTTGTTCTATTTTTTGGAGGAGGCGGCGAAGAAATATCCTGACCGCGCCTGCACGATCTTCAAGGGTGCGGTCATTTCCTACAAGGAGATGAATGCACTGACGGATCACATGGCAGCCGCGCTGGTGGAAATGGGCGTGAAGAAGGGCGACCGGGTTGGAATCTTCATGCCGAATGTTCCGCAATTCGTGATCGCGTATTTTGGAATTCTCAAAGCGGGTGGTGTGGTAGTGGCGGTCAACCCAACCTATCCGCCGGACGAGGTGCTGACTCCGGTCAATGATGCAAGCATCGAGATTATGTTCACGCTTACACGCTTCTATGGCATCCTGAAAGCCGTGCGCGAACGATCAAAACTCAAGAAGATCATTGTTACGAATATCAAGGAAGCGCTACCTCCTGTTATGGGTTTGCTGTTCACATTGCTGAAGGAGAAAAAAGAAGGTCATCGCATCGAAGGCCTGGATGAGCCCGATCTGTGGATGAAGGATCTGCTCAGGAAGCATGAGAATTCCTCAAAGCCAAAAGTCGAAATTACTCCCGACGATACAGCGCTGTTCCAGTATTCAGGCGGCACGACAGGCGTTCCGAAGGGCGCAGTTGCCATGCATAGGAATGTTGTGGCAAATACAAAGCAAATGAGGGCCTGGTTTGTGAATTCCGTCGATGGACAGGAAACGTATCTGCTGGGGATTCCGCTGTTCCATGTGTATGGCATGGTGGCCGGGATGAGCGTGGCGATGTCGATGGGTGCAAGCATGGTGATGATTCCCAACGCGCGTGACCTGAAGGATGTGCTGGAAAATATCAGCAAATACAAGACGACGATTTTTCCCGGCGTGCCATTGCTGTATAACGGCATCAACAATCATCCGGATGTTAAGGCGGGTAAATATGATCTATCCTCCATCAAGGCTTGTATTTCAGGTTCCGCTCCGCTGATGCGTGAGACCAAGGAACAATTCGAGAAGCTGACAGGCGGAAGGGTATTCGAAGGCTATGGTCTTTCCGAAGCGCCGACTGCCACACATTGCAATCCTCTCCTGGGAGTCAACAAGACAGGTTCCATTGGCATGCCCCTTCCAGATGTGGATGTGAAAATCATCAGCCTCGATGACGGTGAAACGGAACTGCCGCAAGGCGAGATCGGCGAGATTGCAATCCACGGTCCACAGGTGATGAAGGGCTATCATAACATGCCGACGGAAACGGCTAATTCCCTGCGCCAATTGAGCGATGGTAGGACATGGTTATTCACCGGCGACATCGCCCGCATGGACGAGGATGGATATTTTTATATTGTTGACCGCAAGAAGGAACTCATCAAACCGGGCGGATTCCAGGTGTGGCCGCGTGAAGTGGAGGAAGCGATCGCATCGCATCCAAAGGTGCTGGAGGTGGGCGTCGGAGGCATCCCTGACCCAAACCGCGGCGAAACGGTCAAGGCCTGGATCGTAACCAAGCCCGGTGAAACGCTCACCGTTGAAGAGCTCAAGGCATATTGCAAGGAACATCTTGCGCCATATAAAGTCCCAACACATTATGAGTTCAGGACTGAATTGCCGAAGACGACCGTTGGAAAGATTTTAAGACGTGAGTTGGTGAGGCAGCATAAGGAAGAAAACAAATAGACACGTGAATAGGTATACAGGTAATCAGGCAGAAAAATAATAGTGAGAGCCTTTCGGAAATTTCGAAAGGCTCTCATGTTTACATGTTTACTCTGATACCCGTTTACTTCCGTTACGCCACCTGAGGTGTGCCGCTCTTCTTGGGGAACGGCGGCGGGAAGATGGCTTCAAACTCTTCGCGAGTAATAGTTTCCACTTCGAGCAGTTTCTGGGCAACAGAGTCCAGTTCCCTGCGATATTTGGTGAGCAATTTCTTGGTCATCTTGTATGACTCGTCTACAAGTTTACGGACCTCGGCATCGATCTTTTCCGCAACCGCTTCAGAGTAATCGCGTTGTTCCGAGATCTCGCGTCCAAGAAAGATCAATTCCTCTTTTTGACCGTAGGTCATCAGACCTAACTCAGGGGACATACCCATCCGGGTCACCATCATGCGCGCCATCTGCGTGACACGTTCGATATCATTGGATGCGCCGGATGTAATATCGTCAAAGACGAGTTCTTCGGCAACGCGTCCGCCAAGCAGACCGACCAAGGCAGCGGTCATCTTCTTGCGGGAGGTCAGGATTCGATCATCTTCGGGACGATACCACGTGAGTCCGCCAGCTTGTCCGCGGCCGACAATCGTGATCTTTTGAACGGGATCCGCCTCCGGGATGGCATTCATCGCGACCGCGTGCCCCGCCTCATGATAGGCAATGATGCGCTTCTCCTCCTCCGAGATCAAACGCGATTTGCGTTCCGGCCCCATCACCACACGCTCGATTGCCTCTTCCAGGTCGGTTTGACCGATCGATTTTTTATTTCGACGAGCCGCCAGGATCGCGCCTTCATTGACAAGGTTTTCGAGGTCGGCGCCAACAAAGCCGGGCGTACCGCGTGCAATCGCGCCAAGATCAACCGCAGGTTCCAGTGGTTTGCCTTTAACGTGCACTTTCAGGATGGCTTCGCGTCCCTTCATATCGGGACGGTCAAGCGTGACGCGGCGGTCAAAACGACCGGGACGCAGGAGGGCCGGGTCCAAAATATCGGGGCGGTTGGTCGCTGCGATAATGATGACGTTCGTGTCAGTATCGAAGCCGTCCATTTCGACGAGCATCTGGTTGAGGGTCTGTTCGCGTTCGTCGTGAGAACCGCCAAGACCGGCACCGCGCTGACGTCCGACCGCGTCAATCTCGTCCACGAAGACGATGCACGGCGAATGTCGTTTGGCCTGATCAAACAGGTCGCGGACGCGGCTTGCACCCACGCCAACAAACATTTCCACAAATTCCGAGCCTGAAATGGAGAAGAATGGAACACCCGCCTCACCAGAGACAGCCTTCGCCAAAAGGGTCTTGCCTGTTCCCGGAGGACCGACCAGCAAAACACCCTTCGGAATACGGGCGCCCAACTGGATAAATTTCTGCGGTTCCTTTAAGAACTCGACCACTTCGGCCAGCTCCTGCTTGGACTCTTCCACGCCCGCAACATCCTGAAAGGTGACGGTCGGGTGTTCGCCGCTAAACATGCGCGCCCGGGATTTGCCGAATGACATGGCTGCATTATTCGATCCCTGCGCCTGGCGGAAGATAAACCACAGAACTCCAGCCATGAAAATGACAGGAAGGATATAGAGCGCTCCACTGAGGATGCCAGCCCACTGTGACGGGGGCTTAACTTCGATCATGACGCTTTCGGGAGAAAGTTGTTCAGATGTGACGCCAAGCGCCAGCAACTGATCCACGAGCGTGGAGTTCGCTTCCTTATAGGATTCAACGCCATTTTCGTCACCGTTCACGTAAATGACCCGCAAATTATCGTCATTCTCGATGACAATTCGAGCTACTTTGCCCGCTTTTATATCTCGTGCGACCTCATTGATCGTTAATGACTTGGATGAACCCGAGTCTCGCTGGAAGGCCATTACAATCATGGCCACCGCGGCAACGATCAGAAGAAAGGTCACAACAAACGATTGATTTCTAGGATTCACTGTGCCTCCAAAGATAATTCCGCAAAGATTATACCAACATGGACTACTCCAGAATAGTCCGTCAGAAAATGTTATACATTTCTCTAATAAAGCTTATTTTCGTCTACAAGGCTCGAATCGGTTGTCAAAAAGAGGTAATGTCCCTCAAAAACCTTCCCACGACTTCGCCTAAACGACCTCCGCAAACCATTCCTAGTGTATGGATGATAAGCAGCGCCCTGCTCTTACTCGATAATCAACTCTACCGGACAGTGATCCGAACCAGGCACTTCTTCATGGATCACGACATCCTTCACATGAGGGACAAGCGCCTCTGAAACCAGAAAATAATCGATCCGCCATCCGACACCACGCTGCCGGGCATTCGAAATATATGTCCACCATGTGTATTGGACGCGGTCCGGGTAGAGACGGCGATACACGTCTACAAAGCCGTGATCGAGATACTTTTGAACCCAGGCGCGTTCCTCGGGCAGGAAGCCCGAGGTCTTTGTGTTGGTTTTTGGATTTCTCAAGTCAATCGGCATATGGGCAGTGTTGAAATCCCCCGTGACAATCGCGCTCCCACCAGCTGCATGCAGCCTGTCACAGAGCGAGAGCAAGTGGGCATAAAAATCCAGTTTGTAGTCGAGACGTTCCTTGCCGCGCTGGCCGTTCGGGAAGTAAACGTTGAATAGACGGAAGCCGGGGTGCAGGGTGGAAATGACACGTCCCTCCGTATCGAAGTGGGGCATGTCCATGCCTAGTTGAGTTTCGATGGCAGGAGTCCGCAAGAAGGTCGCCACTCCGCTATAGCCAAGTTTTTGCGCGGGATTCCAAATCACTTCATAACCCGGGTAGTTCCGCTGCTCTTCCTTTAATTGGTCAGGGTGGACTTTGATCTCCTGCAGACACACAACATCGGGTTGTTGTTCCCATACCCAGGTCAGAGTGTTTTTCAAGAGCGCAGCACGCAAACCGTTAACGTTCCATGTTATTATCTTCATGAATATCACTTTATCCGCAGGACTGCTCCGCTTGTCCACAGGACCGCTGCGCTGTGGTAAACTACGCACAGGTAACAATTATGAATGCAAAGCTAAAATGTATTTTATGTGTCGAAGACGAACCTGAAATGATCGACCTGATGCGGTTAATTTTGGGACGCCGTGGTTTTGATGTGAAAGGTGCCACGGGCGGAGTTGAAGGATTAAGGATGATCCGTCAGGAACTGCCTGACCTGGTGCTGCTCGACTTGATGATGCCCGATATGGACGGTTGGGAAGTATACCAGCAAATGAAAGCGGACGAAAAAACGAAGGATATCCCTGTCATTGTGGTGACGGCAAAGGCGCAGAGCATCGACCGCGTGCTTGGGCTGCACATCGCAAAAGTGGACGATTACATCGCCAAGCCGTTCAGCCCGCAAGACTTGATGAGCAGCGTAGAGAAAGTGCTCAAGTCCAAGGCATAAAACGAGGCGTGTGAGCGCCTCGTTTTTGAATTCTCTCCATGACCAGGTACATTTCAATTGAAAACAAGAGCCGCGGGATTGATGGAAGCCTGCGGATCAAGTACTGCGACACATTCCTGACGCAGCTTCGCGGCCTGACCTTTCGCTCGCACCTCTCGTGGCATGAAGGACTGCTTCTGGTCGGGACGCGTGATTCACGCCTCGACTCATCCATCCACATGTTTTTCGTATCGTTTGATCTCTCTGTGATATGGATCAATTCTCAAATGCAGGTCGTGGACAAGGTACTTGCAAAATCGTGGCGCCCCGCTTATTTTTCAAAACAACCCGCCAAATACGTTCTGGAGCTACACCCGGCACGTTGGAAAGAGTTTCAGATCGGCGATACAGTACAATTCACATATGCGTAGACTGTTCATTCTTTTCATTTTATTTGCAGTTGTTTCATCACTTGTTATAGAGCCCGTTTCCGCCCAGGCGAGCGGACCGGTTTATATCGTGCAATCGGGGGATACCCTTTCCCTGATCGCATCGCGCTTCAATGTGACCCTGAATGAATTAATGACTGCCAACCCTTCTGTAGATGCAGATTTTTTATCAGAAGGACAGGAGATTACCATTCCGGGGTTGGAAGGCATTACCGGCCTGCTGGAAACCGAGATCATCTCGTTTGGCGATACTCTTCGCAGCTTGAGCAGGCGCACACAGGTTTCTGATGAACAGCTACGGAAATTAAATCGCCTGGTAAGCCCAACGGAATTATATGTGGGCATTAGCCTGATCATTCCAACCCAGGAGAATCAAACAACATATAATGCCCGGACGACAGCCGGTGCAGGCGAATCGATGCTTGAGCTTGCCGTGAGGCAGAACAGCGATCCCTGGACTCTTGCCTCACTCAACAAATTAAATGGAACGTGGGACACCCTCCCAGGCGATATCCTCTATTCCCCTTCCACGGGGACCGAAAATAGTGCAAGCGGTTTGCCATCTGCATTTCGTAGCGCTACTATTAAGCCATTGCCGCTTGTGCAGGGTGGAACTGAAGTGATTGAAGCACAGACGAAGGACAACGTCACGCTTTCGGGTACTCTTGTGGATATTCCGCTGCATTTCTTCCCTGGCACTAATGAGCAGGTTGCCTTGCAGGGTGTACACGCGTTATTGGACCCGGGAGTCTATCCGCTCCTACTTGAGGCAACACTACCAGATGGAAGCAAACAATCGTTTCAGCAGATGGTCCTTGTCACGTCAGGTGGCTATTTAAGTGAGGATATTCCTCTTAATGATCCCAGTACCCTCGATCCCGCTGTGACCGAACCAGAGCTGAACAACCTCATTGCCATAACTGCACCATTTACGGCAACCCGTTACTGGGACGGCATCTTCACCTCCCCCGCTGTCGATCCAAATTGCTTCACGTCGCGCTATGGAACACGCCGCACATATAAGGTGATCAATTCAGATATTGAAGTCCCCGGCTTCCACTCCGGGCTGGACTTTTGTGGTGGAGAAGGCTTGCAGATCTTTGCGCCTGCGTCCGGGCGGGTTGTGTTTGCAGGTCCATTAACCGTACGAGGCAACGCAACCGTGATCGATCATGGCTGGGGAGTATACAGCGGTTTCTGGCATCAATCACAAATCCTGGTTAATGTAGGCGACGTGGTTCAGCAGGGGCAGGTGATCGGTCTGGTGGGAGGAACCGGTCGAGTCACAGGCGCGCATCTGCATTGGGAGGTCTGGGTAAACGGCATCCAGGTAAATCCAATCGACTGGCTGGATCAATCCTACCCGTAGGCAGGCAAAAAAAAACGATTCGGAGAGTTGCACCGCCACCCGAATGAGGCGTTGCACTTCATCCATGTTTATGCTAAACTCAATTTACTTCGGAGGTCGATGTGTCCACTGCATCCATTGTCAATTTCCTAAAACAAGGCGACATTTTCTATCAATTCACGCCGACACAACTGGAACTTGTCGCAAACCTTTGTCAGGAAGCTACATTTCAAAAGGATGATCTGATATTCAAGGAAAACAGTGGAAGCAAGGAATTGTACATTATCGTGCAGGGAGAGGTGGATATTTTTGTCGATCCGTCTTTGGTGAGCTCCCTGGATGCCAACAGCGAGAACAAGACAATCGCAACGTTGCGACGCGGGCAATCCTTTGGTGAAGTTGCCCTGGTGGATGAAGGGCTACGATCTGCGTCTGCCTGCGCTTCGCAAAAAGATACACGCCTGCTCATCATCCCACGCGATAAATTGATCATGCTGTGTGATACGTATCCGCAATTAGGCTATCGCCTGATGTACAACCTTGCTGCCGATCTCGCAATGAAGATCCGCAATACAGATCTGCGCATCCGCGAGCAATTATTGTATAAACCCCAGGAAAAAAACAGACAAAGCTAGACCAGTACTCTTGACCCATGAACATATTTGCCTTAACATTGGTCAATTAACTTTTGAAAAGTGAAATGGGGTTTCGGGTAAAAAAGCCGCGGGAGGAATCCTGGGCTTTATTTGTAATATTGGTATTAGCGATAAGAGAAGCGTTACTCTCACTGAAAGGAGGTGGTGTCGACACACCTAGAGTTTTGTCCGCCCTATTGTCGTATCCGCCAAAAAGAAGAGAAGAGGATACATGGATCTACTACACAATATTTCTGGAGGAGAAAGATAATGAAACGCTTATTTGCTTTACTTTCGCTGCTGGTGCTTGCAAGCATGATATTCACGGCTTGCGCTCCGGCTGCGACTCAAGCTCCGGCTGCAACTGAAGCCCCCGCCACTCAGGCTCCGGCTGCAACAGAAGCCCCTGCTGCGACGGAACCCCCGGCAGCTACTGGTACACTCAAAATCGTATCCAGCCTTCCGATGACTGGCTCATCCCTGACCCAGACCCAAACCATCGTCAACGCCATGCAGCTGCGCCTCGAACAGGCTAGCAATACCGCATGTGGCGGGAAGTACACCATCGAATACGAAGCGTGGGATGATGCATCTGCAGCCCTCGGCAAGTGGGATCCTGCTGTCGAGACTGAAAACGCCAACAAGGCTGCTGCTGATCCGGCGATCGTTGCCTATCTCGGAACATTCAACTCCGGCGCCGCCAAGTTGTCCATTCCGATCTTGAATGCTGCCGGCCCGTTGGTCATGATCTCCCCCGCCAACACCAACCCTGGTTTGACCAAGGCTGACAAGGATCTTCCCGGCGTAACCGATTCCTATTATCCGACCGGCGTCCGCTCCTATGCCCGTGTTGTTGCTGCGGATGACATTCAAGGTAAGGTTGCAGCCAATTTCGTGAAGTCTCTTGGCGCCAACACAGTCTACATTCTTGACGATCAGGAACTCTATGGTAAAGGTGTTGCTGATGTATTCGAAGCCACCGCCAAGGAAATCGGTTTGACTGTTCTCGGCCACGAAGGCATTGACCCGAAGGCAGCTGACTACAAGGCTTTGATGACGAAAATCTCCACCAGCAATAGCGGTGGCGCTCCCGACGCCATTTACGTTGGCATGGTCGTTGACAACAACGCCTCCCAATTGTTGAAGGACAAGGTTGCGATCATGGGCGACAATACCAAAGTTAAGTATGTTGGTCCCGATGGTATCCA
>JBGPNQ010000064.1:0-18970 GCA_041487615.1 Anaerolineae bacterium
GCAAGCTGACCTTCTATGTTCAAGAGGCAGGCCATGTAGCGGACCGGTTTATTATTCGCTTGATCGAACACCGGCAGTCGGTTGGTAAGGACCACAGCAAGCCAGCCATCATCGTCGCCGTTGGCAAGCTCGGTGTCGTTTACATCAACTTCGCGTACATGCACCAGGAGCTCAAGATCCTCCTGGCAAGGAAAGATCTTATTAAGCACTGTCTCGGTTACGGCGAGATAGAGTCCCTGTTCCACATCCTTGTCTTCGGTTGGGTCCAGCAACTTAGTTCCGACAGTGATGCACTGCGCCACCGGTGTCGCAGATGATAACTGCGCCTCGCCTTCAGCGACAACCACGAGTGCAAGCCACGGTGTTGCCGAAGTTTGCGATTTCTCTTCGGGGTTGCGCTCCCACGGAAGGGTGCGCCGCTTGAGGACGATCTGTGGCAGGCGGTCACTGAAAGCGCCTTCCGCGTTGGCTGGAGGGAATGTCGAAATGATCTGGTCGGTGGGCATCACATAGCGCGGAGCAGCAACCGTAACGGAGGTATTTTCCGGCGCAACATCGAAGGGCGTTCCCGACTGCTCGCTGAGCAAATCGTAACGACCGGCCGTCATCTTTGGGATGACGTTCGAATGCAAAATGAAGTATCCAGTCTTTGGCATTATTTCCTTCCTCCTTTTCGAGGCTTGGCTTTTTTCACAGGTCTGGTTTTCTTCGCAGGCTTCGCGGGACCGAGCGGCAGCCCACGGGCTTGTGCTTTTGCGTGCTGTCGTTGTTCCGTGGTGCGGGTCGATCCTTTCCATTGGAGCTTGCTCACTGATTGCGCATCGGATGACGTTACAAACGGCTGCAGCGCTGCGTCGAGTCCGCGCGAGGAGATCAATGCAATTGCACCGGTCGCGTTGAGTGATCGTGATCCCATAACCCCAACCAATGACCATCCAAGCTCACTGGCGATGGTCACCACAACCGATTTACTGCCTTCAGGAACGATGTCATATGCGAGCACGCTGCGATTTTCCATGATGAGCAGGACCGGCTGCCGCTCTACACCAGAGGCATCCAACGCGCGATCTGCACCATCAAGACCGAGCAACAGCTTGCGTCCACTGACCGGGTCACCAAACGCGGCTGGATCATCGAGGATGATGACCACGGTTCGAGGCACCTCGGCAAAGGTGGTGGTTACTGTGCTCACACCTCGCGCCAATTCGGCGCCTGTGACCCAACCAGCCTCAAGACGTTCGCGGTGCAGACGGAGCGGCTCCCCGGATGAGTGCACGATACAGCCGGGGGCGATCCCTGTAGACCAGCCAATGTACGGTATCTGCATCCCGGCGTGCCAGCCAAGCAAACCGGCATCAAGCGTTGTGCGGGCCGGTTTGCCCAATCCCATGACTGCAAGGCGCTCGGCCCCCTGGATCACCTCCAGGCTCTTATCGGCTCCACCGAGAACACGGTCAGCAAGAATGCTTCCTCCGTGACCCAGCATGATGACACGCGCCGGGGAACCGGTGACACCCAAGAACGGACGACGCCCGCCGGGTGCAGCATCGGCATGAGCATTCGGTAACTTGAGCACAACGAGCTGACCTGGAGTGAGTGTAGCGCCTGCAGATGGCTGATTGCTGTTGCGGGCAGTGGCTATTGTACGCACACCGGGCCGGGTCGCGATCACGAGCCCAGAGGTGAAGTTATTCAATTGTTCATTTCTGGGAGCGCCGCTGCGCGCGATGATTGCGGGCGCGGCGTGCGCTATGGCGGAGGGTGGCACGTTTACATTTGCGATCACCGTGCTGCGCTGCCTCAAGTTCACGGCAGCGGGTTCCACCAGGACAAGTCGCGCTGCGATCGAGCGGCTTCTTTCCGCATCGACTGATGCGAGTGTGGGCGGCGCGGAACGCCATGCCTTTGCCGGTGCCTGCACCGATGTACGCGTCGGCGATGCAACGCGGATATCGAGACTCGCGCCCGTGAGCATACCAACAGCGTTGGGCGCATCTATGAAGTGATCGTACACTTTAGCCGGCGGCTGCGCGCCGATATCGGGAACGACGGTCGCCGGATCGGCCTGCAGTCCCTCGGCGAGTGTACCAAGTAGTGGCGGAGCCTGACGTTCCCCGCGCAGCGATGCCAGCGCAGTGGGAGTCGCGGTGGTGCTCAGGAAAGTCCGTGCCGCGGCGAATGCCTCGGCTACCGTGGTCGGTTCGGTGATATGCGACTCTACCGTTGCCGCTTGATTCTTCACCTGAGTGACCTCAGACGGGCGACGAGCGAAGGGCAGTGGTCTGCGCCGGCCGATCTCCACCTGGAAGTACGGAATCTCCGGCCCACCCGGCGACTCAGCCGCACGCGACTCAAGAGCAAGCTCACTAAGCGCCTCGATCATCTCACCCGTCGGGACCTTGCGGTTGTTCGCATCCTGCGGAGGGCCCCAAATTCCGGCGGGGAAACTGCCGAACGGACGCGCGTTGGCCGTAAACGGGAAGACTTGCTGCACGCCTCCGCGAAGCCAGGTCAGCTTGATGATCGGTTGCAAGTTACTCGTGTTCATCGGCGCGACGCCAAGGGATTGGCTTGGGGTATGGAACGAAGTCGGAGTAAGCACAGCGCTCGTTCGCACAACTTGGGTCGCAGGAACAGTGCTGGTGAACGTGAGTCCGAACTCGACAACCACTACGAACGGCCTGGCGGCTGAGCCATCGGGAGTGGAATCTTCAGCTTTGGCCGGCAGCGCGCCAAACGAAGTAATCACGGCGTGGGCGAGTGCACCGCCGTCACCGGCCGCCAGATATTTGTTGATGAAGGCTTCTGCACTAAGAGGCTGCTTTTGGGACTGATCCGGACCTCCGAATTCGACTGTCAGCTCAACCGGTCCGACCTCAAAGCTGGCCCGTCCATGGAAATCGGGGCCGCTAACATCAATCCGCGCGCCGATGCTCACCGAAATGGTGATTTCGCCAAAGAGCCAGGTATCGATGGTAACCCCGGCAGAGATACGCGCATAGGCGTTTACATGATAATGGAATGGATCAAAGTAAATGATGCCATGAGCACCGAACTTCACCTCAGCCCAGGCAGGACCGAAATGCGCGGAGGCCTCAAAGTCACCACCAGCCATCAGGGCTTCCGATGTCAGGGCGAAATAACTCCCAGCCTTGACAACGATGCTGTCACCGAAACTAAAACGGATTCCAAGACGAGCGATCACCGGATAACCGTCGCGGTGAAAGTCCGGGTGATAACCACCCAATGTCAGAACGAACTCGCCGCGATGCTCCCCTTTGAACCAGATCACATAGGCAAAGCCTCCGGTGAGTTTGATGTCGGGGTACAACAACCAGGAATTGTCAGTCAGTTGTCCCTGGACCCACAGCACACCTTCGGAGCTCGAGAAACGCACGAGGAGCGCGATCTCGATCGAGACCAGTGCCACCTGCGGACGCGGCAGTGCCATGCGCGCAAGCCCGAGCAGGTTGATATCGAGCCCATCGCCAATCTGCACAGCGATCACGGCGATGCCATCGACCAGGGCGAAGCTGTTAAACGAGATTCCTGCCGCGAACCAGAATGTTCCTCTCGACATCGTGAAGTATTGGCCAAGCGCTCTCAGCTGTTTCATTGGATCCTGCGGCTTGGCAGCGATGTCGAGCGCCTGGATCAGGGGATACTCACCAAAGCGCGAAAGATCTGTTGGGACGATCAGGAGACGATTGATTCCAAAGCCACCGCCAATGCCGGTCAGGAAGAAAGCCGGCGGTCCGCCGATCGGTCCGTTGATGGCGCCGACGGCGAAGAAGGCAGTGAACTTTTGTCCATCCTGTACACCCTCCCCATATCCACCGAAGATCGTAATGCCATAGACGCCGAAACGTCCCAGCAGCATGCCGAGATACTCAATTCCAAGATCCGTTGTTTGTTTGAGAAGTCCACCGGCGATGGTCACCCCCGCCATGTTGGCAGAGATTGCGAGACCGGCCAGATCAACAGACCAGTTACTCGCGTTGAAGACATCACCGCGGGAGACGAAATACGTAATCTGCAGATCATCGACCGCGCAGGTCAGCCCGAACATGGAGACCGAGCCGTCCATCAAGAGCGAGACCCGCTCCAAGTGCCCATTGGGCATCGTTGCGCCAAAACCGATCTGTTCAAGGTAGAGCGGACCAAACCCTTTTTGAATGGCGATCCACCATGGACCGTCACCATCCCCTGCGCGCAGAGTGACCGATACCGGATCGTTGCCGCGCTTCTGGATCGCGAGCGATGGCGAGAAGGCCGGTTTCGGAGGGGTCGGCCCAGTGTCGCGCATGATTCCCTGCGCAATTCCGTTATCTCCCCCAGCGCCACCGGCTGAAACTGCCAGGTTGGAAAACTGAATCTGCAGTCCACCGCCAACGACTCCGGTGGAGTTGAATTCAGCATACGTGTGCAAAGCAATCGTTTCGAGCGTGATCCCGAAGTCGAGCAGAGGACCTGAACTCTTGCCAATTCGCAGACCCACACCGTTCACTGTGAGGCTTGGTGTGAACTGCAAGGGTGGCGTATCGGGAAGGAAACCCACGAAGATCCCGCCTGGGCCGGGTGGATTGTCCTTGATCCACGAGTCATCATTCTCCAGCCAAAGCATCACATCACCACTGAGTAGCTCGAATCGGTCTGCAAGTCCCACCTCCAAGCCGATGATACTGTTGATCTTCGTGAAAGAGATTGTGAGTTCATCGACGGTGATCGAGATTCCCGCTCCGGCGATGTTGCCGAACAACTTGTGGATTCGTCCCAGAATCTGTGCGGGGTCAAAGAGAGCATCGATCAACTGAGTCGGATCGGCATCATCGAGTACAACGCCCTTCATCAGATCGCGCACATTCTTCGTATGGGCATCGTTGACAGACGTGTTGAGGAGTTGCTGCACGGCTGCCTGTGCCATCGCAACGGAAGCGACCACATCGGCGATGACTTCCACAATCCGCAGACTCACCTGCACCGCATCGGGGATTTCGCTGGCATTCGCGATTGGGCCAGTGCTGGCAACCAGTGCGAAATCGTTTGTATCAAGCAACCAACGCGCGGCAAAGCGACGCGTGTCGTCGACCGCCATGCCTACCGCGATGCGGCGCTGGCCGATGGGACTGATCCCGGCTGCAACGGTGACAAACGGTTGGAGAGTCACGCCCCCCGCGTCTATGGACGCGGGTCCCATCGTGACGGTGATGTTATTGATCCCGTCCGAACTGAGAGTAATCGTGAAGGAGACTTCGTCGACACCGGGCACGGCAACCGAATCGCCAGCCAGTGTGATTTCGCCAGACGTCGGGCTCCATGAAAGGGAGACACCGCTGATGGAGGCGGTCAGAGTATCATTCGCAGACACCACACTAATCTCGTTCGGAGTGAAGACATCGAGTTGCTGCGCGATAGGTGCAAGTTGCGCAATGATAGACGGGCCGGCGGTTGTGAGCGCACCCACAGGATTCACCGCCCACGTGTGCAGTGCGTTGCCGTCGAATTTTTTTGGATTGCCAGAACGCAGCACAAGCGCGTCGCCCAATGCTTGAACGAGATTGCCGACCGTCCCGCTGATTTCCGCCAGCTTGTCCAGCAGGAAGGGCAGTGCTGCCTCGGCCGCGGCAGCCAGACCACCCAATCCAGCGAATGGAATCAATGAAATATCGTTACCACTCAATGGGCGGATGAAAAGTTGAGCACCGCCACTTCCGAGCCGCGCGTGCACCGCTTGCCGCCCGGTCGGGGCACCGGTGAGTCCGACATGTACATCGAGTCCAAGGGATGGAGGACCGGATGGGGCAACCGAAAGGCTGGCGGCAAGCCCGGCTGCGAGCCGCGCGGTCGTACTTGTCGGAGTCCAGACGGTCGGGTCGACATCCAGCGCCAGACGTGCGCCGGGGCCGTCAGTCGTTACCGTGAGTGAGACGCCATCGGCAAAGCTGATCGGTGATCCCGGAGTTCCTGTCAAACCGAGTAAAGGACGCAGCGCATCGAAGAGTCCCTGAATCTTCGCAGGGTTCGAAGCCAGCGAGCCACTGCTGCGAAGCCATCCCGCCGGGTCGGCGAGAAGTCCTGCCAGAGGGCGGATCGAGCGATCGACATCGCCGAGCGTTCCATTAAGTAGACCCAGCGCGTCGAGGACCGCGTCGATTACTGGCCGTGCTGTATCGTCGGCGCGGCGCATCAATTCGAGCGCGGTATGTCCACCGAGACTCGGTGCAGCCTTCGCCAGCATTCGCGCCAATGATGCAGCCTCAGGATTTGGCCAGAGCGTGGCGCTATCAATGGAGCCTCCTGGCTGATGCCACTGCAATGACACGTGCAGGGGTTGAAGATCGATAATTACATTGAGCCCACCGGCTGGCTGCGAGGGAGTCTCGAGGCCAAATCGCAGTTGGCCAGCCAGCCCGGCAGATGAAACTGTGACATCCGCGTGCCAACCGAATCGCCCGGTGGTATCGCTTCCGCCGTTCACTCGAACCGATCGCGCTCCCAGATCAATTGTTGTGCCGAGCGGCCCGAGAAGCGTTGTCAACGAATTCGCCAGTTCATGCTCGGCAGCTGCGAGACGTTGTCGGAGCAGACCACCCGGGTCATGGATCAGCTGGTCGACCGCATCGCCGACCACGCCGCCGCTGGCTCCAATGATTCCCAACGCTGTGAGCAGTTGAGTCAAAGCAAGGGACGCTGTACCTGTTGCATCGGCGGTGAGACGCTGTATAGCCGCGGAGAGCAATACGCGGGCTTCCGGGAGAACGGGTACACTTCCCTCAACGTTTCCTAGAATCAGGCGTTCCCACGATTGCCCAAATACACGGGCATCGTGGAGTGTGACTGTTGCTTCACCATGTGAGCTTCCATCCAGGGGCACAGAAACATCTGCTGTCACCATGCGCAGTTCAAGATCGGGAGTGGCGCTCAACCAACCTGTGCGGTCTGACATTCGCAAACGAGCTCGCAGTTGTCGGGTTGTGTTGATGCCGGTTGTATTATCGTATGCAATCAATGTTAGGAGCGCGTCACCATTTACCTCTAGCGAACCGTCAAATGTTGGCGGGAGCACGAAACGTAGACCTGCATGAACGCCAGTGGGTTCTGGTAATGGGGTTGCAGCACGGATTTGAGCGCGCTCGGCCAGTCCAGCGGCCACAATCGCAGTGATCGCCCGGCTCACCTGGCTCTCAGAGACGAACCCGAACACTGCGCTGACCGCGAGCCCGGCCCGCGGCGGGGCCGCCGATTCCACGGGAGGACGCAGGTCAACCGTCGGGTCGGCGCGATCGACAAGTTCCATCATCGCCGTGACGAGCGCACGACCGAGGGCGAGATCTTCATCCTCTCGTTCGGCATCCGGATCGGCGAGATCAACGATGATCTCAGCGGGAAGCAGACGATAGAGCAAACGCAGAGCATCAGCCGTGGGCTGTGTACTGAGGGCCGTCAGCGAGATTGGACCCAGCGGGGTTCCCAACGTGATCAGATCAGTAACTGCTGTGAGCGTGGGTGCCTGAGAGGCAAGCCGCGCGGCATGCCCAGCCCCTGCGACTGCAACCACAGCAATATCATTGCTCACGGCTGACAGCACATTGAGCACACGTGCAAGGCGCGCTGCCTGTTCAGGCGTACCGTCCGTGCTACTCGATGCAAGGCGGCAGTCCGCCCTATTGCCAAGGGCAACGAACCAGTCCCCGGTCGCCGCTGTCGGCGGAGCAAACATCGATGCATCGAGCCCGGGCGTTGTGAGGTCCACTCGACGATCCGCTGAAGCTTGGAGCCAGGCGTTTGCGCCAAGAGCGATGTAAACGGTGGTCGTGGGAATACGGCCGATAAGGTCTTCGAAATCAAGCGCATCCAATAGTTGCCCGGCAGCCACGCCGGAACGATCAACATAGACTCCAGGGGGTGCGTCTGTTGGCGGAATAATTCGACCATCGCCGCCAACCCAACGTCCTGCGAGTTCGCTGAGACCGCGGGCCACATCGCGCCCTTCGATCAATTCATGGATATCTTTCGCGACACCGGCTTCGGCCGCGAGACAAGCTGCGAGTGCATCAGGGGATAGGCCGGGGTCACCGGGGCGCCAGCGTTGCAATGCTTCTGGCGCTGCCACAATAGGCCTCTGCAGCCCGGCCGGAGGAAACCAGACCGCAATGTTGGGAAGTCCATCGCTGATGGCAAAGCGATATGGATCGTCTGGATGCCCGGTCCCCTGGAGAAAGCCTCGATTGGGTCCGGAGCCTGCAAAAAGATCAGCAATGACGGAAAGAGCCTGCGGACCTACATCACTAATCAATAACTTTGGCAACCAGACTCGTAATGCACCCTCTGGGTCGGTCACAAAATTTGCAAGACGGAGTCTAGCTTCTGTCGCGGAGATTCCCCCCGCAACAGGTAGCTCTGGTGTCCATCCGAGTGCGCCTACAATGTCAGACAGGAAACCACCCATCAGGTCACCAAGGTATCCAATCAGTGCCTCAATCGCATCCCACTCATCGGCAGTCAGACTGACGCTGCCATCTGCGCCGATCACCGGCAGGCTGATCGGAAGTGCGAGGCTGCCGATAGTGAGAGTCAGGTTCGGAGCCTGCACATCGGAGACAAGTCCACCGGCCGGAGTCCAGCTTAGGCCCAAGCCCACGCCACTTGCTGAAAGCGTAGCACCGTTGCCGAGTGCCAACATCACGCGCGGCGGATTCACTCCACGCTCGCGTGCAGAAAGGCTTGCCTGCACACCGGGCAGCAGGCTCGCAGACGGCGCTGTCAGTTCAATTTCCGCGAGTGTTGCTGCAAGCCTGGTTTGCACAACTGTGCAACGTTGCCCCAGGGTGTCTACGCTCATCGCAAGTGCTGCACTCACGGTAAGGGTAGTGCCATTCGCGTTCACTTCCAATTGCAATGGCCCGATCAGAGGGAGGCGCCACGGATCGAGAGCGGTTCCTGTTCCGCGGATTTCGAGACCTCCCATGCTGTCATCGGCGAGAGCATCGCGTATCGCCGCCAGAACCGCGGGGACAGCAGTAGCCGGGCCGGCCAGAAGGTTGCGCCAGTAGCCAGTCAATGCGGCGACCGGGTCGGTCATCAGTTGAGGTAGCGTGACAGCCGTGACTCCGGCCGGTGGGTCGAGTCCAAGCAGGAGCCGGACGATATCAAGTGCGTCACCACAGTCGGCGAGGAGTTGAGAGGCAACATCACTGACAGTGTTTCCGACCGCATCCATCACCGCGTCGGGAGATGTGAGATCGAGGGTGGCATAGTCGTGAGCACCGAGGCGCACTCCATCGGCCGCCAGGAGAAACGTGAGACTGCGCTGGGCATTAAGCGCAAAGCCGACGCGCAGCGTATCCGCCCGTGCGACAGTGGGATTGATAATGTCGAGCACACGATTGCCAACCCCAGGGCGGCCTGCCGCAGCCCAGACTCCAAATTGAGGAAGAGCCAGCACACTTCCAGTAATCAGATCAATCTGGAATAGATCTGCGCGTGCCTCCACTCGGGCTGTTGTATCGCCAAGCTCTACGCCAAGCGTTGGTGTGAGGCGCGCATTGCCGCTGGGACCCGTGTCAACGCGCAAACCGAACGTCAGATCCGCGCTTCCTCCAAGATCAAACGAAACGACATCCCCATTCTGGGTGCCACCGAGGAGCGTCGCGATGTAGCCCAGCCACGCGTCGCGGCTCGCTGTGGTAGTGATGACCTCGTACAGCCAATCGGCGAGGGCGTGAACACCATCGGTGGCGAGCTGTGTGATGGGGAAGTCGGGAATGGAATCTCCGCTGTTCAATCCAAGGAGTCCACTGATCGCTGCAATGGGTAGATTGGGATCTACGGATTCCGCCTGTGCTCTTACGAGCGAGAGGATTAGGTCGAGAACCGCATCGTCAAGCTCACTAAGCCCATCAGCAGCAACGCGGATATCGCGCGGGCTCGTGGCTCCAGGAAGCTGGAACCCCGTCAGATTGAGACCGAACACTGGATTTCCATCATTCAATGCGGTGGGAACATCGATGTCGATCCCGATTGCTCCAAGGCGGGCCTCGCCGGGAACAGGCGCGTTCGCATCGATCGTAATCGCCGTGGACAGGCGAATCCGACCTCCGGGCGAACCAAGCAGGAGAACCGATGAAACGTTGGGTCCGCCCTCCTTCTTTGCAAGAAAGAGCGGAACGGATAACGAGCTGTTCGAAATCGGATCAGTTGTGCTAACCGAGATGCCTACGCCGATGTGGATCCCATCGGCCTTTGAGTCGTCGACGGTGACTGCGATGGTGATGAGCGGGTCTTCAAGCTCGATGATCGGAAGCCAGACAACGCCAGTCGGGTCCGTGGTACGGTCGGCTCCACCCATTGCCTCATCTACGAAGGCGATCAACGCGTCGCGCTGACTGTCGTTCTCCAGGATCTTTTTCAGCGACGCTTCAGGGTTACCGAACCAGTCAGGATTCGGCTGTCCCGATGGGTTCAGGACTCCCAGAGCGATCGCCAGATTGCTCAGTACACCGAGGTCACTTGTATCGAAGCTCATCGTATACCTCGAGTCTTCGTGATCGTTTTCAGCTTACTCAATCGCGATAATCGATGCCGGGCCATTGGCAGGATCTGGATCCCATTTGCGGAGGCAGTCAGTTCGACAGGGACTAGGTGATCTCCACTTGCGTCCTTACCAGCAGCCCCTGCAATACCGCTGATCATTCCCAACAAACACTGCCAGGCAAAAGCGACGAGATTTTCTCCCCAGGCATCTACAATAACTGGAGGTCCATTCGGACGCCGATACGCCGAGGCGAAGAGTCCGGAGGGATTGCCCGGTGTTCCAACGGCGAAGGCAACTTCAATCGTTGCCTTGCCTATCTCATCACAGCGAACCGGTATGAGCACACGGATGAGTCCATCCGATAGCCTGGCCGTGATTCCAACGAGGTTAACGGCCAACTCGCTATCACCGTGCATCCAGATGACTTCGGTATGTTTGGTCGTACGAAAGAGCCCCACTGCCCGCTTTGCCGCGATGCGCAGGAATTCTGATACGCGCTCGACGTCAACCTGGACAGGCTGCGAAAGTTCGCCCTCTTTCAGTTGTTTTTCGGGAACAGGAAACTTACTTGCCTTCTGCTCTTCATTCACAAAACGTATGAACTCTGGTGCGACATCGTCAACCATGGTGTACACTCCCTCCAAACTCCGAGTGATCTCCGTGTGACACGGCAAACGAAATATCCGGATTGCGGACAATTCGCTGGGCAAAAGTGACCTATCTATTACCGATGAACAACAGTAAATCAATCATCGAAACGGTCACTACTTTCCCGTTTTCTGAATTCTTCGAGGTACTCGATAAATTTTCCAGGCAAATGACCGCGTAGTGCGACAACGCCCATGCCTATTATGATCGTCACCACAGCAGTCACAATTAGGAATTCTGATACCCTGTTTCCGCCATCAGGCGAAATATGCAGCCAGCGCTCAATGAAGTCCATCTGTACCTCTTTTTTCCATCTTCAAAAATACGTTTTTCGGCTACGGTAAATCGTTCGTTAATGCTTTCCGAATGTTTCAGAAGAACGATTATGCATTCCAGACCTGCAAGGCTTTTGAAGAGGACATGCATTCTGAGACAACGTTATTAAATTATCAGAGTCATTCTGCAGTGAAGGTGCAACCATGAAACTACATGCTCACGAAGAGCGAATCACGATCTTGCCGCCCATGTTCAAAGATTCCGGTTGAATTGCGATTTGTGAGTGATCTGGGTAACGGTCTGTAGATAACTTACCTCCCAATGTTAGTAGGAATGCTATTTTTGATTCGACTACGGATACTATACAACTTTCGAATTGGAATTTCAAGAGGCAATTTGGGGGATTAGATAAATGTTCATAATCCCAAAGAGCATGCATCCATCGAAGTGCTTTTCCAAGTTTGCCAGCTCGGAAATCAGAACACCGGGTCGAGTCGGACATTCCCATGGACAGGCCATTCGACCTATCCGTCGCTTTTGCTCTCTTGAATATTGTTACAGATAAATGTATTACCGCTGGACGCTCTCAAGTTGCGCCTCGCTATTTTGACGTTTGGATATCAATCGTTACCCGGCGATTGCGCAGAGATGATCTGGAGCGCTGGAAGTTAAATTCTGTCTTCTCAGGTATTGCCGCAGCACGACTGGAGCTCCCGCTGAGTATGAGAGCCAGGGTCGCCTTCACGGTCTGGTCATCATCATCAAAATCACCATGATGTTTTGCGCCGGAGCTTTCAATGAGTCCCAGGGCCTCATTATTGGGCGAAATGACCAGCTTGACGTTTTTCCTCGTGAAGAGAGCGCCGAGCCTTGCATCTGCATGGATGAATTTTTGCATCCCAAGCAAGGGGACGCCATCCCTGAAGCCGGGAATACGTGGCTCGTTTTCGAGAGCGTTGGATACGAGATACAGGAGGGACTTGTGATAAATGCCAGCACAATTGTCATCCTGCTCGGATTTATCGCTCAATATATAAAGTGCAAACTGCTTGAGGGTCTGATCGTCGATTGCCGGAAGGTACGCTTCCTTGAAGAGTTCCATCGTACATGCTGGGGCCCAGAGTGTGCAGGAAGATATCTTAAGTCCATATCCTCTTTCACCCTGGAAAAAGCCCGAGGCAATCGTGCCTTTGGATGTCAACAATCGGACAAGAGGTGCGTGAAAGATGCTGCCCGCGCTATGTCCCACAATATGCACTTCAATAGACTTGTCAGCTTTCAGCAGTTTTGCCAGGTAATCCAGGACGAGGCGCGCTCCTCCGTTCGGCTGACTTGCTGCCAGCGCATTCTCCTTCATTTCGTCCCACAGCGATTTGCCGGCGAATGTGCGCACGACAGGCTCCAAGGCGTCATCGAGTCGGTCCAACATGAAATCCTTGCTTCCGTCCAGTACACCTTCGGGACGGCGGCGACGGATCGCATCCTGAAGCATATTGGTGACCGTTGTCCAGGCATCCGTATGCCATATGAAAGAGATGGGATAAATTTCAGACTCCAGAAAGGCGCGCCGATAATCAGAAAGCCGTTGTACGGCCGATCTCTCGTCGACCAATCCGCCGTGTGCATAAAGCAGGAGGCGTTTTTTCTTCCAATCCTTCATCGCATTCGGGATATTGTCTTCAAAGATGTGCTGCAACTCCGCTGCAGATGTCCCAAAATCACCGCCGGGCTGGAGCTTGCCATCGTTGCCGATGCTTACAATGTGAGGTCGCAAATCAATAAACGAATACCCTTCGGACTCACCCGCGCTCGCCGAATGAGCTATGGAAGAGGAATTCAGTTTATACAGTTTAACAGGAGCACCAAGACGAGCCACCCAGACATCTGTTCCATTTTCGAGCCAATCGTCATAGCTGATACAGGCAAAACCGCCAAGCCCCCAATCTTTGCCCCATGAGTTTTGTATCCAGAAGCCCTGTTCATCGTAAGCCACGATTGCAAAAGCATGGCCGCCGACCTTCTGATCTGAGTATGGCATCATACCTGCCTTGTCGACCCGCCCCCAGCCTTGATGGACACTCGCTGTTGCATAGAGAATCTCCACCTCCGCCAGTGCACTGTGCATCGCAACCAGGTCTTTGTGGTTAACTCGGAAATAAGCTCCAAGCGGTCGCCGGAAGGCATCCGCAGTTCTTGCTTCGGTAAGTGCGCTTCGGTCTTTTCCCTCGCCCGAAATGTACGGCCAAAGTTTTTCTGAACAGACACCATGTTTATGCCAGGCTTTCATCGCCCCTCGAGCGCTGGAACCAGAGTAATTTTCACCTGGCCACTCGTCATGGCGTCTTGCCAGCTCGTACAACATGCGCGGACTGACAGGAGTTGGGTCTGGAATCACCCTGCGACGGGTCAAGAGATAATTGGCAACAGTGGCCAGTCCAAAACCGGTACATGCTCCATCTTTTCCCTGGTCCAGAACGGGGATTTTGAAATCCTTAAATCTACTTAGTGGAATGTGGGTAGGAACCTCGATCAGAGTGGGCACATACATTTGGTCTCGAAAATCCAGAGTATCCGGACGGGCATTGAGCGTCCGCTCGCTGAGCCTGATTTTTGCCTTTACCTTTGCCATTTGAACCTCCGTAGAGTGCTGCAATTAGAAAGCCAATCAAACAATGGAAGCAGTATGAAACTTAAGGGACCGTTTCGAAAAAAGAAATTGGAAATTTAGTGGATCGTAATCCGCCAGGCAGTTTCCCAGCGCAAGGGAGTTGTTCAATATCTGCAAATACTATACGGCTTTTCGTTGCCAAATTCAATATCCCCTTGGGAATGTTAGTAGCGCATAAAGGCAGGTGACCCCCCTCATTGGCCCTTGCCCCTCCCGGCTGTGAGAAAAGCGTTGAAAAGATGAAAGGAAATCATCCGGAACATTACTGCGATGCCCGACATATGATCTCTTTTCATCGAACGTGCTGATCAGTTGTTTCCCATGCAGAAAAAAATAGACAGTCTGCTCTGCTACGAATCACAGACTGTCATTTATTCCAATTGAGCGATCGTTTCTTTGAATTCTATTATGGAGTTTGCAGGTTGGTAATTAACCGATGTGTCACTTTTGCGGCGGCTATTTCACTTGGTGGCATATTTTCGATTGCAGCGACCGCTTCGAGCAGCTTAACGGCTTCGCTGACCACGAGAGGGTCAAATTGGGTCCCGGCGTGCCTGCCCAATTCTTCAATGATCTCCCGCGGTTTAAGGGCTTTGCGATAAGGACGGTCTGACATCATGGCTTCGATGGCATCCGCTACAGCGATGACTCGCGCCTCAATTGCGATTTCTTTGCCTGAAATTCCGTCAGGGTATCCCTTGCCATTGAAAAATTCATGATGATGTCGAATGATTGAAACAAGGGATCGAAGCGATGGACTGTTCTCAATAAGTTCGCCACCCAATGCTGCGTGCTTCTTAATGATCTCGTATTCATTTGGAGTCAGCTTGGCCGGCTTTGTGAGGATTTCCTTTGAAATACCCAATTTTCCAATATCGTGCAGCAATCCAGCCTTCCGGATCAGATCGATTTGTTTTTCGTTCAGGCCCAATAACCGTGCAATATCAGATGCGTGTTTGCTGACTCGCTTTGAGTGTCCAAGCACATCCGGATCTTGGAGATCTATAATTTCTGACAATGTTGTCAACAGTCCTTCATTCATCGCACTGATTTCCAAAGCACGCTTTTCAAGCTCCTGGTTCTTTTTCCTTATTTCATTAACAACCACGCGAGTGTGTTCAACGTATTGAACCTGGCTGATGCGGAGCAATGCCAGGGGTATGATCATTGTCAAGATTCCCAGGATACTCGCATGTATATAACCAAACATGAGTGCAAAGGAGATAAAACCTATCCCAAGGTAATACGGTATCATCCACTGATATTGTTCCTTCCAAACGCCGTATGGGGATTGCTCCAAATCTATCCCAATCCCAATCGAAATAAGTGTTGTAGTGCAAATAAACATGATTAAAGATGCAACAAGTACCAGGATCAACTCCAAAGCCGGAAATTGCCATCTGCCAATATCGGTTCCGTATCCACCCACCACCAGATTTATGATGATCCCTGCAATGATGTGATTGCTAAAGTTGAATACGATTCGATTGAAAGGACTTCGGAATTTGATGGCAGCTGTAACGGCAAAAATCGCGCTTGCGGCCAGGGTTCCCAGCGGACCAAAAAGGATGATCAGAGTAATAATGGGAACCGCGGATGTTGATAGTGATGTATTTCTTACATAAAGATTAATGGAGAACCATTCAGTAAGGACGATCGTGCAAGCGATTGCAGCAAAGCCCATCCAGTCAGCAGCAGAGTACGCCGAAATTGAATCCATCAGGAGAGGCCTTATGGCAAACAAGGCAACTATCGCTGATAATCCCAGTAGAGTAATATAGCCATACACTTTACGAATTGATATACGGGATTGCCTGGAGTTTTCAGTCTCTTTCATATTTGCTTCCGATTGTCTTGCTTCATCTTCGGATTCCGCACGCGTGTCTGGATTTTGTTTGAGATAGCTGATTGAAGCGGCTAAATACTCTGTCGTGGATTTCTGTTCCTCGGCAGTTTCCGGGCTGCTCGAGAAATCATCCAGACCCGGCCGCGATTCAGGCTCTATTGAACTTGCGTTCAGAAACGAATTATTCACATAAGCAAGTGATTTATTACGACCGCTGAGTTTTGATCTGTATAATGCGGTATCAGCGTGATGAAGAATCTCATCTGTGGATTGCTCAAAATTCTCTCGCCTGGATATTCCGAAGCTCATTGTGACTTTGATCGGATCAACGCTGGTAGATACAACGAACGTGGCAGATTCGATGGCCTTGCGGATCTGCTCAGCGCGCTCAATTGCCTTTTCCATTTCAGCTTCAGGCATCAGGATTGAAAATTCCTCCCCGCCAAACCGTGCCACAATATCATAATCCCTGACAGTTTGTCTCAATATTGCCGCTACGCCCTTCAGCACATCGTCGCCTGCCAGATGACCATACGTGTTATTGATATTCCGCAGCAGGTCAAGATCTGCCATGATGATTGAAAGAGGACGATCATAACGATTGGCACGCACGAGCTCGTTGGCGAATTGAGCCATGAAATATTGATGGTTGTATAACCCCGTTTTCTGATCCGTTTCGGTCTGGCGTTCCAATGCCGGAATTCTTAGTGACATGTACAATGGATATGCCGGGGCTAGAAAGATCAGCAATGCATACGGATTGTAATTCCACACCAGCGCCATGCTGGCTCCGATGGCTAGCATCGTCAAATCAATCAGCAAGGGAATCAGGTCGAAAATTCCAGACTGCTTGAAACTTTCTCCCCGCGCCAGCCAGAGAACCATGCCAATAATCAGATGATTCATGAATGTAAAGCTTGCCATTCCCAACCCGATGGCAAGAATGATCTGCCAGGATGTGGGAATTTCAAGAGGACTAATTGATGAATAAACCAGAATGGCAACTTGGGCCGAAATCACATAGCAGCTCATGTTGAACAATTGAATGAACCATGGGGGACGGTTCCAGACCCATTCAGCCAGGTTTGACAAAAGGATCACCACCAATGCAGGGCCGCTGCCCAGATTCAGCATCGCAAACCCGAATATCAGAAAGCTGAACGTATAATGCGAACGATTCGTTGCACCTTCAACCTTCAAGATATGAAGAATGGAACCCAGAATACAAAGTGTGGCAAATAAGACTGGCTCCGCTATCCTTATCCCTAAGGATACGCTACGAAACAACAGCACCGCCCCAATTGCATAAATGAATATCAGGTAGAGTCTTGTGAGTCTGGATAGTTTTTTCATATGAATATTAATCCTGATCGGTTCAGAACGTGTTCTGCTTAGCTTAAAGATAATTATCGCGAAGAGGAAGGCATGCTGTCGCAGCTTTCATAATACTGCCAAATGATCAGGGTACCACGGGCAAAATCCTTGTGCTTTGAGATCGGTTTAGCCCTTATTCACTAACCGTTCCAGCTAACTGTAAGCAAACAGTTTGTCACTGCACAAGGACTGACACGAACTTGCCTGCTTTTTTGTAGAATTGTTGTTAATAAGACTAATACCGCAGTCAGCATTTGGTAGATAGTTTGTGAGTTCATGGTAGTAATTCCTTTTTAGAGATTATCGTCAACAACGATTTCGGATCAAGTATTTGAAGATCATGCCAGGATGAGGGCGTCGAGTAATCGCTCTTCCAGCCAACTGCTTTCCAGACAATCGGAGCGAGTACTTGGGCTCTATAAATTAATGGATTTCACATGGATTATTGTTTGAGGATTACTGATTGATTCTTCACAACAATAGACTACGTATTCCAGCCAACATTCGGTGTGACGCAGAAAACGTGGTTACTCAAGCACGTAAGCACCTGGACAGTTTGCGCAGAGGCCGTGGTGAGCAAGCAACTGGATTGCGTTCCATTGGTGCATGCAGTATCTGCAAAGGCTATCGAAACTCCAGATGCTGCTTGAAATAGAGTAAAGACAAGGACGACAATTATTAGGGCTTGGATCAACTTTTTCATGTTATTTTTCCTTTCTAGCGGAGTTATTCCTGGGCAAAAATCGTTTCTGGGCTAGGGGCCCCAGTAATCGCTGTTCCAACCGACGGTATTCCAACCAACAGAATTCCAACCTACGGAGTTCCAACCCACACTGTTCCAACCCACAGAGTTCCAGCCGACATTTCCCCAGGTAATGGGCGTGGAGCCAGATGACAGCATGTTGCTGGGTTTGACTCCGGTATTGGAGGCCTGCACCGAAGTTCCGCGAATTGCAGCATCGACATCCAAACAACCGGTACCGCTTTTTGCCGAGTCATAACCGGACCACGAATTATTTGCGGTGGATGTCAGGCGGAACTTGATTTGATCGGGTGTGAGACCTGGTTCGTCCTGCAGTAAGAGTGCCGCAGCCGCGCTCACCATCGGGGCCGCCATCGATGTTCCCGACATGCGGAAATATTGATTGCCAACCTTGTTGGACGGATGAGCACTGGCAAGCCCCATGTTCTGGTTCACCAGACGGGCAACAATATTGGTGCCCGGTGCAACAAGATCTGGCTTTTTAAAACCGTCCGCAGTCTGTCCATAAGCTGAAAACGATGCCATGACATCATCGGAGAGATTGTTCGTGCCCTTATCATCTGTCGCACCAACTGTAATGACAAACGGGTCATTCGCTGGAGGATAAAGAGCGCCATTACCCTGATTGCCGGCTGAAACCACGACAACAATCTTGTTGAACCACAGGATTTCGACAGCCGCGTCGAGTGGACTCGTATGATAGGACTCGGCGACAGCACTGTTTAGGGATAAATTGACAACGCGGATGTTATAAGTATCCCTGTGTTCAAGCACCCATTGCAACCCTGCTACGATATCCTTCATCATGGCGCTGCCATCATCGTTGCTAACTTTTACATTGATGATATTTACCATGGGAGC
>JBGPNQ010000065.1:0-18895 GCA_041487615.1 Anaerolineae bacterium
CAACTATCAAACAGATGAAGATATGGCGCGTTTATGGGCGGATGAGATGAAGTTCTATTTCAGGAAATTTGACGCTCGCGCCGAAGCCTTTCATGAACGGACCAGGGATTTACCTGTACGCATTGCCCCACTAAAAACATTTAATGATAAGGAGGCAGCCAGCATGGACTTGCGTCCGCAGTTGAAGGAGATCATTGTGCCAACCCTTGTCATCGTCGGGCGGCATGACTTCATCACCAATGTCGCGATGGCCGAAGAGATGGTAAAACACATTCCGAATGCCTGCCTTGAAATTTTTGAGGATTCCGGTCACTTTGCATTCGTGGAGGAGCCCGAAAAGTTCTACCAGGTAATTAAAGAGTTTGTTGAAAGTTAACCTATGGCGCTCTGAGAGAGCGCCAGCGAACGAAGAGTCTCTCGTATTATGGTGAGATTCTTCGCTGCTTCGCGGCTCACATCGCCCCGATGCCTTTTCGGGGGAATGACAGTAGTGGAGAATATATGATCGTCGTCTCAGATATGATGGGCACATTGACAACCGGTTCCCCAGTGATCGGGCTGGTGGATTGGGTGCGGCACAATCAAAGTAAAACACAGGCGCAACTTTATATGCTATCCATTGCGCCCGCATATTTCCTCGCAAAACGCGGCCTGATTGACTGGCAAAAATGGGGACAGAAATTAATGGTGGACAGCTTAAAAATGGTAAAGAACGCCACGCCTGAAAAAATGAGACTCGTGGGCGAATGGGCGGTGGAACATAACCTTTGGCCGAAACGCCGCGAGGATGTGATTGCACGTCTGACGGAATATAAGGAGCAAGATGCACAGGTTTACATTGCCAGCAGTGTCATCGAGCCGTTAATTGAGCCTTTTGCAAAACGCATCGGTGTGCAGACCATCGGCACACCGGTCGAGTACACAAACGGACATGTGCGCGTGGCAGGTGACCTGGTGGCACAGGAGCGAAAGATCGAACAGGTGCTCAATCGTTTGAATGTTGACCGCGTTCATTTTGCGTTCGGCGATACGGTACAGGACATCCCATTATTGGAGCATGCCGATCATCCCGTGGCCGTGTATCCCGATGAAAAACTGAGAGAATATGCGTTGGCGCGCAGTTGGGAAATTTTGGATGGCAGTTGAACACCAACAAAATTATGAAGGGTTTATCGTTTCATAAAGCAAGTTACCATACTGGCCTTGACTGGGCTTCCAGCATCTCGTCGGTGGCACCTCCAAACATGGGTGCACTAAAAGGTTGTAGATGAGTTTGCTCCCTTCACCGTCCTCGACGAAGGATTTACGTGCACAACGGCGCCGCGGACGGCGGCTCGAGCTATTTGTCAACAAACTTTGAGTGCTCCCGCAAACATAGACCAGTGTCTGATTTCGTGGGCTTAGCCACTGAGCCCACAGAGATGTTTGAGGTTTTTTCCACCTGCCCCAACCGCAGGTGCGGGTCAATGAACTCAGTGTTCTCCCCTGGCACCGCCCGTGATTTGCTTGGCAAATCAGGCAGGTGTGTGGCAAAGTTAGATTTAGCCCATCCTTTTGGACACTCCCCGAGATAGATGTGGATAACAGGCTTTATGGGGTGTGCTATACTTTATCCAGAAACGCCAGTTTCTGATTTAATCAGGAAGAGAAATTAACTATTCTTGCAGGGATTCATGTCAGTACCCAAGGAAAAAGACCGCACAAAAGCATTGCTTGAACTCCTGTTTCACGTCAGCCGTGAAGTCGCGACCGCGCTCGATCTCCGCACGGTTCTCCAGCGGGTTCTGTATGAGGCATTGCAGAACGTCGGCGGCGAGCGTTCCAGCATTGTCGTGCTGGACGATGCAGGCAAGGCAGTGGATGCCACAATCGTTTATGGAACGCAGATCCATGAACATACTACGCAGCAATTGCGCGATACGATGGAACGGGGGCTTGCAGGCTGGGTGATACGCAACCGCAGAGGCGTATTGATCCTCGATACAAGCAAGGATGAGCGCTGGTTAATGCGACCGGATGATGCGGTGGATCAATCGGGCGCCAAATCTGCAATGTGTGTGCCGCTCCTCGCACGCGAGAAACTGGTGGGCGTGCTGACACTCGTCCACCCGAGACCAAACGCTTTTTCAGATGAGCAATTCGACCTGATGCAAGCCATCGCCGATCAGGCAGGTGTTGCTGTGCTGAATGCGCGTCTCTATACCGAGAGTCAACGACAGGCGCGGGTGATGACGGCGCTGGCTGAGGGCGCAAGCGCCATGAATACATCTCTGCGCATCGATGATGTACACCAGCGTATCCTCATCCAGACCATGCAGGCGTTGCAGGTTGAGACGGCAACCATTGGAATGATCGAGGGTGATCAACTTGTTTATCGCGCCGCGGCCGGACAGAATGCCGGGAATATCATCGGAAGAAAGGTCGCGCTCGGCGATGGGATCGTGAGTACGGCAGCACGCGAAGGGCGCGGAATGGTGGTATCCGACATCAGCCAGGAAAAGAATTATGGAGAGGCAGACAGGTTTGCAGGCATCGAGATGCGGGCCATTGTCGTTGCTCCCATTCAATCTCCCACAGGTGTGATTGGCATTATCGAAGCGATCAATCCGATCGCCAAATCCTTCGACCCCGACGCCCTGCTGGTAATGACCGGCATTGGTGGTCTCGCGGGCACAACGATCCAGAATGCAGCACTGTTCGAAAAATTACAGGCTGCCCATCAGCGTTACCGCGAATTGTTCGAGGATAGCATTGATCCCATGCTGATCACCGATTGGGAGGGACGCATCCTGGAAGCCAACCGTCAGGCCATGTTGTTGAGCGGCTACTCAAGTGAACAATTGCATACCTTGACAGTCGATCAGTTGCATGAGGTGAATTGGAACCGCACGGGCATTGAATTCGAAACCCTGCGCGAAGACCGTACGTGCTCCTATGAGTCGTCCCTGCACAAGCAGGATGACTCGCACCTGCCGATAGAAGTCCATGCACGCCGCGTGGAATTTGATGAAACGGATTCCATCCAATGGATTCTCCGGGACATCACCGAGCGCAAAGAGCTGGATAGTTTGCGCGAAGACCTGACTGCGATGATCTACCATGACCTGCGCTCACCTCTGGCAAACATCGTCTCAAGTCTGGACGTCTTGTATGGCATGGCAACAGAGGATGACAAGGATACGGTTCTTGCCATCCTGAAGATTGCGGAGAACTCCACTGATCGCATCCAACGTCTGGTGAGTTCGCTGCTCGATGTCAACAAATTGGAATCCGGCCAGCCTGTGGCAGATCAAAAGGCCGTGAGTGCGCGTGAACTGATGGAAAATGCTGTGCGCGACGTAGCCCCCGTTGCAGATGGACGTCGCCAGAAGTTATCCAGCGATCTACCTAAAACACTCCCATCCGTTTGGGTGGATGAGGATATGGCCCGCCGGGTCTTGATCAACCTGTTGGAAAATGCCAGTAAGTTCACGCCGGTGGAGGGCAAAATCGAAGCAGGTGCGCGCGACGAAGGTGACTGGGTTCACATGTGGGTGAAGGATAATGGTCCCGGCATCCCTGTGGCCGAACACGATAGGATCTTCGATAAATTCACGCGCCTGCGCGGCAATTCCAAAGTAGGTGGACTTGGTATTGGTCTCGCCTTTTGCAGGCTGGCAGTGCTCGGGCATGGCGGGCGAATATGGGTGGAAAGCGAACCGGGCAATGGTGCAGCTTTTCACTTTACCTTCCCGGTGGCAACAGCAGAACAATCGGCGAATAACTTGGAATAAAAGGCAACATGCCTTAATCAGGAGCAACTCTTCAATGGATGCAATAGCAAAGAATGTGTATATCGAAGAAAGATATTTAGGCGTCACCCTGGGAGTGATTATCCAGCCGCGCGGACTCATCCAGATCGACGCGCCACCCTCGCCGGAGGATGGACGCACATGGCGCGCTTCACTAATGGGCATGGGGAATGGACCGGAACGGATCCTCGTTAATCTGGATGCGCATCCTGACCGGACCCTGGGAGTGCGCGCCATGGACTGCACGGTCATCGCTCACGAAAAAACCGCACAAGCGTTTCGTAACCGTCCGACCACGTTCAAGGCACAGGGCGATGAAACTGGTGCTAATTGGGAAGCCATCCCTGGACTCGGAAGCGTTCGTTGGGCACCGCCGGAGATTTCCTTTGTTGAAAAGATCACGATCCACTGGAGCGAAACACCCATCCTTCTCGAAAGCCGGCCAGGGCCATCGTCAGGCGCGATCTGGGTCACTTTGCCGGAGGAAAAAGTTGTCTTCATCGGCGACGCGGTCGTGAAGGGACAGCCTCCATTTCTGGCTCACGCAGATCTCCCGGAATGGATCGAATCACTAAAAATCTTGCAGGAGCCTGAATATAAGGGCTACACAATTGTCAGCAGTCGCGGCGGTGTGGTGACACAGCAAATTGTCCGCAATCAAAGTGAACTGCTCAAACGTATCCATGACAGGGTGGATAAACTTGGCAAGAAGAAGCCTGCTGCCCCGGCTACCGATAAACTTGCCGACCAGTTCCTGAAGGATTTTAGGGCCCCTGCAGTGCGGCAGAAACAATATTTACATCGTTTGAGATATGGGCTGCATCATTATTATGTCCGTCATTATCACCCATCATCACGAAATACACTGGAGGAATGATGGGTTCGCAGCCGATCTTTGAAGTCACACGTGGACGGATCGTCGAGTCTGTCCATTATGGATCAATTGCAGTTGTTGATTCAACAGGAAAAATGATCGCATCGCATGGCGACCCGCAAGCGGTCGCTTTTTTGCGCTCCAGCGCCAAACCGTTTCAAGTGTTGCCGTTCGTCGAACGCGGCGGAGTGGAATATTTTAAGTTCACACCGCGTGAACTCGCGCTATCCTGCGCCTCTCATGAAGGCAGCGACATGCATGTGCAGGCTGTGCTCGGCCTTCAGAATAAGATTGGAATTGAAGAATCAAACCTTCAATGCGGCACGCACCTGCCAGGCGATGTGGATGAACTGAAAGACCTCATCGCCCATAACAAACAGCCGAGGACAAATCACAACAATTGCTCAGGCAAACATACCGCGATGCTGGCCCATGCAAAAATGCGTGGACTCCTGCTTGAGAACTATCTCGATATCGATCATCCGATTCAGCAGGATATTCTCGCCACCTTTGCCGAGATGTGCATGCTGACCGTGAACCAGGTCGAGCTCGGTACGGATGGGTGTTCTGCACCCAACTTTGCTGTCCCGTTATATAACGCGGCGTACGCGTTCGCGCGTTTATGCGATCCACGCGAGTTATCCGAAGCCCGAGCCTCCGCCTGCCGCAAAATCACGTTGGCAATGACCGGTAATCCTGAAATGGTCAGCGGGTATGGAGAGTTCGATGAACAGTTAATGAAAGCCGGCGAAGGGAGGATCGTCTGCAAACGCGGTGCGGAGGGATATCAGATCATCGGTGTGCTGCCCGGCGTTTTGAGCACCGATTCTCCCGGCGTTGGAATTGCGCTCAAAGTCTCGGATGGCGACGCGTCGCGCATGGGAAGTGGACTCGAATCGACGAACCGCGTCCGCCCCGCGGTGGTGATCGAGATCCTGCGTCAGCTTGGAGCTCTTTCCTCGCAACAGGAGCAGGCCCTGGCTGGGTTCGGACCCGAGAGGTCCATTACGAATCATCGTGAGATCGTCACGGGGAAATCCCATCCTGTATTCAAGCTGAATTAACGTTTAGACACGAAGGACACACCGTTCACAGGGTCCCCGCTGATCCGTGGTGCTTTTTGTGTTCTTCGCAATGAGACTAACTTAATAAAGCTTCGAGCGTGTGATTGTTTTCCGCAAGGCGCACCGAGAGGACTCGTCCAATCCATTGGTGCAGGTGGAATGCAAGATCGGGATCATCCTGCATCATCTTGTTATAAGAATCCAGCGATAGACGATACAAAACACTGGGCTGGTCAGCAACCACGGTTGCCGTGCGCGACTGATTGAGAAAAAGTCCCATTTCACCGACCATTGTTCCGCCACCCTGATTTCTTAATCGAATGAATTTTCCATGTGACATCTCGAGCCGGGTTGTTAACTGACCCGAATCGATGAAGTACATTGATTCGGGTGCGTCGCCGCGATTGATCACAATGTGAAATTCCGCAACCTCCTGTTTTTCAAGATATGTCATAAACCTGCCCACATGTTCGCTCGAAGGCAAAAGTCTTTTCAATTGGGCGCCCAACGATCCAGCGCGAATAATGGTGGAGCCTCCCTCTTCAACCAACAGTTTCGATTCGCACCATTCCATACCATAATCCATGCTGGGGAAAAAATGGATCCATGAATCTTCCTCGCGCAACCCTGCGCGCGTTAATTGAGTTCTGGTTTGATTATCCAACTCGGTCAACAGGAGGTGGAATTTATGTGCGTCTGCCAATTGCTTCAAGCGAACAAAACTAAAGGCGGCCGATGAATCCAGCGCCGTGACATGCTGAAAATCCAGAATGAGATAACGGAGTCTTTCATGCCCTGAGTCTTTCAGCCCATCATTTACACGTTTGACAAGGCTCTGTGAAGTGCCAAAGAAGACGAAACCATGAAGCCGAAGAATCTGAATCTGTTCTCCAAGCCGCTTGATCAGTTGACGGTGCTCGAACGGACGCTCGGTGCTGCTCTGGTACGAACTACCTGTCAATGCATCCTTCACGATGTCAATGCGACTGTAATTGACAACGAAGATGACAATTGCAATCGCAAGGCCCGTGCCGACACCTTCGAGAAAACCGAATGTTCCAACCACCAGCAGGATCAGTACGACGAGAACGTAATCCACGCGCGGCAGTTGAAACCATGCATCATACAACCACTCCACCAGAAATGTAATGCCAAGAAAGAACAATACCCCGCCGGCCATCAGTGTTGGGATCATGGAAAGCAACGAAGCACCAAAAAACAAGACAAAGCCTGTGACCATTGCAGAAAAGACCGCGACCCATCTGCTGTTGATGTTCATTCGAAATGGGATGGAAGAGAATCCCAGATAATGATAGCCAATAGAACTGCCTGCAAATCCGCCTGCGATGTTGGCGAGGCCCGTTGTCATCAATTCACGATTTAGATCGATGTCACGTTTGGCAATCAATTCCAATGCATTTGAATTCAACAGCATCGCGACAATGCTGATAAAGGCAATGGCCGCTATATTGCCTGCCTGCTGAGCGATCAAATCCCAATGGACCTGGGCCAACAGCGACAAATTCAACGGACGCCATAACCCCCCCTCCGGGAACGGACCCAGTAACCATCCACCGGCTCGAAGGTGGGAAACGGAATATCCACTTGCCCACACAACGGCATAGAAGACAATTGCGGTTACGGTAAGTAAGAGAGGGATGGTCAGAAAATGCTGAAAACGCCGGGAGCCTGTCACCAGCGCAAGACCGAATAGTATGCTGGGAACCCAGCGCAAAAGATTATTCGGCATGAATAGTAGATTTACATTCGCCATGCCTGGTGTAACCCCGATCATGACACCCAGCGCACCCCGTACCAGGAGAAATCCCGTTCCGGCAATAAACCCTCCGACAACTGGATAAGGAATAAAGCGCACAAAACGACCGAGTCTGAAACCACCGATAATCAAAAAGAAAACGCCTGAGAGGATGGACGTGAGCATGATCATTACTGTCACGGTGATGAATTTGGCCTCGGACGAAGCATTTGGCATTTGGGCAAGGATGGCGACCGCCATCAAACCCAGTATGGCGGCAGGACTATCCTGGGGTCCACCCATGACGCCCGGGATGGAACTCGTCAGTGCAATGATCAATTGAATGATCAACCCGCCAAACAAAATCATCCCGATTCCGGCACCGGCATATGGCGTTAATTCCCCTGAATATATGAGGATGGCAAAGGAGATGACCGTCGGCAGGTCGATGGCTCCCAGGATAAGACCCAGGCTGAGAGTCGGAATGAAACGTCGGAATTCAAGCTGCCGGAAGGATTTCACGAATTTCATAGCCTCTCCCATGCGTATTTCGCTAAAAAAAATCGGCGTCTTACTTAATTACGACAATCTGGATAGATAATATTAAGTATAGCATGATAACAACCCGTAAACTGCTTCAAGAATAAAGAGTGTTACAATCCATTAACATAATAAAGTAAAGAGTAGGTACTTGAAAGCGAGCTTATGGCATCTTCCGGGGACCGTATCCTGCTTGTTGAACATGACCCTGAGATCAGCGACATTATCGCACGCCAGTCGCTCAAATCGATTGGATATCAGGTGGATATTGTTGCCGATGCGTCCGCTGCCATCAAGTACTCGGTTCAAACTCCCCCAGATTTGATCATTGCAAACTTGAATCTTCCCGGCCTCAGCGCCAAGGACATGCTGGTCGCGCTCACATCCCAAGGTGTCAATACGCCGTTGATGGTTATTGCGAATAAAGGACAGGAACAGGATATTATTCAGGCTTTCCGGCTCGGTGCGGCAGATTACCTTTTGTGGCCAGCCCGCGACGCGGAGGTTATTTCGGCTGTGGAACGTGTGCTCAGTCGGGTGCATGATGTCCATGACCGTCAGCGGCTTGACTTGAAATTAAGCGAAACGAATCGCGAACTCCAACGTAAGGTACGCGAGCTAACCGCGATCATAAATATCGGAAAGGCTGTTATTTCCATTACCGATCAGCGTTTTCTATTTCAGAAGATCGTGGATGGTGCAGTACAGGTCTCAGATGCGAACTTCGCCTGGCTTCTCGTCCGGGTCGATGAAACCAAGGCCTTTCTGCTTGTCGCTCATCATGGACTGCCCGATGTGTGGGCCAGGAAAATGAACATGCCGTTGGATGATGGCATCAGTGCTCTGGTGGCTCTTTCAGGCGAATCCCTCTCCATCGCAGGTGAACCGCTGCTGAAGTTCCGGGTTGCCAACTTCGGCAGGTCCGCATGTGCAGTGCCGATCAAGATCCAAAAGGAAGTCATCGGAATGCTGGTCGCCGTCCGCAAGGAGATGCGCCCGTTCGAAAAGGTCGAACAGACCTTGCTCGAAGCGGTGGCTGATTATGCCTCCATTTCATTGGTGAATGCCCGATTGTTCCGCGCATTGAATAACATCGTACAGACATCCCGGGATACCGAGAAACGCCAGAATGCGGTGCTCGAAGCAATCCGTGGTGCTATCGCGGACGATCTAAAAGCCGCAACGTATCCCATCGATTTGTTATTGACTGAGATGACCGGAAATCTTTCAGAGCATCAGCGGGAAGCACTAAAAACGGCCCGAGCGGCATTGCAACGCATGGCACGCTCTTCCGAGAAGACGGCACCTCCCGTCCCAATAAATTTGAAAAGGCAGTAAAATTTCATCACACCCTTATGTCGAAGCCTGATCTCATCCTGCTGGCGCTGGACGATTCTCCAATACTGAGCTTGATGGAGCGCGCATTGCGCTCCGGTCAGTATGAAACGGCAGTTGCCAAAGATACGCAAGCGCTGGGAAAGATTCTTCAGGAATCCATCCCTTCGCTATTACTGATCGGTGAACAATTCAATGGACATGAAGGACTGAAAATTGCGAGGGAATTGTTGGACCGCTTCCCTACAATTCCCGTCCTGATCTATGCCGAACAGGCACGCCCGGATCTGATCAAAGGCGTCCTGCGGTTGGGGTTAAGTGGATTCCTGGTTCCCCCACTACGCACATCCGATATTGTTGACTCCGTTGAGACCAGTCTGAAGAACGCGCATCGCGTCGGTGATTGGCTAAGGCGTGAAGTAAAACGGACGACCTCCTCCCTGCAAGAACGCGCCCAGATATCCGAATCGGAACGGTCACGGCTGGAGGCGGTATTCCTCAATATCCACGATGGTGTGATCATTCTGGATCAGCAAAATCAAATCCTGCTCATCAACCCTGCCATGTGCCGGTCCTTTGGGCTGGATGAAAAATCGGTGATTGGCAAAGCCGTTCTGGACGTGATCTCACATCCTGATCTGCGGGCATTGCTCACCCGCACCGACCACAACGATCCGTTACAATACCACGAAGTCAGCTTTGCAGATGGTCGGGTTGGCAATGCACAGCTCACCATCATTCATGGTGTGGGATTTGCCCTCACCATGCAGGACATTACTTATCTGAAAGAGATGGATCGGATCCGGAGTGAGTTTGTCCATACGGTTTCTCACGATCTTCGATCCCCTCTCACGTCGGTCATCGGTTATACCGAACTGGTGGAACGCGCGGGTACGCTCAACGATCTGCAGAAGGACTTCCTTAACCGAATTCAAGACAGTGTCCAGCAAATTACCGGCTTGATCAACGACCTGCTTGACATAGGTAGTATCGAAGCAGGATTCGACACACGCCGCGAATTTGTCCAGTTGGAAGGCATCCTGCGCTACACGCTTGATATTTTACAGGGACAGATCACATCAAAACACTTGACCATAAAAACGGATATTGGAAAATCGCTGCCACCCTTGCGCGCGAACCCCATTCGTCTTCGCCAGGTGATGGATAACGTCGTTGGTAACGCAATCAAATACTCAAGACCGGATGACGAAATCCAAATCTCCATCCACGCTGAGGACGACCAGATGATCCTCCAGGTCACAGATCACGGACCTGGAATCCCTGCAACTGACCAGCCGCGCATTTTCGATAAATTCTTCAGGGGAAGTAACATCACCTCCGACGTGGAAGGTTCAGGCCTTGGGCTTGCCATTGTCAAGACCATCGTTGAGAGTCATCAAGGGCGTATCTGGGTTGAGTCGGTGGAGGGAAAAGGTAGCTCCTTCTTTATTGTTCTCCCCATTCTTTCCGAACCTGCTTCGGTAGGGAAAAAATAACTCGAACCCATTTAAAAAATGCCATGTCACTTTCTCGAAGGACATCGGGACAATGTGAGGGAGCGTTCGTTCAACCGAAGAGTCTCATACTTTCCCTGCCAGAGATCTATCGCGGAGTTTATCCTGAGCGAGTGAGAGATTCTTCGCTTCGCTCAGAATGACAGGCGAAGGGCTCACACCGCCCCGAAGCGGTGTCCCATCGGGATGATGACATTCTTCAGATAGCTTGTCATTACCGCGAGTACAGCCACTGAGCCCGCAGAGATTTTCTCCGAGCTCTCTGCGGCTGAGACTGTGTGACCATCTTCTCAACCATTCCAACCTTTTGCAACATCCGTTAAAAACGCTTCCGCCGAACTGCGTAGTTCAGCGGAAGCTTTCGCCAAAGGAGGAGACAGTGAGGAGCATTTTGGAGGTGTCTTTGTTCCGTCTCCACATTCATAATATCCCATGCTCAGGGTTTGCACCATCGTTGAATGTAATGGATAATTAGTGACTTTTTTCACGAATAAAGCGATTCTGACAAAGTCCTTCTGATCAATTCAACAGCCTGTTCCGGACTTTCATAAGGCATCACTTTTAGATTTGGATCCGGGTTTCCAGTGATCATCTTCGAAACTTTTCTGCCTTGCTGATACAACGCAAGAACGGGTTTCCCCAACTCCAATGCAAAACCGATTTCATATCCCACCCCATGAGAAGGTACGCTCACCTCTGCAATTAACACATCACTGGAGCGGATCCAGGTCACATCACGTGTATATACTTCGAGCGGATCGATCACCGCCTCCAATGCCAGTACGCCTGATTCCGCCAAATGCGCTGTGGGCACTTCATGACGGTCTTCCAATAAAGCCCTGGTAATACTCTGGTATACAGACTCGAATTCGCGACCGCCTGTAATTGAGCATGCAAAATAGATATTCATTTATGTGGCAATCGCGAAAGGATGGAATTTGGCGACCGTTTTTGCCCCGGCGGATTCGGATCCACGCCGGAACGCATGCTTTCCAATTCGGTGCTGAATCGCATCCAATCTTTTACAAGGATCACCAGGTGGGGAGTGTTATCTTTGAAAAAGAATCTCGAAAGAAATAATCGCAGCAACTTCGGCGAAACGGGAAAACCGCTCAACTCGATGATCAGTGCCGTTTTATTGGCAAGCGGTGCAAAGATATCCTGCACCCAGCCAGACAGGCTATTCCGCGGAAAGAGATAGTGCATTTCTGTGGCGGTCGTTTTTTTGATGCGCTTGTATGAAATATTGATGCTCATGAAAGGGGTGACAAGTTTCAAGTAATTGGGCAATGGTTGTACGTAGGCGAAATATCGTATGATAAAAAAGAATATACCCACGACTATCGCCAGTATGCCAATCCCCCCAGACAACTGCCAGCGCCAGACGATGAACTGGGCCAGCGGGTCAATATATTCACTATAAGCAAGCGCGAACATGCCGATACCCAACGCGATCATGGCGGGCCACCAACGATTAAGCATATGCTGATATACGATCAGCGGATACTTATGTCCCGCACGGGCCATTTGTTACTCGTCATCATTCCTTTGGATGGACAACTCGCCTCCCTGCTCGATTTCGGGCTGGCTTCCGTTTAGTTGAATACTCAACTGCCTGATCGCCTGCGTCAGATGTTCACCGCGCAGACTAAAGGTGACATCGCCGCGAGTCTTTTCTATGATGCCGCGCGCCAGATCCGTTTGGCGGCGCAAGCCGTTGGTAATGGCATCGGGGTAATCCATGGTCACCAACACCGAATAGATCTCATCCATGTGACCGAGCAGGCGTTCAGCCTCCTCGGAATAGCCCGAGCGCAAAATATCAAGCGTGCGGCGCCGCAATTCGCCGACCACTTCCGCCAATCCATTGAGGTAGGTAGCTTCTTCCACCCGCAATTCCTCGGGAGTCTGCAACGGATGATTTTGGATCAAGGCACAGGTGACATTTGCCTCCACAAATTCCTTGAGTGCATCCTGTGTATATCCCGCGTAAAAGAGATCGGGATACGCTGCAAGCTCATCGCGCAGCTTGTCTGCAAGTCTGCTCGCTTCAGAAAGCTGGAATTCCATCGCTTCCTTATCATCCCTGTGTACAGCGCGGATGGCGAGAGAACAGGCACGTGTTAACGCGCGCGCCTGTGTCAGCGCCTGGTCTCGCATGGCCGTACGCACATCGAACTTCTCGCGAATTTGGTTGGCGATACTCTCAAGTTTATGCATAGTCTTTCTTTTCCAAAAAAATGATCGATCAGTTCATTCCTGTGGTGGGTCGGGAGGATGATAAGGGCGGAATAAATTCTCTGCAAGTGAACTGTTGCCAGGCACCTTGATCTCTCCAAAGGTCGCTTCGTAACGTGACAGATTTTCAGTGAGAGCCCGCATCAGGAGTTTTGCGCTGAGTGGGGTCATTACAATGCGCGACCGAATATTTGCGATATTCTCACCCGGCAGGATCTGTGCGAAGTCAATAACAATATCTGCTGGAGAATGTGAGATGCGAGCCAGGTTGGCGTATGCAGGTTCGGTCCCCTCAGGAATGTTGATTTTCGGTCCAGATGGTTGAGCGGGTTGGGCAGGTGTTGTCATAGAAACAGTCCTACGTTTCTCAAATCAGGAGACTAACAGATCCGGACACTAAGACCTATTAGCCTCACGGAATGGTTTACTAGAATGGGATGTCATCTTCAGCCGGGACCTCTGCGCCTTCCATGCCACCACCCATGCTGGGACTTTCGCCGCCCTCGCCACGCGAAGACAAAAAGCGAACGGTACCAGCTGTCACTTCGAAAGAGGCGCCTGCAGAGCCATCCTGCTTTGTCCAGATGCGCGGTCCGCCGGTCGCCTTGTCGGGCGTGAGCCGTCCCTCGATCAAAACTTTCGAGCCCTTCTTGACATACTGGTTGCAAACCTCCGCCTGCTTGCCCCAGGTGGTGACGCGAAACCAGATTGTTTCCTTTACCTGTTCACCGTTTCCGGTCGCATACTGCCGATTGGTTGCAACCGAAAACGAAGTGACTGCCTGTCCTGACGGTGTATAACGCATTTCAGGGTCTTTGCCGACATTGCCGACGATGATAATCGTGTGATACATGGGGAACTCTCCTTGGATTTTAGGTTCCCACCTTTCGCGGTGGGTTGAAAATTTAAGATGAACTGTATTGTACCCGTAGTTTGATGATTTGTTAACGAAAGTAGAATGGCGTTCAATAAAAGATGTCCTCTCCGAATGGAGAGGACATCTGATGTTTTGACAGGCCATGATCGATTTTTACGTTGTCGTGCGGTTTACGGTTCGCCGCCTGATGACAAGGCCTGCTCCCACCAAAAGCATGAACGTGGCAACGATTGACAGAATGAGATACGGAGTTTGGATCGGTGCAGGCGCTGCGACCGGGGCTACAGCTGGAGCAACAACCGGCTCCGCGGCTGAGGCAGCAGGCGCCTCTACTTCAACGGAAGCAGCCACCAGAGCGGATTGAAGCGCGATGTTGTTCGCGACCATCAGACTACGGAAGGCCTTGTCGGCATCCAGGCTGAGGGTACTCCATTCATCGACAGGTTTTAGTGTTTCTCCGTGCAGGCGGCCTGTGTAATGGACATAGCCCGGCTGATCTGCTTTTGTTGGATAGTAAACCATCTCAACGAACGGGACGATTTTCCCATCCAGGTTTAGTTGGGCAGAAATGGAGTAACCGGCTTTTAGATTCAGGTCCGCAGGTGGCTTGATGAGGGCAGTTTGATCGAAGAAACCGGATTCTTCCAATTTCATCATGTATTTCGGATCACTCAGCGATAGTTGGCCCTTGATACCGGGACCCGCAATGGTGAGCGAACCAAGTTCTTTTGCAAAGACGACGAAGGTCGGGACTGCCAGTAAAACGATGACCAGTGTTAGCAGCAGAATACGAGGTTTGGTTTTATTCATTTCTCAACACTCCTTTTCGTAACTAGGCTGCCACCATTCCGGGTGGCATTTGTCGATTCATGATTCCTACACCGCTTGAAGCAGACAGGTTCCCGTCACTTACTTGTTGGAACAATTTTGTAGATCACGCCGCTATTCCCTGTGGCACCCACGCCGGGTTCCTTCGTCAGCAGATACAATTCCCCATTTTTATCCTGCCCGATGCCAAGGAGTTGTCCCAGTGCATGTTGAGCATCCGGATATTCGATCTGGATTTCCGTGATCTTCCACAAACCAAGATTGAAGGGGCGCGGATGAGCTACAAACAAATGCCCTCGTCCTTTTCCCCAATCGCCGAAGATATAACCACCACTTAATTCAGGGATGGCGTCACCACGATAGATCATCCCGCCGATGACGGCGGACAAATCACCTGCATGTGGATATGCGATAATCGGATCAGACAAGCCGGAGGTTGAGCAGTTTTCGAGCGGTTGATCCCAACGCTGAGAATTAAAACAACTCGTCCCCTCACGGATGGGCCATCCGTAGTTCCCGCCCGCTTTGACGAGGCTCAACTCTTCCATCATTGCCTGTCCCACATCTGCAACGAAGAGACGGGGATTCTTATCATCTGAATCATCGAAGGAAAAACGATAAGGATTGCGAAATCCATAAGCAAAGATTTCCGGTCTGCCCTCTCCTGATGTGAACGGATTATTGGGGGGAATCAAATAATTTTGGCCGCTATCCGCCGTCCCGTTGACATCGATGCGCAGAATTTTCCCAAGCAACGACGAAGTGTCCTGTGCATATTTTCCAGACTCGGTCGCCGGGTCACGAACGCTGTCTCCTGTTGCAATATACAAATACCCATCGGGACCGAACGCGATATGACCCGCTTCATAGTTGTAGCCAGGCTTATCAATTGCCAAAAGTACGCGCTCAGAGTTTGGATCTGCTTGATTCGAATCATTCGCCGAAACAGTGAACTCGGAAATGTACGTTGTGTGGTCCCATTCATCTGGCGACAATCCATTTTGGAGATGCCCACTGTAGGAAACATAGAAGCGGCCACTTTCCGCAAAGTCCGGATGAAAGGCCAGACCCAGCAACCCGCGCTCATCATAAAAGGAATTCAACTCCACAACCTGTTCGCGTATATCAAGAAAGGGCTCCTCAATTCTTTTGCCGTCGGCGAGAATCCAGATCACGCCTGTTTGATCGACCACAAACAAGCGCTGCATTTCGTCGCCGGAATCGATCAACGCCACAGGTGAAGTAAAGCCATCGGCTATAAGCTCCAGTCCGACTCGTGGCAGTATACTTTGTTGCGTCCTGCATGAATTCAAGACAGTCGCAAGGATTACAGTGAGAATAACAATTCCAGGACTTTTCATTGCTTTTCAATTCTACTGCTTGTCCGGCCAACCTCAACCTGGAAAGGGAATATTTCATGAGCATTACCTATCGCAAGGGGATATTCGACGACTCGTTTTCTGTCTTTCAGGTGTTCACAAAATCCATCATCGATCTGGGTGAGCGGACGAACGTCATGGCGATCACGGGCGGCAACGATCCTGAAGTCATGAATTCGCTTTGGAAGAGCCGAGGTCCGTTATTCGAGTTTCTGGCGCGCACATCTGCTCATTTTTGGGTGGCGGAAAAGGATCAGAAAATTATTGCCTATGCGCGTTCCATAGAGCACGGCAGATTGCTCGATTTGACTGAGTTTTTTGTCTTACCGGACCAGCAATCGTCTGGGGTGGGACGCGAGTTGCTGGCACGCGCGTTTCCAAAATCCGATGCACGCTATCGTACGATCATCGCCACACTGGATGAGCGCGCATTGTATCGTTACCTGAGCATGGGCGTCTATGGACGTTTTCCCATTAAATATTTCCATCGCCAGGCCGAAAAAGTGACTATAAAAACAGATCTCCATATCGAACCAATGCAGCATCCAATTCATTTGGAAGATATGAACCGGATCGACGCGCAAATCATCGGTCACGAGCGCGAACCGGTCCACAGGTGGGTGCTCACTCAACGTCCCGGATTCGTCTACAAGCGCGACGGGCACGTTATAGGCTATGGTTATTTTGGTGATAACAGTGGTCCATGTGCGTTGTTGGATGAGAATGACTATCCTGCAGTGCTTGCCCATGCCGAAAGCACCATGGCAGAACGTGGAGAAGAGTTCGGCGTGGAAACGCCATTGATCAACAGGAAGGCAATCGGATATTTCCTGGAACGCAAGTACAAAATCGATTCCTTTACCGTCCTATTCATGAGCAATGAGCCCTTCGGAAGGTTCGAAAACTACCTTTGCTTCAGCCCCATATTTTTTATGTGACAGTTTTGTAACATGGCGTTCAAAGGGGAACATTTCCATTTAATGCACCGTCCTTCAGTTTGCACAACATTGGAGGTGCGAGATGAAAATTACAACCAACTCAATTCTTATTTTCTTCGGCATTATTGCCTTTACGGTCATGGCCTGTTTACCTATTTCGATTTTTGCCATGCCGCTGATGGGACCGCACCAGCCGTCGCAGGCTGACTATGCTGCCACGCTTCAAGTGATCGTTGCACAGACCATGGCAGCGGAAACTCAGTCTGCGACGTCGCCGACTCCCACCCTTTTCATACCCACAGTCACACCTACTTCGCCGACGAAAACGCCGGTTCCAACGGCCATTTCTTATTGTGACTGGGTATCCTTCATCAAGGATGTCAGCATCCCCGATGGGACGCTGCTCTCTCCGGGAGAGATATTTACCAAGACCTGGCGTTTGCAGAACCGCGGCACCTGCACCTGGACACCGGACTATGATGTGGTCTTCTATGGCGGCGCACAAATGAGTGGAGTGACCATGCAAGTTCCTGGCTACGTTGCTCCCGGTCAGACCGTTGATTTTGCGGTCACATTCACAGCGCCTTCCGCACCCGGACATTACACCGGCTATTGGTTGCTGCGCAATGCCTCGGGCGCTCTGTTCGGGACAGGAGTTCATGCAGATGAAACCTTCTTCGTGGATATTTACGTCAAGGATGTTCCGCACGGCGAGGTGACAGGGAACATCTGCTATCCAAGCGGCTCCAACCCACCCGTGACACTGTATTTCGAGTCAAAGGATACGAACGATGTCATCCAATTCGCGATCCCCAGGAATACCCCGACGTACAGAGTCCTTTTGCCCAATGGGACGTATTACGCTCATGCATGGGCATCCGGTTATGACCTGGAAGGCGCCTACGTTGACTCAAGCTTTCTAATGAAGTCCTTCGTGGTGAAAAGTGGACAGTTGAACACGGACATCGATCTCTGCGATTGGAGTCCTGTCTCACATGCACGAGGAAACTAAAATCAAAAGAGCGACCTGCTTAGGTCGCTCTTTTGATTCAGTAGTAGTCCGTTGGTCGAGTAGGCGGTGTCCCTCCGCCGTATCGAGACCAATAGATCGCCAGAAAGGATAAGATTTCCTGAAATGTGTGGTCTCGACACCTCCCCCCACAAGCATTCGGGACTACTCGACCACTGGAAATTGACAGAATCTTGGAATTGTCAGGTGACCAGAATATTCAGCACTCATACAAATAGAGAACCGTCTCCATCTCTTGCTGTGTCAACCCGCCGTGATGGCCGTGAAATTTCTGCTCGAACTTATTTTTCTCATACCACCACACCGACTCATATTCATAAGGCAGAATCACCAAATTGCCAACACGTTCGCGAAAGCGGGTGGAGATTTCAGGACCAAAATATCCGTTCTCGATGAGCCAATCCACTTTTAGGACGTCTGCCTTTCTGTCCAGCCGCGTGGACAGGAAAGACTGCGCTTCCTCCAGCAAATCGTCCTTAATATAAAGAAACATATCGCGTGCGGAGCCGGCAGGAACAAGTAATTGTCCGCTCCGGTTTTGTTTCAAGAATCGTTCAATTCCAGTAAAGCGCGGGTCAGTATTCAAATAAATGGTTGTCTCGGGATCAACCTCCACCTGTCCATGATCGGCTGTCATAAGAAACAGGATTCGTTTCCTCCCTTTGAAGATGCGTTCAAAATAATATTCCATTATAAGTAGAAAGGTTTCGATCTCCGCTTCCGTCTGCGGG
>JBGPNQ010000066.1:0-18807 GCA_041487615.1 Anaerolineae bacterium
CAAAATTCATATTTGATGCGCTGAAAGAAATGCATGAAGGAATCCAAGAAATCGACTCTCCCTGGGCTTTTCAATTGGAGGTCTCTTATATTCCACGAACAGCCTTGCAGCATTACGACCCAAATAATGACAAACATCCTCATCTCGACAGGGGCACAGGCGAAGAACTTCGTGTGATGCAGCATAATAGCGATTGGGTTGTACAACGTCACATCCTTCGCGAGCGAGGCATTACCCTTGCCGGTCCTGACTCAAAGACTTTGATCGATTTCGTTTCAGCGGATGATCTGCGAAAGGCGATGCAGCCGATCTTATTCGAATGGTACGCGCACTTCCTAAGCAAACCCAATCCATGGGACAGCCGCGGTTATCAATCCTATGCTGTACTCTCGTTGTGCCGAATCCTTTACACACTCCAAAAAGGAGAAGTCGTTTCCAAGATGACAGCGGCATGCTGGGCGAAAGAAACACTGGATCCGCACTGGATTCCATTAATCGACCGTGCACTCATTGGGCGTCAACATCCAAACTTCGACCCGCTGCCAGAAGATATTAATGAGACCTTGAATATGATTCGGTATGCAATGCAAACGGCGAAACCTACACCCTATCCGGATGTCAATGAAATACTGAATTTGCTTCTTTCGAACGTGAAAGAAATCCTGGGCGATCAATTTGTTGGAATGTATCTTTACGGCTCACTCTCCAGCGGAGATTTCAACCCGAAAAGCAGCGACATAGACTTCCTGGTCGTCACCAAAGATGTGCTTTCCCAGGAAATAATTTCCATGCTTGAAGCCATGCACAAACAAACCTGGGCAACCAGTTTGAAACGCGCAGGCGAATTGGAAGGTTCCTATGTTCCTTCGGAATTAATCCGTCGAGATGACCCAAATGGCGCACCATGTCCCACGGTCAATGAAGGGATGTTTTACATGACGCCGCTCGGCGGCGGCTGGATCATTCAGCGCCATGTAGTCCGTGAATACGGAGTTACTGTCGATGGACCAGATCCAAAAAAATTGATCGACTTTGTCAGCGCAGCAGATATCCGCAGTTCGGTGATCAGTCTTCTGCATGATTGGTGGTTTCCAATGCTCGAGGATCCTTCCTGGCTGCGTGATCATGATAGTGCACATCGTGCCTTCGCAGTGATCAGCATGTGCCGAGTCATCCACGCGCTGGAACATGGAATCATTGTCTCCAAACCTAAAGCGATCACATGGGCACGGACAAAACTGAATGAACCGTGGAGGCAATTGATCGACAAAGCCGTCGTAGCCTCAAACCACGAAGATGTGGACATCACCCTCGACGAAGCATTGGATTTCATTCGGCTTACAAAGGCAACCATAGAGTCGAACAACAAGCATTTGGAGTTGCGGAATAAGCTCGTAAAATTTTGAAAAGAGAGACTATGCACAAAGTACATCTTGACACAGACCTGGGCGGCGACATCGACGACCTGTGCGCTCTGGCCATGTTGCTTCGCTGGGAAGGTGTCGAACTCACGGGCATAACAACGGTCGCCGAAGCGAACGGTCGCAGGGCAGGATACGTGCGCCATGTCCTGCAACTCGAAGGCAGAAGCTACATTCCTATTGCGGCGGGTGCGGATGTGTCCCAGGGCTATTATCGCTATGCCGAACTGGGTTATCCGGATGAAGAGCGTTATTGGTCGCAATCCATCATGCCTTTGCCAAATGACGTGCATGATGCACTCGAACTACTAAAACATAGCATTGAGCAAGGCGCGATCATCGTCGCCATCGGGCCGTATACGAATCTATATTTGCTTGATCGTAAATATCCAGGCATTCTGATGGATGCCGAACTCTTCCTCATGGGCGGATATATTTACCCTATTCGACCGGGTTTTCCAAATTGGGGCAATGAGGATGATTGGAACATCCAGGTGGATGTGAGATCGGCCAAACATGTGATCGAACACTCCCAGCCGACTCTTGTTCCGCTCACAATGACGGTTGAGACTGCCCTGCGACGGAGCCACGTTGATGGTTTACGGAACTCCGGAGCCCTTGGAGAATTACTCGCGAGACAAGCGCAGGCCTTCGCAATCGATGAAAGAAACGAAGAGCGCTTCGGCAAAACCTGTGAAGGATTACCCAATGACATCATCAACTTTTTGCACGATCCATTAGCTTGTGCGATTGCGCTTGGGTGGAGGGATGGAGTCGAGATGGAAGATTTGCCTCTGATCCTCGAAGAAAAAGATGGCTGGCTCCATGAAAAAATCGATCCATCGGGGAAATTAGTCCGCGTTGTTACAAAAATTGAGGGTCCGCGTTTCAATGAGTTCTGGTTTGAGAAAACAACGAAGAGGTAAAATAACAAAATGGAGACCATTCGCTTCCAACTCATTGGGCCAAATGCTCTTTCAGATTACCGTGATCGAGCAGGCGATATCGGGGAATCGTCCTGGCCCGAATTCATGATGCACGACCCCATCGCAAATGAGAACTGGCATGAACTGTTCGACCGTTTCAGCGATTATCAATTTGCGCTACTCGATACTGAAACAGACAGAATGGCAGCAATGGGCAATAGCCTGCCCTTCTGCTGGAATGGAAGCCTTTCCGATCTCCCTGAAGGCGGCTGGGATTGGGTATTCCTTAAAGCCATCGAGGATCATAAGGCCGGTACTACTCCAAACATTCAGTCCGCGATTCAAATCGCGATTCATCCTGATTATCAAAGCCAGGGACTCAGCACGATGATGGTTCAGGCAATGCGCGCGGTCGGCAAATCAAAAGGATTCAAGCAACTCGTTGCGCCCGTGAGACCCAACATGAAGAGCAAATATCCGCTCACCAGCATTGACGATTACATCAAGTGGACTACAGAGGAAGGCTTACCATTCGACGCGTGGCTGAGAGTCCACGCGCGAGCTGGAGCGAAAATCATCAAGCCATGTCACGAAGCGATGATCATTTCCGGCACCCGGGCCGAGTGGGAATCATGGACCGGCTTGAGATTTCCCCAAAGCGGAACCTACTTCATCCCCGGTGCGCTCAACCCGATGCAAATGGATATCGAAAAAGACAAAGGCATATACATCGAGCCAAACGTTTGGATCGTGCATGAAATTGGGTGAAATCAATTATCTTCGCGCATTGCTCTGAGACACAGATCGCTGGCCGTCCCGACACAGTAAATGCGCAAACTGAAGGATGCATCGTACCTTATAATTACTGCATGAAATTAAGTCGCAAGCTGGTATTGCTTTTCACTTTCTTCATCTTTGCCTGCCAGCCAATCACTTCACCCAGTGTCACAATACTTGATAATGGTCGAGTCATCACACTCCAAACGAATGAACGCGTTCCTGCCACGTTGCTATCACAGGCTGGGATAACGCTCAACGCAAATGACCGCCTCCTCGTCAACGGGCTCCCAACGGCGCTTGACCAGGCAATTACCAGTTACCCTATTACCTTACAAACCCGCCGAGCTGTGAGCATCAATCTAATGATATCGCAGGGAGGACAACAGATTCAATCTTCTGCATTTACCGTTGGCGAAGTGCTGAACGAAGTCTCCCTGTGGCTACGCGAAGGAAGTGAAATTCAGCCTGAGGTGAACGCACCAGTCAAAGACGGTATGACGATCATCATTTCGTCACCACAGAACCTGACTATCAGCGTGGACGGAAAGCCGCGGCAGATTGATTCGTCCGCGCGGACGGTTGGCGAGGCGTTGGCCGAGGCCGGGATTCCGCTCCTCGGGTTGGATTACAGCGTTCCGGCTGAGAGAGAGCCGCTTCCATCCGATGGACAGATAAAAGTTGTACGCGTCAGTGAATCCGTAGTGCTCGCGCAGAAGCCTATTCCTTTCGAAAATGTTTTACAGGCCTCCGCCGAAGTTCCGATCGATCAAACGCAGATTCTCCAGCCTGGCGAGACTGGACTGAGCATCCAGCGGGTCCGCATTCGATATGAAGATGGCAAGGAAATTTCGCGCGCTGCCGAAAACGAAACGGTTGTGCGTTCGCCTAAGACACGCATCCTTGGATATGGCACGAAAATCGAAGTCAGAAAAGCAGTTGTGGATGGTGTGAGCATCGAATACTGGCGCGCGGTGCAAATGTATGCCACATCATATTCGCCATGTCGCTCAGGCACTGACAAATGCTATCCCGGAACTTCGAGTGGAAAGAGTCTACGCAAAGGGATGGTGGCAATGCGTTATAGCTGGTACCTGGCGATGGGAGGTCAATCACTTTATATACCAGGTTACGGTTTTGCCACTGTGGAAGATGTATGTGGCGGCTGCACAGGCAAACCGTGGATTGATCTGGGCTACAGCGACAACGATTGGCAACAATGGAGTTCATGGGTCACGGTATATTTTCTTACGCCTGTGCCTGCAAACATTATTTATGAACTTCAATAATTCGTTCGCCTCCAATCGCAAAACGCGATAACGATTTATGACTTCACTCCAAAAAGGCATCCTGGCTTTTCTTTCCGTGGTTGCAACCGCATTGCTTGCGCTTGTTGTCTGGCTCTATTATGGAGCGTGGCAGCGGCCTCTTGGACCTTTGCTGCAAATCGCGACTGCGACTCCCATGGAGATGCCGGCCACATGGACTCCGGATCCAAATGCGGCAGGTCCGCCTCTTCCTGCGACTCAATCTGTTTCCGCTTCCTCCACATCCCCCACCCCGCCTGCATATCCCGAAACCGGAATGTGCGGCGCACCGGCCGTGATGAATATCCTCGCGGTTGGGACAGACGCCCGCGCCAACAGCTACAACTACGGACTCGCAGATGTCATCCGCCTGGTACGAATCGATTTTGTCAATCTTAAAGTGACTGTCCTGGAATTTCCGCGCGACCTGTGGGTCGAGATTCCAGATATTGCCGATAACTTGAACGGACAGGACCACGAAAAGCTGAACCAGGCTTATCTCTACGGCAATCCTGGCTTTGGATACACAGATGATCACGCACAGGGTCCCGGTTTACTGGCGCGTACGCTGGCACTCAATTTTGGAACAAATATCGATCACTATGCCGCCGTAAACATGCGCACATTTGAGAAGATCGTCAACGCCGTCGGCGGTATCGATGTTTATCTACCGGATGCTGTAGACGGCAGAACAGCAGACGATCCTAATAACCGTCTTCTGTTCGATAAAGGTTCACATCACCTGGATGGAGCACGCGCGCTCACGCTCGCTCGCATCCGCATCGAAGGCACATTTGCCCGCGCCGACAATCAGAACCGCGTGTTGTGTGCACTGCGCGATAAGCTCGTCAGTCCGGATGTGCTACCCGATATTCCGAAATTGATCCAATCTTTTCAAGGCGCGGTCCAAACCGATCTAAGCCCCGAACAACTTGGTCAGCTTGCCTGCATCGGCACACAATTGGAATCAGGCAATATCCTCTTCGCCAGTTTTCCCGAGGAGCTTTTCATAGCCTCACGCAAGCTGGATCCTGTTTTTGGCAAGAAGGTTTTCATTTGGGATGTGGATTTTGAAGCACTTCGCCAGTACATCGCGCAATTCAATGCAGGTACATGGCCGCCCTTAAGCGGCACACCAGAGAATTCAAAAGAGGAGGGAATCCCCTTCTGCCCATGAACGAAATTCCGCCGCTCAATGCAGCGTTACTGCTCAAAAAATATGGGCTCCGTCCGCACAGGGGTTTGGGACAAAACTTTTTGCAGGATCCTCTTGCTCTGGAGAAGATTGTTTCCGCAGCACAGATCCAATCGACAGACACCGTCCTGGAAATCGGTCCCGGCCTTGGAAGTTTGACGCGCTATCTGGCTGCATCCGCCAAAGAGGTCGTTGCGGTCGAACTCGACCAGCACTTGCTGCCGCCATTGAAAGCGGTTCTCGCCCCTTATGCGAATGTCCGTTTAGTTCATGGCGATATTCTTGAACTTGATCCAAATGCTTTGGTCAAAGCACAGGATTACATTGTCGCGGCAAACGTCCCTTATTACATTACGTCTGCAATCATACGTCAACTGTTGGATCGCGAGTCCAAACCGCGGCGTATTGTATTGACCGTTCAAAAGGAAGTAGCCAAACGCATCTGTGAAAAGCCCGGCGATATGAGTTTGCTTGCATTGAGCGTGCAGGTTTATGGAAAACCTCATATTGCGGCATATATTCCTGCCGGTGCCTTCTTCCCCTCCCCGAATGTAGACTCAGCGGTGCTTGCTATCGAGATTTATCCGACGCCCTTAATTCCCCAGGCACTGCTCGAAACTTTTTTCAAACTGAGTAAAGCTGGCTTCAGCCAGAAACGAAAAACCCTTCGCAATTCATTATCGGCGGGCTTATCCATTTCCACCCATGATTCAGCGGATTTGCTGACACGCGCGGGCGTCGATCCGGGACGCCGCGCAGAGACATTGAGCCTTGAGGAATGGCAACGCCTGTGTGAAAAAATATAGTCGAGGGCGCTGCCCTATATGTCATTATCAACACGTAACCCATGTGTTCGATGGTTCTTCCTTAAGTCGCTATAGTGAAACCTCACGTCCCAGATACGCATTGCAGCCTCAAGCTGAATTTTCAGCGACATTTTTGATTTTCCCCAACGACGATCAGCAAAGTGAATCGGAACTTCTGATATTTTGAAGCCCATCAAATAGGCAACATATGCCATCTCTACAAGGAAGATGTACCCATTGGAGCGGATGCGATCCAGGGGCATATTTTGCAGGGCTTCACGACGCCACATACGAAATCCGGTGGTCATGTCATGCAACGGGGAACGCAGAATCGTCCGCGCATAGAAATTACCGAACGCAGAGAGCGCCTTACGCCAGGCGGGCCACTGCTCGTCAAGGGAGCCACCATCCACGTAACGGGATCCGATCACCACGTCGCACGAGGCGATGCGTTGCGTCATCTCCGATAGCACAGCTGGGTCGTGGGAAAAGTCTGCATCCATTTGCACAATGGCCTCTGCTCCCGACTCGAAGGCCGTACGGAATCCTTCAATGTACGCGGAACGCAATCCCGGTTTCCCGGTGCGGTGCAGCACATACAGGTTTCCGGGATGTTGTTTTGCCAGATCGTCTGCAATTGCACCGGTACCGTCCGGGCTGTTATCGTCAACAACAAGAACGCTCAGTTCCAGCGGCAGCGAAAATAAAGCGGAGACCAGTTTCGGCAGGTTCTCCGCTTCGTTATAGGTGGGTAAAACTATCGTGATACGCATCAGTGTTTGCTCATCAGGTCCTTCTTGAGTTGCTCTACACTCGTATAGCGGCCATATACGGAAGGAACCTCGTTGATTTGGACGGAGAGACGATCGGGTTGCTTCGATGCGTTTTCACGATCCTTGATCGGATAGAAATAGTCAAGCGATTGCTCGAGACGGGATTTAATGCGCTCCTGGAAAGGCGGCATATTGGCAGGAGAAACCACGATCACAAAGTCGGTCGGACTGATATGTCCGATGAAGTCCTCAGGGAAACCGGTCTCCCGGATCGTATTATGGATCATGAGGCTGATGGCGCGTAACACATCATCAGAAGCAACAAAGCCGTAGGCTTCACGGAATGCTTCGAGATGGTTGATGGCGATATGCAACAGTCCCCATCCGCTCTTGTGGATCACCTCAGAGAGACGTTCCTCCACCAACGGACCTTCGGGAAGTCCACTGACGGGATTCGTCAATGACCCCTGGCTGACGCGTTTCAGTGCATTCCGAACTCGCAGGCGGAGTTCCTGAACATCGAACGGCTTTGTGATGTAATCGTCGGCGCCCACCTCAAAGCCCTGCAAGCGGTCCACACGTTCGCGCTTTTCTGTCAGGAAGATAATAGGGATTTCATTCGTCCTGCGGTCACTGCGCACCCGTCGCGCAACTTCATACCCATCAATATCGGGAAGACGGATATCGAGGATCACAAGGTCAGGCAGAATGGTCTGCGCAGCTCGTACACCATCCTCACCCCAGTTAACGGTAAAGACCTCGTAGCCCTGGACGCGGAAATACGCGTTCAACATCTCGGCAACATCGAGGTCATCTTCAACGATCAGGATCTTCGATTTAGCGTCTGCCACGATTTCCCGGCCTGGTCATGAAATGGGTTCTTTTTGGATGACAAATTCGCAGACTGCATCCCCAACTGCAACACATTTTGATTCGTTCACTCGGAATTCGTTACCACCAGAAACCCATTTGAGCGCTTCCTGCAAAATACCAGTTGCAATATAACAAACTGGCTTATCTGCATTTGTGCGTCCCCAACAAACTGGACATTTGTGGATCGTCCAGATAAATTCTGTATCTTTTTCTTCTACCGTAGTAGGTTGATCGCTGAGTTGAGAGAAAATCTTTGCAAATGCTGGCAAACCAATACGGAGCTTTGACTGAAGAGGCAGCACGACAAAAGCAAGGTCTGCTGCACCAGCCAGTGCGCCGAAGTTCTTCAACGCGTCAGAGAAAGTAGCGCGTCCGGCACGCAGGGCCAATCCGCGGCCACCGCGAGGACCATACATTTCCTCGAGGGCAACACCGATGGCGGAAAGCTCCGCAAAATCGAAACCTTTATCCAGGTTATCGGGCGGATAATTTTCGATATAATGATTCAAGCCACCAAGATTGAGGATGGCATTCAATCCATTCTTGCCCATTACCTCTTCGAGTGACTTGATCGTGATCAAACCAAATTTATTGGGATAATACAGACCGGCCTTTTGAACAGGACTCATAATGACTCCGATTAAATCAGTTTCGTCAGATCTTCAGCGGCGCGCCGCATGTCTAAAAAGATCAGGCCGAGTTTTGCCTGTTCGCGCGCCAATGCAGTGAGAACAGCCTCTTCCCCAACCGACATCAGGACCACAAATCCTTTTTCCCCTTTAATATAAACCTGTTCAAGCGTACCACGTCCGAGTTCCGATGCAATTCGTTCTCCCAGGGATAACATTGCGGCCGACATTGCTGAAACACGATCTTCTTCGACACCCTGGGGCAAGGCAGATGCGATGCTTAAACCATCCACGCTGACAACTGCGGAAGCCTCGATATCCGGTGAGGAGGCTTGGAGCTCGCGCAGACGGTCTACCATTTGTTGCGTTCGTGATTTGGACAAGACAACCCTCCTGCATGGAGTTGATGCCAGACGAATCCTTTGTCTGGTGAGCTTAAAATGAAGTGCGGATAATTTAGCATAGTGGACTGAATGTGTCAAGCCAGCCTGCAAATGAACGCCTCCTTAACTAACAGAAATGTAAATGCCACATGCTATAATCCCCAAACCCAACCTAAAACCATGAAAAAAATACTTATTTACACACTTCCAGCTGTCTTCCTGTTTAGTCTTGTTCCGCATCTCTTAACCCAGGCACAAGGAACGGATTCACGGGGTGAAAGCAATAGCGGAGCTGTAGTCTGTGTACCTGGCGTATACCTTGACTCGCCAGGCGATTGCCTTCCCATTGGTCCATCAGAATATCTTAAGGAAATGGCAGGGCTTGGAATAACCATTCCCCCACGCCCGTTGCCTGCATTTAGGCCAACTGCAGCGCTCACTCAACTTCCATATTTTTACTTCAAGCTGGACAAAGATATCGTGCCAATTTTGAGCGGACCGGATGGAGGCAGTACGACAGGACAATCCTTCTCACCTGGCTTTGTTTACGTTTCCTACATTGACCGGGTCGATACCGGACATGGAATCTACTACATGCTTCAATCCGGGGGGTGGATTCCTGGCAAGGGTTCGCGCATTGGCGAGTATTCACGGTTTCAAGGATTGCAGTTCAATTCAACTCCGGATCATGCTTTTGCATGGCCGTTGCCATTTTATGTCGATAGTGTTCCTGTACACACCTCGCCTGGATATAACACGCCGCTAACCGACAGAATCCTTTATCCGTACGTTGACATTGTTCCTGTGTACGATACGCAAAGCGCAGATAGCGTGGACTGGAACCTCATCGGTCCCGATCAATGGGTAGAAGCGCGTATCCTGGCAACGGTTACACCCAATACAACACCTCCGGACGGCGTCACGAATGGACGGTGGATCGATGTTGACCTGGAGGAACAGACGCTGACGGTGTATGACAACTCACAATTGGTTTTTGCGACGGTCATAGCAAGCGGACTCGAACCGTTCTGGACTCGCCCTGGTTTGTTCCAGATCTATCAGAAAAAAGAAACTGAAACCATGCGCAACGGCGATCCATCCGACTACTATTATCTCGATAATGTTCCATGGACGATGTATTTCGATAAGGCGCGCGCGTTGCACGGTGCCTATTGGCGTACGCGTTTTGGATATCCACAGTCACACGGGTGTATCAATCTGTCCGTTGGCGATTCACACTGGCTTTTCAATTGGGCACATGAAGGTGATTATGTATACGTCCATGACCCATCTGGTTTGACGCCTACCGACCCTGCGCTTTATCACGATTGGGCGTATTGACACGTGCTGATACGCATGGTAAACTCCTGCCCGCTTGTTTGGAAGAACTGGTCCCGTGGTGTAGCGGCCAAACATGCGGCCCTGTCAAGGCCGAGATCGCGGGTTCGAATCCCGTCGGGACCGCCTGTATAAACAACTTGATGATTATCAAGTTGTTTTTGTTTTATCCAACCTCATCAAGAAACAGAATTCTGTCGCTCCTTCAGATGCGATAGGATGCAGTTATTACGTGATGATCAGATCTCGTTTCAAATTCATTAACAAAATAGTTTGATTCTATTTTGAGCTCTTTGCTGTCCGATGGAAATACGCCACGATTTCTATAGAGTGAACTTCTGGTTTTTGTGTTGTGAATCCAGATTTGGATATACAAACTCGACAGCCAGAGCTCCTAATTTCGATCATTCAAGCGCTCCGATACTTGCGCAGCCGTTCCTTCAGTAAGGGCTCATATAGCTTGCAGCGCGCCTGGACATTTCTACCGTTCCCTGGCACGCGGCGAACCAGGCCGGCGCCCTTCAGGCGATACCGCACTTTTTCATCCTTACACTGGTTCTTATCCAGGATCTCCCTGAGCGCCTACAAGATATCCTGCTGTTTGGGGAGTCGGTACCACAAAGTCTCCAAATGGCTGTTGAATGGGCCGTTGACCTCATCATTAGCATTTTTCAGCAGATCGGCGAATGTGATCTCCCCCGATGCGAGCAGATTCAGAGCTCGGCGTGCACAAGTCGAGATAAAAGTGGAGGATTTTGGTGAAGGCATACCCGTCGAAAAGCTCGAACACGTCTTCGATCGGTTCTACCGCGGCAATGACTCCATAACCATGGCAGGGTTTGGCCTGGGCCTATCAATAGCAAAGTCCCTGATGGATACAATGAACGGCAGCATCTCGCTTTCCAGCGCACACGATGAGGGAACCATAGTAAGGCTTATATTTCCTGGCTCAATGGATTCCTATTATACAATTCACCGTTTCTCCTAGAGGGCAGGGATGGACACAATTGAGCAAGGTTTTCAGGACGACAGGACGATATCCATGATCCCGCGCACAAAATCAATTTCATCTTGGTTGATCGTATGATCCATATTTGGATACAGTCGTTCGGTCACATTGCCACCCATTTTATGCATAACCTCAGCAGTCTCATTCACGCGCTCCTTTGGAACATGAAAATCTACATCACTGCACCCCAAGAAAACGGGCGTACCTGCCAGCGAGCCCGCATAATCGCGCGGGGTGTCGTCGGGACCGATCAACGCGCCGCTGAGCCCTATTACCCCGCCAAAGCGTCTCGCATTGCGAGCTGCAAATTCCAGGGTAAGACAAGCCCCTTGTGAGAATCCCAACAGGATCGTCCGCTCCTCTGGGATGCCTGCCGCAAGGATTTGCTTCATTACATCGCCAACAAATTCCAACGCTGACGACAAGAAGGGTTCGTTCTGCAGCAGTGGAACAAGGAAACGGTTGGGATACCAGGTGTTGCCAGCAGCCTGTGGCGCCAGGTAGGCAAAGTCTGATTGCGCTAATTGATCAGCCAACGACAAAATATCCTCTGCGCGGGCGCCGCGTCCATGGATCATCAACATCGCGGCGCGAGCGCGGGAGAGAGACTCGCCTGCCAGCAATACAGGCTGACCGCGGTGTGGTGAAGCATTCATTCGATCGTTCCTTTGCTTTTCGCCTCTACAGTAGTTGGCGCAGTGCTCTGCCACACCTTATCGCGATCGTTCAGAAAAACACGCCGAGCCTCTGCAACGATTGGGCCTGGAACATCCGGCAAGCCTATCACCCAGACTTGCCGCATTGCCAGTACGCGTTCAATGATTAAGTCCGCGACGTGATGAAAACCAGCGCGGGCAATTCCTTTTTGTGAGGCAACATTTTCAAGATTTGCGCCGATCCAGGCGCGGCATATCTTTTGGGCGTGAAGCTCTCCAAGGATGTGGATCAACAGCGCGCTGTACAACAGTTTCTCTCGAAAGGCCGGTAGCGTTGCGCAATCCCAGATGTAGGCTTCTCCGGCCAGCAGCTTGATGCGGAGATTCAGCTCACCAATATCTTCTTCAACAAAACTCACCCAGCCATAGGCGGCGATTTGTCCATCGACCCGGGCAACATGGCATTGACGTCCAGACTCGATCCGTTTGGTAATTTCTGTCAAGCTGAGAGAATTTGTCGAGGAGGCAAGAGCAGGCGCGAGGTCCAGGGTGAGACGGCTAAACTCCGCGCGGAGGCGTGGGGCGACCGCCGTCATCTCTTGATCCACGTGCAGCACCCAGATGGTCCCATGTCGACGCGGGTCATTTTCGGCAGAGACCATCATGCGGTGATTTTGATCTTCTTCTCTGTTAATTCGGCAATAGCATCCGCAAGGTGATTGTCGGCGATGGCATAATCACCTTTTTCGACGCGCATGCGATGCGCCACGCTGAGCACATCGGCATAAGTGTGACCCTCAGGCGGGGTGAACTTAAAGCAAGCCATTTCAAGCAGTTGACCGTTCGGGTCGCGGAAGTAGATCGAGTCCATGAAGCCACGGTCGATGTTGCCGGTGTTCTCGATGCCACGTTCTTTGAGCCGCGCCGCGACTTGAGTGTATGTAGCACGCGAGACATTGTAGGCAAGATGATGAAGGTTGCCTATGTTCTGTGGATTCGGCGTTGGGTCATTCACGCGCGTCGGGCGCACAAAAAACGTAATTAAGCGACCATCACCAGGATCGAAGTAGAGATGCATTTCGTCCGGCACATCCAGATTAGGTTGCTCAAATACAAGCGGCATTCCCAGAACACCTTGATAAAAATCAATAATGGCTTCGCGGTTGGAGCCAACGAACGTAATGTGGTGAACGCCTTGCGTTTGGATTTTTGACATATCGTTTCTCCACTTTCTGTATCATGTCATTCTGAGCGACCGAAGGCAGCGACACTTGCATGATTTGCCAAGCAAATCACATGCAAGTGCAGGTGAGAATCCCTTCTCCGTCTTGCAGTCTTCTCGGCAAGTCAGAGATTCTTCGCCGCTCCGCGGCTCAGAATGACATAACAGGGCTCTATATCCTAAAGAACAAACTTCTTACCTTCTTGATTGTTTCCTCGTCACCACGAGCGGTGCCGCCGTCGAAACGTTGGAAGGCTGTGAGTACAAAGTCCGATGGGTCGAAGCTGAAGATCGCGTTGCAGCCATCGAAATTATCAGTCGGCTTGGCTTCGAATTTGCCATCCTTGACGGTGGCGCGCCACTTGCCGCCCCATTCACCGGAAACTTCTATACCATATTCTACATCAACACCTTTGGCAGAGGGCTGGTCCACCGTTGAGGGTAGAAGCGCGTACAGCATGTAGGGAATCAATACACCGGCAGTACGCTCGTCCAGCTTGCGATCCTTGTCACCCAGACCCCAATGCATATCCCAGGTGTGGACTCCATAGTCCATGACATGGAAGGCAGGATAGAGAAAGGTTGGCAATGGTCCCATGAAGGGATGGGTTACGATGAAATTGTTCCACTCCTCCGCGGTCAATTTCTCGAACGTATCCATCATCTTGCTGTAATCTTCTTTGAGGCGTGCAATCGCTTCTTCCCGCGGCAGACTGCGAAAAGCCTGTGCATGTTCATTCAGGTCGTGACTCATACTTGTCAAAGGGACAGTATCTCTGGGTTCATTCTTGCGCGCGCTTTTCCAGCGGGAGAGATATCCTTCGGTCACATCGAGCATATGTCCGACCATATCGCGGACTTCCCACTCGGTACAGCGCGTTTGCACGTGCCAATTCTGTGGGTCATCCACGATCTTGAAGAATTCGGCTGCGTCGGTGCGAACGACATCCAACACGGTATCTTTACCATTATAGTCCATGGAATTTACAGGGGGCATTTTATTTCTCCTTTGTCTAAGAATTATCCACCGACAATCATTCAAGACATACCTTCATTACTTCGATTTTGCGTTTCACCTCTTTCTACCAAGCACCTCTCAGCAAGATTTCAAGTTGTGTCACATCGGTAATAGGCTTCGGATTGTTTTGGACAGTTCGGTTTTGGAACGCGAGTTGGGCAAGTCGCTGCAAATCGGATTCAGCGACTCCGACTTCACGTAAACGTTGAGGGAGATTCATGTTGTGGATGAGTTCATCGATCATTTCAGCCAGCGCCTCAATGACTCCAATTGGCCCGCTCCCGTTTTCTGATACCTTCATCGCCTCTGCGGCTGGGATCAACTGTGGCGCGGTCGCATCCGCGTTGAAGCGGATGGCATGCGGCAGGATGATGGCATTAGCCACTCCGTGCGGAACACCCGCGCTCCCGCCGAGAACATGACAGAGGCCATGATGAAGTCCCATTGAAACTGAGGCAAGCGAAAGCCCCGCAAGATGCGAGCCGAGCAGCATTTCGGCGCGCGCAATCAAATTCGTCCCATCTTGATAACAAGACAACAAAGCATTATCGATGTGCCGCACACCATCTACTGCGGCAGCTGTCGAAACGGGATTGCGCGTCTTCGAGTACAACGCTTCGACACAATGTGCCAGGGCGTTGATGCCAGTGGAAGCGGTTAGCGTGGGGTGTAAATCAAGCGTGATTTCGGGATCGTAGATGACGAGGCGCGGCACGATCTTCGAGTCATTAACCGTGACTTTGCGCGGTGGGTTCTCGTCTGTATGCGTGATGCCGTAGACAGGTGTCATCTCGGAACCCGCGTAGGTTGTAGGAATGGCGATAATCGGATGATTTAGTTGAAACCCAACTGCCTTTGCCATACCAATCGGACTGCCACCCCCTATGCCAATAACTGCATCTACTTTTTTCTCGCTGGCAAGCACAAGGGCTTCACGAAACTGAACATCCTGGACATGTGGTTGAACGTTTTCGAATGCCGCGACAAGTTTTCCCCCAAGATTCGATTCGACTTTACCAACCTGCCCCCCTGACCGCATGGAATGACTCGCACAGAGCATCAACCTTTGCCAGCCAAGCCGCTCCACCGCCTCATGCAGACGCGCTAATGCGCCAGGGGCAAAGATGACCTCTTGGACGTAAGAGACGTAATTAAATCCATTCATTGTCTAAAGGCTAGACCAGAATGATTTAATAATAGTCAGCAGGCGTCACTGGAGCGTCAAAGCTCGAATTAGTTTGCTCTTATGGAAAGGAGTCGAGCGTGTAATTGTTCCCCTCGTTCGACCAGTAGCTTGCGGTGCTGGGAGCGGGCGATCTGCATGGCTTCGTCAAGAAGTTTTGCGGCCCCATCATAGTCGGTTTGTTCAAAGAGCGTCTCAGCGAGCCAAAGTTGAAGCCGCGTGCGGAGGTGCCAATATCCCTGTTCGGCAATCAAAGCGAGCGCTTCTTCGAGCAGATGCTGCGCCACATCGAAATCCCCTTTGCCGCGCGCGGCCAGGGCGAGTCCACCGCGATAACCCGCCTGACGTTCAAGGCTGCCAAGTTCCTCTGCGAGCGCAAGTCCGGCATGGAATGACGCTTTCGCTTCATTCCATTTGTTGAGGTGCAGTTGGATTTCGCCCTTGGTACTGTAAAGATGAAGCAGAGCGGCAAGCAGGTCATACGCTTCCGCAATTTTGATTCCCTCAGCAACAAATTGTTCAGCCTCATCCACGCGACCCAGCAACAGGCTATGATACGCAAAATTATTGCGTGCCAGCGCCAGATAATAATGGATTCGTCCCGCCTCCGCCACACGCGCGGACTCACCATAGAAATCGAGGGCGCGTTGCAAGTCCCCGCGCTGCGCGGCGACATTTCCGAGTTCGAATAACACCGCGCATAGGTCGCCTTGATTCTCAATCTGGCGATGAATTTCGACCGCCTTTTGCAGATGTTCTTCGGCGCCAGCCAGGTCGCGCCCCTCCATTGCCAGTGACGCGCCCAGCAATCGATGACCTCTTCCAATAGACGTCAATAGCACATCGCCCATTGAGGCACTAATTACTTCGAGACCTTTTTCAGCAGTCTGCCTCGCTGTGCGATAGTCAATGCTCATAAGGGCAAGTTCGCTCATTTCGAAGTACGCTTCGGCTTGAGAGGCGTAATCATCCGTCTTCTGCGCCCACTCAAGAGTCTGTCGATGCCATTGACCAGCCGCTTCAAGATGACCGAGCGATTGATGCAATAGCCCCAAGGCACGCGTGATGAGCACCATTTCAACAGGTGAGGCTGTTGGAGCGAGAAGGTCGTGCAAGTGATGCACAAAGTCGGTGGTCTCTGCACCTGTATATTCGTGCGGGAGGTCAGACAGGAGACGCATGCCATAAGAGCGCGCCCGATTCACATCTTCACCAGCAACGGCATGCATCGCGATCTGATGGAGCCAAACATTAGAAACAGAAGATGTCTGCGCTTCCAGTGCCTCTGCCAGTTGACGATGAATGGTTCGGCGACGCAAATTGCTCAAGCGGTGTAATAAGGTCTCGCGCAATAAGTGATGCGGCAGCGCCAGAGTTGAGTTACCACGCAATTCCATAATGAGTCCACGAGCGGATAAATCGTCTACGAGCGCGGGGAACGAGTCGCCCCAGATGCTAGGAACATTTCGGAGCACCGATTCAGGCACTGGCTGAGAAGCCACCGCCAGCACATCTAGCAAATTGCGCGCTTCCTGTGAAATATTTGCAAGGCGCCATCCAACCAAGTCATGCGCTGTTTCAGGCAACGAAAACGTAGTACGCCATCTCAGCCATTGCGTTGTATCCAATTGCCAGCCATCGCTTGCGGCTTTGAGGATTTTTTCCGTACGCAACTGCGCAAGAATTTCGGAAAGCAAAAATGGATTGCCGGACGATTTGGCATTCAGCCATTCTGCCAGAGTTTCTATCGAACTCGGATTCACATTTGACGCGAGCAAAAGGTCTGCGATGGCTTTTTGCGCAAGTGGAGTTAACGATAACAAACGGAGTTCATGGCGGCGGCGTCCGAGTGTGATCAATCTTTGCAAGGCAGGAATCGCGTCTGCATGTTGTACCGTGCCTACTAGCATCACGGGCAGGTGGTGCAATCGCATAGAGAGAAATCCAAAGAGGTTAAGCGTTGAGCTGTTCCCCCATTGCAGGTCTTCAATGAAAAGCAACAACGGTGCACTTTGCGTCAGAGAGCGAATTGCCTGCAAAACACGCCAGAAAAAACGCCCTCGCGCATCGGGCACACTGTTGGCTGACTCGTTCAACAGATCGTCCAAATCATCGGTCATTCCATCTTGCAGTGCTTCGATGAAGGGGCCATGCGAGAGCAAATCATCGAAGGGTGAACACGCGCCTTGCAAAATTATCCAAGGTTGCGAGCTGGTTATCAGTCTAGATGCAAATTCATGGATAAAACGACTCTTGCCAATTCCGCCCTCGCCTTGAATCAAGACAGTTGCACCTCGTCCCACTTTAATATCTTCGCTGATACTTGATAGCTCATGAATTAGATCGTCACGCCCGACAAAAGGCAATATGTTGGGAACTGGCATCGAAGTATGAGATGAAACGGGAATGATTGTTACGCTCCGCTGCTGGCGAAGAGCATTCTCGTACAACCTTCGGGTTTCAGAATTTGGCGCAATTCCCAATTCTTGTTTCAAGTGATTTTCGAACTGACGATACTGACGCAAAACCGGACCAATATCGCCTTGCTGCAGGTACAAGTTCATCAATCGCTGCTGTACTATTTCGGATAGTGGATCGATCTGGATCATCTGTTTGACATAACCAACCGTAACCGCCCATGCTTCACGCTTTTCTGCCCAATCCGCTAGACGATCCAAGGCTTCAAAACAAGCTTGACTAAGACGTCTGCTTTCAATCTGCACCCAATCTTCAAACATGGGAGCCTCGGGGATGGAAAAGCCTTGCAATAGTGAACCCTTCCAGAACATTACAGCCTGGGAGAGTGAACTTTCATCACCGAGCGCCAGCAGCCGATGAAACTCTATTACATCACACCTGGAAGCTAATAGATCAAGCCTCAGCAAATCACCGTCGCTGATCAGAACCTCATCCAGTTGAGCGGCTTGCAAAGCTTTACGCAAATGATACAGACAGGAACGGAGAGAATGATAGGCTTCGCTCTGACCTGATTCACTCCACAATAAGGTCGCTAGATGCTCACGGGTGTGAGGTTGCCCAGTTGCCGCGAGATAAAATAACAAGCCGCGTGACTTGAGTTGATTCAAGATAAGGGGAATTCCTCCCGCAAAGGTTTCTGGAGTTCCCATCAGTCGAATGTGGAGGCGAACTGCGCCATCAGACATTCATCAACCTCGTTGTTTCAAATAGACAGAGCTCGAACTCTATGTATTTTATCCAGATTTACTGAAATAATACAAGTTATTTTACACACTGGTCAATTTTGAAGGTATTTTTGGATCAGTGCCAGAG
>JBGPNQ010000067.1:0-18645 GCA_041487615.1 Anaerolineae bacterium
CGTTGCCGTTGGTGTGCGGGTGGGAGTACGCGTGGATGTAGGTGTACGCGTGATTGTTGGCGTTGGAGTCAACGAAGGAGTGCGCGTGATTGTTGGAGATGGTGTGAGGCTGGGAGTCTGGGTCGAGGTAACGGTGACCGGCGTCAGCGGAGTCGGAGTAACGTTGCCCTGGAAGACGAATCGAACCGCGTCCAGACCAACTAACAAACCGGAGACCGCCGCGGTTTCATCCTGAGTCCGGTTGGTGAGTTCGATATATTCATCACCCTGCCCCGTGAAGTTATATCTGCCGATATATAACCATCCATCAGTGACGTAATAGATGTTGGGGAATACAGACTGGTTGAGGACGACCGTGTCCGATCTGCCTGCGTGACGGATCGTGTAGATCGCACCCTCGGTAGTGGCGCGCACCGGGGGAATACGGACGTAGATGGAATAGAAGCCATCCTTGGCACCTGCGGGCAAATTCCATTGCGCAGTGCAAGTGGGGGATGAAGTGCGCGCTTTGGAGTATCGTAGGATCCCACCTTGAGAACCGCCCGCCGCGATGTCGAACCAGCAATCAACAGGAGTTTCCACATAATTTGATCCGCCATCATCCACAACGATTCCCGTGGATGGCGCCGGCGGATATGGGAGCGCGGGGCCAGATGGATAGATCTTCGCGCCGTAGTAGACGAAGGAGGGATATGTAACCCACAACGATTCCGGTTGGTTGTTGACCCAGGGATCAATGCCGCTTCCTTTCCAACCGTACGGGTCAACGGATTTATTGGATGGATTGCGGACTGTGAGATGCAAATGTGGACCCGTGGAGTTGCCCGTTGTTCCACTGATGCCAATCATTTCGCCATGAGGGACTGATGCGCATCCAACTGTGCTGCACGCCTGCACGGCCACTGCGCTCATATGTCCATAATATGTGCTGTAGCCGTTCGAATGATGCAGGCGGACGTAGATGCCAAGATTGACTTTGTGATTCTGTGGGTCCCACCAGCCGGCGTAGACGATCTGGTCGGCATCTGCCGCGGCATAGACGGGACGATAGGAAATGCCAAAGTCAATGCCATCATGGCCGTCATAGTACATCCAATCGCCCAGGCTGTAGGACCAGTATCCGCCCGCGCCCGCGTTGCAGACTCCTGCCTGTGGTGGGGGAGTCCCCGGAGGCGCGGGAATAGGACAATTTTTATTTGCCACATCACCTGTGAAAGCAACGACCTTATTATCGTATGTATAGTTTGGTGTGGAATGATCGAAAAGGGATTCCTGTGATGCGGAACCGGGAAAGGGGGGATACAAAAATGGCGCAACAACTTGCGCCGGTGCATTCGCGTGTTCTGCAGACGCGCCGCGCACGCTGAGGAAAAATATGCAAAGAATAAGTGCAATGAGAACGTTCTTGATTGATCGTGTCACAATCTTCCCTTAAGGTGACAGTCTCTTGGGAAAGCGACTGTCACCTGTGTATCGATTATTTTACATTACGGCGTCGGCGTTGGTGTGGCTTGCGAAGCGGGGACAGATCGCAGCGTGGAAAGAACCGTTACCGCGTCCGCAAGACAGACATCGCCTTCTTCGTCAAAAGAAACTTCAAAGGCTGTGATGATATTACCGTCACCGCCTGTGTATGTGACAAATTTTTTCACCCCGTCTTCGTAGGCCGTGCCAACATCGAACGTGACGGTATCTGTTTTCAGCATGTCATGTTCCACGGTCATGCTGAGCGGCAAACCGCGTCCTGAGGTGACGGAGATCACGCAATTCGGAATATTGCGGTGTGCGAGCGATGGAAAGCCAAACTGATCGGATGTCACTGCCCAGAGGTCGGGGTCATATGTAACGCGAAAATCATATCCAGGAGTTGAATCCCCGAGGTAGGTTGGGACTCCATCCCAGACGGCGCGCGTTGGAGCATTGACTGCTTCGGTCGGTAATTCAAGTGTTGGCAGGGGGGTGTCAGTGAAGGTAGCGGCGGGAGTGTTCGTCGAAGCGGGCGTAAATGTTTCCGTCGGTGGTTCGGGTGTTGGCGTATTGACATCCCCCCCAAATGCCTCTGTTGCGGCCGGAGCCTCGATGGCAAGGGGCTCTGTTGCTGCGGGAGCTTGTGTCGCTGCCGGAGCCGCGCCGCCACAGGATGTTAAAAATAATGACAAGACCAGCATCACTACGATTCGTCGAATCATCAAGACTCACTTTCAAACTTTAGTCACAGTCCCCGAATGGGGGAAATAAAGACACGGGTTCGAAGAGCTTAAATATTTCTCTGTGGCTCAGTGGCAGGAACTTACTTTCGCATCCAAGCTGGACAGCAGGTTGATCCCCCTACGGGGGCAATGTCCGCTATAAGAGTCCGTATCGCACCCGATGCAATCTCCGCGATCTGCGTTTGCATTCTACCATTTAGGACCACGGTGAATGCCAAAGTGTTCCCGTCCGGTGACCAGTGCGGAGTTTCAACATGTCCATTTGCCAGTTGTGTGACCTGGCTCAATTCTCCACTCTTGATATTTACGAGATATATATTACTGATTAACGAATCAGATGATTGATTTGCCGCTCCATCTTTTGGGTTTTCCCGTTTCACAAACGCAATCTGGCTCCCATCTTGTGACCAGTTCGCCGCGTAGCCGTGACCTGCGTCCGCATCTGCGAGTTTGCGTGGATTGGATCCGTCGGCGTTCATCACCCATAGTTCTCCCACCGTGAACGGAGTCTGTGAATCAGGGACTTTGATGAATGCGATCTTACTTCCATCGGGCGAGTAACGTCCAAACGAGATGTAATTGAATTGATCGGTGTACAACTGCTGAACAACTTTTCCATCATGTTTCGCGAGCCAAAGCTCGCTACCTTCACCCATTCCACGCGAGAAAGTGAAAGTGAAATCCTGGCTGATTGGATTTGCAGAGAGATCGTAGGTGAATTCTGTGATAGGGATAAACTTCTCCTTCCCATTTGCATCCATGCGGATGATGTGAGCATTGCCCAATGAATCAACTTTCAGATAAGCAGCCTTTCCATCAGGAGTCCATGCGAGGAAGTGGCTGTCAGAGTCGGTAATTGGCTGGGTAATGGAACCAGACTCAGCGTCCAAAAAAAGGACCGTCTGCCCGTTGGGGCAACTCAATTCGATCAGCAGATATTTTCCAACCGGCGCGGGATAGACATCCAATAATCCGCAATCCGGAGGGACAGAAAATGGAATTTCGCGAATAGGTTGGAAATCCGGGGAGAATTCCACAAATCCCGGAGGATCGAAGCGATAGACGAAGAAAGATGTTTGGAAGGTTGGAGGAGTAGGGGTGCAGGAAAAAAGGAGAAAGAGGAAAGAAGTGGGAAGGGAAAAGTAATAAGGAAGATTCTTGTAGGGCATGAAAGGTATTATACAGGCGGGGTTATAATCTCAAAAGTAATCTGGTGGTTGAGTAGTCCCGCATGTTTTCGCGGGACGTATCGAAACCACCAATTCCATGATTGCTCTCATTGCTGGTTTCGATACAGCGGAAAAGCACCGCCTACTCAACCAGCGGAGCGGATATGAACCATGCATATTCTCGTAACAAACGATGACGGCGTGCAGGCGCCTGGACTCCTCGCTCTTGCCCAGGAGATGCGCAAGCTCGGCAAAGTGACGGTCTTCGCGCCCGACCGGAACTGGTCTGCCTCCGGGCATGTCAAAACAATGGATCGTCCGATGCGGGTGAAGGAAACGGTGCTCGCGGATGGGACGGCTGCTTTCATGTCGGATGGCGCGCCGTCAGATTGTGTCGCGCTTCCGCTGCTGGGACTTGTCGAGGACGAGATCGATCTCGTCGTTTCGGGCATCAATCCCAACGCCAACATCGGACATGATGTCACATATTCCGGGACGGTCACTGCCGCGATGGAAGCGGTCATCGCGGGCGTGAAGGGAATTGCGGTCTCGCTGGATTCGCCGGAGGGACATAAGGGTCCGTTGGATTACTCCACAGCCGCGACCGTGGCGAGACGCGTTGCCGAGCAGGTCATCGAGGATGGATTGCCCAAAGGCGTTGTATTAAATGTGAATGTCCCGTATTTGAAGGAAAGCGAGATCAATGAATATACCATCACGCGCCAGGGACTGCGCGTCTATCGCGACGCGCTCGAATCCCGCGTCGACCCGCGCGGCAAGCCCTATTACTGGATCGGGGGTGAATATCCCACCGGCGTGGATGAGCCCGGCACAGACTTCGGTGCACTGCGCGCCGGTTGTGTATCTATTACGCCGCTGCAGTTGGATTTGACAAACTATAAAGCGATTGATGTGTTGAAGAAATGGAAATTTTAATGGACGGTGGACGATAGACGATGGACCGTATCTCGCGGTCTACTGCCTTTCGTCTATCGTCATTTCGGGAGGAAACATGGACGTTACAAAATTTACACCAAAACAAATGGACACGTTGCGAAGAGTGTTTCATTCCATGAATCGTTTCATGGTTTGGATGTGGAAAATGGGCTGGGGAAAAGCGATCAATATTTGGCCCGCGGGATTTGGTCGCATTATGGTCATCAAACACCGCGGCCGCAAAAGTGGAAAGGAATATCTTACACCGGTCAATTACGCGATCGTGGACGGTGAGATCTATTGCACGGCCGGATTCGGTTCCATCTCGGATTGGTATCGTAATATGCTTGTGTATCCCAGAGTGGAGCTGTGGCTGCCTGAAGGAAAGAAATATTACTGTGCAGAGGATGTAACTGATTCGCCGCGACGCTTGTTCCTGATCAGGCAGATCGCGATTGCATCAGGGTTTGCAGCTTCCATACTCGGAATCGACATCAAGAAACTTAACGACGAACAACTGGATGCAATTTCAAAGGAGTATCGTTTGGTGCATTTCAATTTGGAGAAATAATGCGTTGGTCGAGTAGGTGAGTGTTCTTTCTCGCCCGTATCGAGACCAACAGGTTATAGGCAAACAAAAGATTTTTTAAAAACGTGGTGGTCTCGATATGTTCCTCGTTTTCGCTCGGAACTACTCGACCACCGACATAACTTGATAAGGAAAGCGTATGCCCTACCTCGCTTCAGATACTCGTTACAACTCCATGACCTATAACCGCGTGGGTCGCAGTGGACTCAAGCTCCCGGCGATCTCGCTTGGCTGGTGGTACAACTTTGGCGGACGCGACCTCCTCGAAAACGGACGCGCCATCGCCCGCCGCGCCTTTGACCTCGGCGTCACGCACTTTGACCTCGCCAACAACTACGGTCCGCCGCCCGGTTCTGCCGAGGTAACATTCGGCGAACTTTATAGACAGGATTTCCATCCCTACCGCGACGAACTCATCGTCTCCACCAAGGCAGGCTATGATATGTGGCCGGGCCCATATGGCGAGTGGGGTTCGCGCAAATATATGCTTGCCAGCCTCGACGCCTCCCTCAAGCGCATGGGGCTCGACTACGTGGACATCTTCTATAGTCATCGCTTCGACCCAGAAACGCCTCTCGAAGAGACGATGGGCGCGCTCGACTCTGCTGTCCGCCAGGGCAAAGCTCTGTATGTCGGCATCTCCTCCTATCATCCCGACATGACGCGACGGGCTTCAGAAATCCTGCAGGAGATGGGGACGCCCTGTCTCATCCACCAACCGTCCTACAACATGTTCGATCGCTGGGTCGAAAACGGATTGTTGGATGTGCTCGTCGAAGAGGGCATGGGATGTATCGTCTTCTCGCCTCTCGCGCAGGGACAGTTGACCGACCGTTACCTGGAGGGAATCCCCTCTGGAGCGCGTGCCAGCAAAACCGAGCGCGTCTGGTTGACTCCTGATGACGTCAAATCAAATCTTTCCAAAGTCCAGAAACTCAACGAACTCGCACAGTCACGCGGACAATCCCTTGCTCAAATGGCAATCGCCTGGACACTGCGCAAACCTGCCGTCACATCGTCCCTGATCGGCGCGAGCAGTGTGAGACAACTCGAAGACAGCCTCGCTGCTTTGAACAATTTGAAATTCAGCGATGAGGAACTGGATAGGATAGAATCGATTCTAAACAATTAATGTCATTGTGAGCACAGCGAACAATCTTCTCTTAAACGGTAAAAACCAATTGTCAGGATCTGCTTATTAAACGGGAGATTGCTTCGGTCGCTATGCTCCCTCGCAATGACGGGAAGGTATTCATGGGCTTTCTCAAAAACCTTTTCAGCAACACACCTGCCAAACCTGAAAAACGATATTACGTCTTTCAGGTGAAATGCAAGCGCTGCGGCGAGCTCATCGAAGGCCGCGTGGATTTGGATAACGATCTAAGTTTGAATGATGACGGAAACGGTTACCTTATCCGTAAAACCTTGATGGGAGGTAATCGTTGCTTTCAACAGATAGCCGTGGAATTAAATTTCGACTCATCACGTCAGTTAATGGATAAGACCATCACTGGTGGCGAGTTCTCCGGTCTCTAGTCTCCAATTACCAATTCGTGTGAGGAGATTGTTTCGTCACATCGAACGCTCCTCATAATGACAGAAGGTGCTCCATGCGCTTTTCCTCCCCTCCCAACCAGCAAGCCTATTACGAACAAGTCTGGAACCTTGTACGTCAGATCCCGCGTGGAAAGGTCGCGGCGTACGGACATATTGCGCTGATGATCCCTCCACCCATCGGCGTGGAATTTGAAACTTATAAAACAAACAGTCCGCGTTGGGTGGGCGGCGCGATGGCCGCTTGTCCCGATGACGTGCCCTGGCAGCGGGTCATCAATTCAGAGGGGAAGATCAGTCCGCGCCCGGGAGGAGCCGAGAAACAACGTATCCTGCTTGAAGAAGAGGGGCTGATATTTGTAAAGGATAAAGTGGACTTTAAGAAATATGGCTGGAAAGGTCCCGATCAGAGCGATGAACCACGGCAGGAATCATTATTTTGAAAGCACAGATCCTGGAGGGAACTGTTTATGTGCTTATTCATAGTCCTTTGGTCGGTGCATTCACATGGACACGGGTTGCTCCGCAATTGCGGCGACGCGGCTTGGATGTAATCGTTCCCACTCTGAAAGACTCACCTGACTCAAAAGAACCTTATTGGAAACAGCACGCCCAATCGTTTTCAGAGGCCCTCACCAACATTCCGGAGGATCGTTCTATTGTTCTCGTTGCCCATAGCGGAGCGGGACCTTTGCTTCCCGTGATACGACAATCCATCGCAAATCCTGTCTCCGCTTATATATTTGTGGATGCCGGTATTCCACAAGATGGGAAAACGCGTCTCGACTTGATGAAATTGGAAGATTCCGATTGGGCGCAGGAATTCCAGGCATATCTGGAGGGTGGCGGACGCTTCCCAGACTGGAGTAGTGATGACCTTCGTGAAATCATTCCAGATGAAAACCTGCGCGAGCAATTGGTTGCTGAACTTCGTCCACGCGGCCTGGATTTCTTTTCAGAACCTATTCCCGTGTTTGATGGTTGGCCCGATGCGTCCTGTATTTACATCCTGTTTAGCGCACCGTACAAAAAAGCAGCAATTCAGGCACGGCAGGAGAGTTGGTCCACTTCTGAATTGGAAGCAGGCCACTTTCATATGCTGGTCGACGCGGCGATGGTCGCAGATTTGATCGTCAGCGCCGTACACGACATTCCTTCGAAAATCCCATGAATAAATCAGCTCCTATTCGTATTGGTGTACTTGGCGCAGCCGCGATTGTCCCTGCCGCACTAACCAACCCTGCGCGTACCGTGCACGACGCGCAAGTTCTTGCCATCGCGGCACGCGACCCGAAGCGTGCCTATGCCTTTGCCAGGAAACACCATATTCCACGAGTTCATCAAACCTATAGCGCTCTGCTTGCCGACCCGGATATTGATGCGATCTATAATCCGCTGCCCAACAGCCTGCACGCCGAGTGGACGATTCGCGCTTTGAAGGCCGGCAAGCATGTCTTGTGTGAAAAGCCGTTTGCATCCAATACGCAGGAAGCCGAGCAAATGGCCGGGGTTGCGCGTGAAACGGGACTCCTCCTCAGCGAAGCCTTTGCGTATCGCTATCATCCGCTCACCGCCCGGGTGAAGGAAATCATCGACAGCGGAGAAATCGGAAAGGTTCAACACATCGACGCGCAGTTCTGTTTTCTTCTTCCTGCGCCGAACAATATACGATTCAACTATGACCTAGCTGGCGGAGCGTTGATGGATTGTGGTTGTTATCCCGTTAGCTTGATCCGTCACATTGCAGATGCAGAGCCGAATGTTGAGCGCGCAGAAGCACGTCTCTTTGCTCCGCAAGTGGATCATAAAATGAGTGCTGACCTGTCCTTTGCGGATGGTCGCACTGCGCATTTGGAGTGCGATATGCTCTCGCCGCGATTGTTTCATTCAATCCTAAAGGTTGAAGGCAGTGAAGGCAAGTTGCATGTTTTCAATCCGTATCACCCGCACTGGTTTCATCGTTTGAGCGTTCGCGGACGCAAGGGCTCATATTCTGAACACACCAATGGTGAGAATGTTTACGTTTTGCAGTTGCGCTCTTTCATGAAAGCGATACGCGGTGAAATGAGACTCAGCACTGACCCTGCAGATGCCATCGGCAATATGCGCGTGATCGATGCAATTTATGAAAAGGCAGGTTTAAAACAGCGCGGGAGTGTATAGGAATAAAAGCAGAAACCTTTTATTCATGGATGATATATCTTCTCTTACACCATCTCACTGGCAACGACCTTTCTTCACGATCTGGATAGGGCAGGCGATTTCATTGATCGGCAGTTCCCTGGTTCAATTCGCTCTGATCTGGTGGTTGACTGAAAAGACTCACTCGGCAACAGTGCTGGCAACTTCATCGCTAATGGTCTTCCTGCCAAATGCACTTTTGGCGCCTTTTGCTGGCGTGGTGGTCGACCGATATAGTCGTCGCGTTTTGATGATCCTTTCAGATGCACTTGTTGCAATTGCTACGCTGTGCCTGGCAATTCTTTTCCTTCTGGGGCATACCGAAATCCTTTATATCTATATTGTGTTGTTTTTGCGCGCGGTGGGAGAAAATTTCCAATTCCCTGCCATGCGTGCATCCACTTCACTGATGGTTCCAGAATCGCATCTTTCAAAGGTCGCTGGCTACAATCAAATTCTCGGTAATGTACTCAGAATCGGCCCTCCCCCAATTGGAGCAATCCTAATTAATGCTTTACCGCTGCAAAATGTTTTGATGATTGATGTGCTTACCGCCTTGCTGGGGATCACGCCTTTATTTTTTGTTTTTATTCCACAGCCAAATCAAACCAGCAACCCAACATTATCCTTCTCATTATTGAGCGACCTGAAAAGTGGCATGCGATATATCATATCCATGCGCGGCTTTCTCCACATCATTGTGATGATGTCCATTCTCAATTTTCTGCTTGATCCGGCATTCTCACTCATGCCTATTCTCGTGCAAAAGCATTTTGAAGGTGGCGCAATGCAATTCGCCCGGGTCAGGTCAGCCGCGAGCATCGGAGGGTTGGCGAGTGGACTTATTTTCAGCGTCTGGATTATACGTCGAAAAGTTCTAACGTCAATGCTCGGCGTGGCAGGCGTCGGGCTCGGGTGCTTAATGATGGGATTTGCTCCATCTACCGCATTGTGGCTGGCAATCCTGGGCTCATTTATGATCTCGATCATGATGGGAATTTCCGAGGCACCCATGGGAGCATTATTACAGGCGCGAATTGCACCCGATATGCAAGGGCGTGTCTTTTCCACCATGGGAAGTTTGATGACCCTCCTTTCCCCATTGGGTTTATTGATCGCCGGTCCGTTGGCGGATCATGCAGGCGTGCAAATCTGGTTTATCATGGGTGGAGCAATGTGCCTGCTTATGGGTCTGGCGGCGACCCGCAATATGTCCATTTTGCAGCTTGAAAACCAACCTATAGCAAATGCTAACGAGTCAGTTCAACAACCAGCGTATCCATCGCCAGATCAAGAGTGACCTGGCTTGTTTTTACCCCCTCGTCAATATTCAGCAAACGGTGATAAATACTTTCGAGCGATTCAATCGAAAAGCGCGCGGCTTGTTGCATTGCCTTTTCGGCAACAAAAGGATGGATTTGGACTGCGCGTGCCATATCATCTTTGTTGCCGCGTCCGTCCAAAATTTCACGCGCCTGGATCAACAAGCGGAACTGCCTGACGACCATACCCCACAACGAGAACGGGTCTTCATTCTCAAGCAGGCGATGCAAAAGATGTTGCGCAGACTTGCCATTACCATTTGCCAATGCATCGACAAAATCGAATACCGATTGCTGGGAAGTGACAATGCACACCGCTTCCACATCCTGACCTGTGACCGGTCGCGCCCAATTGACATATGCCAGCAGTTTGGCGATCTCCATCCCTGCCTGGCGCGTATCCACGCCGACCATGTCTTTCAGCATCTCAGCGGCGCGCGGCTCGATCTTGCCACCTTGATTCTTCATTTCGTTAACGATCCAGCCTGTCATATCTTTTAGACGCGGGAGCATGAAGGCTTTGGCCTGGATCAGCTTCTCATTCCTCTCCGCCCATTTCACCAGCCAGTGTTTTTCTCCATCACGCGGCTCAACAGATTCATACATCACGAGCTGAGTCGTATCCTGCATTTTTTCGATGAATTCAAAAAACTTTTTGCGGATGGCTTGATTATTGTATTTCGCAGATGGATTTGCCAGCAGCACCAAACGTCTCTCGGCGAGGAAAGGCGTGGAATTGACCGCATTGTTCAAATCGTCTTCGCTCATCGAACGCGCGTCGAGACGGGCCGTGTTCATGTCCGCGCTGGTAGGATCGGTGAAATCGGACTCAAAATCCTTGAGCCTGCGCGAGATGGCGAATTCGTCGTTGCCGTAGAGGAAGAGGATGTTGGGCATGATACTCTTAGCCACAGAGCACACAGAGACCACTGAGATTCATCTCTATTTTCTCAAAGAACTCAGTGATCTCTGTGGCTAAATTATTTTGTGATGACGCGGTGAAGTCCTTTGCGGACGGGGATAATATCCGCGATGCGCATGTCCCCAAGATTTGCTTCCGTGGTGACGTTGCGCTGAAGCCAGGGTCCCAACGGCTTGCTGAGGAAATATCCGAAGACAGCGAGCACGATCGCAAACGGGATGAGGAAGACCCGCCAAAAGGTTGTTCGCACTCGTTGCATCGGCACAAAGGCAAAGGTCGCCGGAAGGAGCGTGGATGCAACGATGTTTGTACCGCATCCCTCGTGGATGGCGAGTTCGCTCTCTCCAGCGCGCAGCCTTCCCATTGCTTCGGTTGCCGCTTCCATGATGTCATCCCTGGTGAAGTTGCCCATCAGGTAAAAGCCTGTTGGGTTGGAATGTCCGGCCATGGACTGATGAATATACTTGCGGGCAAGGATGTGAAGTGTTGCGTGTTCCACCGCGTGATTTCGTCTGGTTTCGAGGATGAGAGGAAGATCTAATATCATAAATTCATTATAGCGTTAAATAAAAAGGACAGTCACTCGAAAGTGACTGTCCTTGAATTAAGAAACTTTAATCTGTGGTTGCCTGCGCGGCATGAATGGATTCGGCTTGCGTCTGGGTCATGGCTCGATAGCCCGCCCAAATGAGGACGATGCCGATGAATTCGGTGACGAAGAGAACTTCCACATAGCCCAGGCGGGTGAATGAGCCGCCAATGCCGGGGAGTAACGCACCGATGGCGATCAGCCAGTTGCCAAGGACGCGGTTGCCACTGTTGCTTTTGCGCGCATACTGGATCGCCGACCACGCTGCACCACCGACGAGGAAGATCAAGGAATAGGTGTTGGGCAGGATCGAGAACAGGCGTGCCCACGTCCATGTCATCACCTTGCCTGTGAGACGGGTTGGGTCAACGAGCGACATATCGACAGGGGAGAGGGTGATCGCAACGGCGGCAATGGCGATGTAGACGATGAAGAACCAGGCAAGAATGTCGGCAGTCTTCTTTTTGAGAAGGAGATAGACGGTCCCCTGGGCGAGAGGGAAGGCGCCGAGCAACGCGCCGGCGATGTACCAGGCTTTCATGTTGATGACGCTCCAGCCAACCAGCACATTAATTGCTTCGGTCAATGTACCGATACCGAAACAAAACGCGCCGATGGTCCACCACATGAGATATTTTGCCTCGGGCTTTCGCTGCCAGTGACGATATAGCACGGCCGTGAAGGAAAAGGAAACAATTGTGGTGAGGATGGGGATATAGTGGGTGATGTTTTGCATGATGGGTTCCTTTGTAGTTTAATATAAAAGCGCCAGTCGATTAATGATTGACACTTTCCAATTTATGGTACGTTTCCAACAAACTGAGCAGAATGAGATCGGTAAAGGTATGCATCTTGTGAAGCATTTCCTCCCACGCTCGTCCTGAATGGATGTTGGCTTCACGATACACTTTCATAACCGATTCGATCAGCACATTTCTGAAAAATAGCAGCGCCCGCGTCGCATCCACTTCGCTGAGCCCATAGCGGCGGGCACGCGACGCATATTCATACCCGATGGCGTGCGCTTCTGAATCGTCGCCGTTCTCAGAGGCGAGATAGGTCATCAGTCCCTGCGAAAGGGAGCGGGCGCTTTCGCGATATTGTTTGCGGGCGTTCTCATCCAGTTTTTGATACCAGCCCTCCAGTTCCAAATTTGCTTCGCCGATCTGCACGCGGACGTTTTTCATTGCCATGTGCAGAACGCCTTCCGGTTCGGTGCGTACTTCACGCGCGGTGTTTGACCACAATACGACCTCATCACGGCGATAACGGCGATGTCCACCGGAGGTGCGGTGCGTGGGCAACACGCCCTTATCGGACCAGAGGCGGACCGTGCTGGGATGTACACCCAAAAGTTTTGCTGCGTCACTGAGGGAAAGCCATTCGTCTGTCATGTTGATATCCATTGTTCCTAGAAAGGAAGGAGATACGCAATCAGGGTCAAGGAGAGTGCCACAAAAAATGCCTTAAGGATCACTCGCTGTGCCTGGCGACGGACTTGAATTAACTCCGCTGTATCTTCGATCTGTTCTTCCTCATCGCCGAACTTGCGCGAACCGCGCGAAGCCAACGATACTCAGGTTTTATCGCGGGCTTGAAAATAACCGGTTGCTGCGGCCCAAAACAATAACAAAAGTGGGAGCCGCCAGAGTGGATTCACATGCAGTAAGACCAGGGTCCCCAAAATAATCAGAGTGAAGATGAACTGCCTGATTCCAAACATCAACCGTTTCTGCCGTTCAAGCGGACTGATGTTCGCAATGCAAACCTCTTCAGTCTCTTTTTTCTCTTTTGAGGGATTGTTCAAATCCGAAAAGTAAATTCGATCAGCAATTGTGATCATTGCTTATTCCGCCGCCAGCGCCACTTTTTCAACATACGACGGCTCCTGAACCTGTTTTTGAAATGCCTTGACGTCGATTCGATAGAGCATGACCGCCGCGGCGACCAGCATCAACGCTTCGATGCTGAACACGACAAGATACCCGCTCAACGCGAGGCCTGTCGCCTGTGTCACTACATCGCGCACCACCCCGCCGAGAATGGATCCCGTTAAACGCGAAAGCGCATTCGAGAATCCCCACGCGCCGATGTAGAGCCCCACCATGCCGGGAACTGTGAGGTCGAACATCAGTGAGAGATTTGCGACCGTCGAGAGTCCTGTCCCGATGCCGAGCAGGGTCACGCCTGTGTAGAAAACATTCTTATTGATGATGAGTCCGCTTGCCACAATAACAATAAATCCAAGCAATGCGCCGATATTGCCAAACTGCGCGACGATCCGTTTTGAGACGCGTCCTTCGAGGAATCCGGCGACAAGTATTGCCAGCAAAACAAACGTCCCCCAAATGGATGTAATGCTGGTTGTCTCCCTGACGCTCATGCCAAACGCTTGTGCGCCGAAGGGCTCAAGCAAAACGTCCTGCCCGAGGATGGCGGCCAGAAGCAGAAGCAGATAGATGAAGAACGTCCGCGCGACGGGATTTGCTGTAATAGCAGATGTCATTTGCTTGATAGTATAGGATTCAGATGCAGCCCCCTTTTCATCTCCCCATTTTCGGAATTTTTCGTTTCCCTCATTCTTCAAATCCTGTTTGACGAAATTGGGGGGGAAGTGGGGGGTAGAGCGCGGCTCAAGCCTGATAATACCGATCAAGCCGAGGAGTAGCGCGGAAGCGGCAACATATCCAAACGCACGGATTAATGCTTCCGGCGTGTACGGGTCCACCATGTGACTGAGTCCGATCGCCGTCACAATGATCGCTACGATCATCATAAACCACATGGTCGCAATCGTTTTGCCGCGTCCCTTTTCGCCAGAGAGTTCAGAAGCAAGGGAGAGATAGGAAACAGCAGACAAGTTATAGCCCATGCCCCACGCGCCAAATGCAACCATCCCCATGAGCAGACCAAGTGGGAAGTTCTTCGCCATCAGAAATGCCACTTGCGGCGAGACGAGCACACCCAGCACGCAAAGAATTAATCCAACGAAAATATAAGGTGTGCGACGATAGCCAAAAACGGGATGGCGGTCAGAATAGGAGCCAATGGCAACTTGAATCGGGGAAAATAAATAAGGAAGAGATGCGAGAATCGCAACGAGTGTCGCGGAGAGGGACAGCTCTTTGATCATCACGCGGTTGAGTGTGCTGTTAATAGGGACGAGAGTCATCGCAACCGCGACATGGATAAGACCGAGCTGGAAACGTTTGAGAAACATAATCTCTTTCTGTCATTGCGAGCCGTTCTTTGGCGAAGCAATCTCCTGGTTGAACCAGGGATTGCTTCGTCGGCTTTCAGCCTCCTCGCAATGACGGGTTGAAACCTTTAAACACAGGAAGGGCGTTGCACGACGCCCTCGCTCTGATGCCTGTAATTTTAGGCAGAATTCCACTAAGCGCAATGTAGATTCATGTAGAATCTTACTAGAGATTGGTGAGTACTTGCTCAAGAATAATTTGCGATGGAGGACCGTACCCAAGTATGGGACAAACCATCCTGAGACACTGGAAACCTCTCTTCCAAAGAAATTCCTTTTGGATGAAAATTCAAGCCATCAAGAAGGATGTTCCAATTCCATGGAGGAATGATGAGATACAAATTACTCGGTCCCAGCGGACTGCGCGTCTCGGAACTTTGTCTCGGCACGATGACCTTTGGTGAGAGGTGGGGTTGGGGCGCGTCGAAAGCGGAAAGTAAAAAGATGTTCGATCTGTTTGCGGAAGAGGGCAATAATCTCATTGACACATCCGTCAATTACACGGATGGCACCGCCGAAGAATTCCTCGGCGATTTTCTGAAAGTAGACCGCGATCATTTTGTGGTCGCGACCAAATATACTCTCACCAAGCCCGATAACACTGACCCAAACGGCGGCGGGAACAGCCGCAAGAATATGATGAAATCCATCGAGCGCAGTTTGAGGCGCTTGCAGACGGACCACATCGATATTTATTATCTGCACATGTGGGATTACATGACGCCTGTCGAGGAGATCGCTCGCGGTTTGGATGATCTGGTCAGGCAGGGCAAAGTCAACTATGTGGCATTTTCCGACACCCCGGATTACATCGTCGCCAAAGCCAACGCTCGCGCGGACCTGATGGGCTGGTCCCGTTTCATCGGCATGCAGGTGCCCTATTCACTGCTCTGGCGCGACGTGGAGCGGTCCATCCTCCCGATGGCAAAACACTGGGACATGGCCGTCCTGCCGTGGGGGTTGCTCGAAGATGGGGTCCTGACAGGCAAGTTCTCGAAGAAAGTGAAAACTCCGACTCGCATCAATCAGGACAAACTGAAATTGAGTGAGAGAGTTTCGAATATTCTCAAGGAAGTACAGAAGATTTCAGAAGAAGTTGGCAAGCCGATGTCGCAGGTGGCGATCAACTGGGTGAAACAACAACCCAAAGCGCAGATGATTCCCATCCTTGGGGCGCGGAGTGCAAAGCAACTCAGGGACAACCTCGGCGTGCTCCATTGGAAGCTCACCGATGAACAATGGAAATGCCTCGACGAAGTCAGCGCCATTGACCTGGGCTTTCCACATGGATTTTTGGATAACAACCGCTACATCTACGGCGCGACGCAGGACCTGATAGATAACCATCGAATATGAAATTATGTCGCGCTGAGCGCAGCGAAGAGTCTCGTATTTGTCTTTAAAAGATGCCTTTATGCGAATCCGAGATTCTTTGTCGCTCCGCTCCTCAGAATGACATAATAGGTTAATTTTATAGAGACCTTAGAATGAAAAAACACAGAAGTCCGTCCTGTGCTTTTGATCTGCTCAATCACTGAACCACAGAGACACGAGGGCGCTGAGACTTTTTGATTCTCTGCGTCTCAGTGTCTCCGTGGCTAGACTTATTTTCCCTTGATCATCTGCCTCGCGACCTGCATCAACTCATGCGCCGAGCGGAAAGTACCCTCGCCCATTCCGCCGAGCATTTGCGAGAGTTCGAGCAGGCGTGGTTCACCATCGAGGCGTTCGACACGTGTCAGGGTGCGGTTGCCCTGGATCAGTTTTTGCACCTGGTAATGTTCATCGCCAAATGCAGCCAGCTGCGGGAGATGCGTTACGCAAAAGACTTGATGCATACGCGAGAGATTCCAAAGCTTTTGCCCCACGGTTATGCCGACGCGCCCGCCGATGCCCTGGTCAATTTCATCGAAGATCAAGGATGGCACTTCATCCGCCTGGGCGAGCACGTTCTTCAATCCCAGCATTAAACGTGATGTTTCACCACCGGATGCGATCTTTGCCAGCGGTTTAAGTCCTTCGCCAGGATTCGGCGCGATCATGAATTCGACGCGGTCAAATCCATTCTGGTCGAAGGCAATCCGTGTTCCATTTTCCACGGGCGCACCGTTCGGATCGGGCTTGGTCTGAAAGTCCACGTTGAACTTGGCTTCCGCCATGCGCAGATCATCCAGTTCGGTTTCGATTCCATTCCCCATCGCCACCGCAGCCGATTTGCGCTTTTCACTCAAGATGCTTCCCTGTTTGGCGAGCTTCTCCAGCAGTTTGGCTTCCTGCATTTCAAGTTCCTGAATACGTTCACCCGCGGTCGTGATCGTTTCCAAATGTTTGCGCGCCTCGGTTCCGTATGCAATCACAGCGGGAATACTTCCGCCATATTTGCGCACCAAAGAATGGATCAGATCGAGTCGCTCTTCGACCTCATCGAGCTTCTTCGGATTGAATTCAATCTCTTCCAAGTAATCACGAAGACTGTGAATCAGGTCAGACATGGTATCCAGCAGAATCTCTGCCTGGTTTGCCATTTCATTTTGACCAGAGTCAATCTTGGCGAGGGCGGCTAAAGCCTGTGCGGCCTGTCCAACCAAATCGGTTGCGGCGGGAGTTTCAGGAGAGCCCTCCTCTAATACTGCAATTGCCTCCTGCGCGTTCTGCGCCAGGGACTCGGCATTCGCCAGCCGATCACGTTCCTTGCGCAGTTCTTCATCTTCACCGGGCTTCAGGCGCGCGGCTTCGATCTCCTCCGCCTGATACGTGAGCATCTCGACGCGGCGTTCTGAATCCGCCTGGGCTTTTCGTAAATCGCTCAACTCGTGTCGCAGGTTCAACAATGCATGAAAGGTTTGACGGTAGTCGCTGAGGGGACGCGCCACTTCTGCATAACGGTCGAGCAATCCCAAATGGGCGCGCGAATCGAGCAGGGATAAATGTTCCGCCTGGCCGTGGATATCCACCAGGATCGCGCCCAATTCCTTGAGCAGCGAAACGTTCACCGTCCGCCCATTGACGCGCGCGACGCTGCGTCCCTCTTTGCGGACTTCACGCGTCAGCACCACATAATCGGGATCGTCCATCAGTTCTTCTCGCTGCAGGATGAAGTGCACCGCTTCTTTTTCCGGGCCCTTGAGGTGGAACACACCCTCGACGAACGCGGCATCTGAATCGGTGCGGACAATAGTCGCGTCTGCTTTGCCGCCGATGAGCATGACCACAGCATCGAGAATAATGGACTTGCCCGCGCCGGTCTCACCGGTGAGGATGATCAAGCCGGGACCGAAACGGAGATCGAGCTGATCGATGATCGCAAAATTGTGAATACGGAGTTCTGTTAGCATAGGTTATAGGTTATCTGAACAATTGGATTCCAGAAAGTCGGGAGTAAACAACAGGAACTGCTATTACAAGATAGATGACTTGAAAGAGGATGCCAAATAGATTCATCGTAATGATTTGAAACAAAATAACGGGCAGCGCGCCAAGCACCACGCCGGCAGCAATGGTAATGAACAAAGGACGCGAGCGACGCCGTCCCGTGACCAGTCGCACACCTTCCGCGATGACAACGGCTCCGGTTGGCGCGCCCAATACGATCAGGAACCAGCCAATAAAACCAATACCGCCGATCAACGTAACCAGAAATGCTGCCACGGCGGAAAGAAGCGCCGCGACGATAAAGCCTGAAACATAGTCATACCATTCAGATGTATTGAATACTTTTTGCTGTCCCTTCACGCACTCACGGCAGCGATAACCCGTCGGCGTGCGGACGGCACACGACGCGCAAATGGGACGGTCGCAGTTATTGCAGCGCAGGGAGGTCTCGCGATTGGGATGAACATAGCAATAGAGTGTTCCAGTTGTCGATTCGGTCATCTTGGCAATCCTGATTTTTTAACCACAAAGGTCACAAAGTA
>JBGPNQ010000068.1:0-18524 GCA_041487615.1 Anaerolineae bacterium
CAGAAAGTGTGAACTCGACTGTGTTGGAGTCGAGGGCTTTGATTCCCTCCACCGTCGTGGCTTTTCCATCTATGAAGTCCTGTGCTCCTTTAATACCAACAAAGAATCCCGCTCCGGGACTGCCGGTTTTGGGATCCAGAACACGAGTGATCGTGTACACCACATCATCGGCAGTGAACTCGCGCCCGTTGCTGAATTTCACTCCTTTGCGCAGTTTGAATGTATAGACTGTACCATCAGCACTGATCGTGGGCATGGCCTCCGCCAGTCGCGGCATGAGAGTGGTGCCACTGTCATAATCCAACAGACCATCGAATACCATTTTGATCGCGGGCCAGTTCGTCCAGTCGTAGCCAATGGCAGGGTCAAGCGTGGCAAGGTCGTCTTTGTAAGCTATGATCATCGAACCACCCTTTTGCGGAGTCGTCCCGGATCCCGCGTTCTGAGTGGCCGGGGCAGCCGGTTGGATGCCTCCACACGCGGCGAGCAGGCTCATCACAACGATGAGCCCAAGGCAGAATAAGGTTTTCCTTTTCATCATCTTCTCCTTTACAAAAGACATGATTAAGTAGAGAACTCGGTGCTACAGGAACCAAATTCCAATTTGCTGTAATGTTTGATGAGTATGTGGGTGAATTTGTTAGATTTGATTATACTCCTACAAATTCGACCAATGTTCTCCCCAATAGATGAACAAATTGATGAACCCAGCCATGGCATCCGTCCCGGATGTCTCTCCTACTGCAAGGATTCTGTCCGTCGCCTCTTGAACTGCTGTTGGATAAGTCCGATTGGCACTCTGAGCTACAGAAACTAGCGCGGCGAAAAATTGATGCCACAAGATTCCCGCTTCACCTCTCCCCGCGGACCTTAGCCACGCCGCAGAAAGGGAGGTGGTCAACGGCGCGGCCGTGTTCGTTATTTCCTCTGCCAGGGATTTTGCAACCTCCAGTGGATGAATTATCCAAGCGCCAAGCACCGCGCCAAGGATGAAATCATCTCCTGCTGGAGTAAGACCGGCACCTAACCCGGCAAGTTGGGATGTTATCGTGAGAATAGATGAAGTATTCGCAGTGGCAAGCGCGGAGGAGAGATTAGCGATAAGAGAATGAGGGAGGAGCGGTTGGCGGACATCGATGCATAATGATGTGACCTGCTTCAGAATATCATCTCTGCGGGCGTGCAGACTTTCCCAATCGGGACGCGGAGACCAGAGTTTTGCGTTGCTTGTATTGATCGTCAAATTCCCCAGAGTCAATCGGTCATTAAGAATTGAGATGGGAGATTCCAAGTCGAGGCAGGTGGAAAATAAAACTTCATTCTCAACAACCAGATTGAACGGCCCATTGCCAATTTGCGGTGTAACGATGGACAGGACTTCCCCGCGCTGATTGATCAGATTGCAGGCTCTGTCAAAGACATGCAAAATTCGCGGCTGCCACGAGTCTGACAACCAAATACTTGCATCAGGACTTAGGAAAAGCGCATTCACGACTTGCATCTTTTCTTTCCATAAAAGTTTAGCACAGCAAGTTACCAAACGAAGCAATATTCTGCAAGACAAACAGAGCTAGTTAATGGTAAAAAATAGCCATGGAAACCAAAGAATGGGCAATGATCACCCATAATGCCGTACTTGATGTTGAGTTGTTGCACGCGCGGTATGTGCAACATGCATATTCGCGTCACAGTCACGATTATTTTGTTATCAGCGTCATCGAACAAGGTCGCCAATCTTTCACTCACAAAGGTACGAAATATACAACACCACCCGGTGGTGTCATATTGATTAATCCCAGTGCAGTTCACACCGGTGAAGCAGTGGACAACGGTGGATTTGAATTGCGTTCCTTATATCCCACAATCTCCCATATGAAAATGGCAATGACTGAATTGACCGGTCACAACCGATCCCAGCCGTTTTTTTGCGGACGTTCGCGTGGATGACCCCTGGCTGTCAAAAACTATTTTGTCATTGCATAAAACATTATTCCAGGACACAGCCACAATGGAATCCGAAACCCGATTTATTTGGATCCTGACGCAACTTATCAAACGATATGCGGATACTCCAGTCACAGAACAAAAATTGGGGAATGAGAAGACTGCCATTAAGAAGGCTCGTTCTTATATTGAGGAGTATTTCGCCCAGGGTATTAGTCTCAATGCATTGGCTCAATTTGTTGCGCTCAGTCCCTTTTACCTGGTGCGTGCGTTCTGCGCCGAAGTCGGTATGCCTCCCTATGCATACCTGGAAAGTGTACGCATCCAGCACGTCCAAAGACTTATTGAAGCTGGCAAATCACTGGCAGAGATTGCCGCCGAGTCCGGTTTCAGCAGCCAAAGTCACATGACGCGAAGTTTCAAGAAAATTATCGGTGTGACCCCAGGACAATACGCCCGGCAAATTCGAGATTAAGCAGTACGAAAAAATCACGAGGCATCCGATGACTGCCAGCCTGCTTTCACTAATTTCCTATGTCCTCATCTCCACTTTTACGCCTGGACCCAGCAATATTTCCAGCGCGTCGATGGCTGTCATTCATGGCTATAAAAAAACGATTAATTATCAGGCTGGGCTTGCAGCAGGAGTTTTCTTTTTGATGGTCCTCAGTGGATGGTTTTCCTCAATTCTGCTAAACATCCTCCCATCCATTGAACCGATTTTGCGATATGTGGGCGCAGCGTATATTCTTTATCTTGCTTTTGGGATATTAAAAGCAAGTTATTCCTTTACCGAAGAAAATGCAAAACCATTGGGGTTGACAAATGGATTCATGTTGCAGATATTAAACCCGAAATTGATGGTTTATGCCTTCACATTATTTTCCGCATTTCTGCCACACATAACCAAAAATATCGCACTTCTGATGACGACAGCCATTCTCCTAGCTGCGACATCATTTTGCGCCACCTCTTTATGGGCCTTACTCGGGACAGCCATTCAGACATATCTTCATAATCCCCGCTTGAAGACGATTGTCAATGTGATTCTATCTCTTTCATTGGTATATACTGCGCTATCCCTGATGGGTCTCATGTAAACACGTTTAGGTACCCAACATGGTTCTCTCAATGAACGATTCAAGAGTACTCGGTTCCCGTCCCAAAATCCAGTTCAACACATTTGGATTTCCCGTCAATCCCCACTGATCGTAATACTCAAACATCCTGGCCAGAGATTCCATTGCGTATTCGTTCAATCCAGTCGCGCGAAGTTTCCAGTCCCTGATTTCTTCCTTCATGGCGCGGATATCACGGTTCAACATATCGCTAAAAATCTCCGCGACCTCTACATGTGACATCGGCAAGGTGCCAGCAAGTTCGTAGATTGCATTGGCGTGACCTGCTTCAGTCATCACGATTTTGGCAGCCTCAGCAATATCTTCCAGGTGGACGAAACTCAATTTGGAATCGACAGAATATGGCACGCGCAAGACGCCATCTTCGACGATACTTTTCCAGCTTGGCAGCAGGTTTTGCATATACGGCGCGGGCTGCAGGATGGTGAAGGGAAGTCCCGACTCAAAGAGAATTTCCTCCACACGCAGCTTTTGCCAGTGATGAGACATCTTCTCGGCTTGCGGGTGCAGGACAGAATGATAGACAAAGTGTTCCACTCCCACGGCGCGGGCCTCCCCGGTTACTAATTTACCAATTCCCACCTCATCAGGATTCATATTTGGGCAGATATGATAGACCGCCCTCGCACTCTGCATCATAGCACGCACTGCAGTTTCGTCGCGCATATCACCGGCGACGACTTTGTCCGCGCCCAAAGCTTTCACGGCCGAGACCTGTTCTTCGCTATGGACCAGCGCGCAAACGCTCTCAACGTTGGCGAGCGCCTTGATCAGAGTTCTGCCCGTTTTTCCGCCAGCGCCTGTGATGAGGATCATGTGATTAATAAAGCCTGTACATTGTTAGAATATTTGCCACTCTTCTTCTTGCAAACTGAACTCACAAGAGCGTATAATTTACCAAGGCTATTATACAGAGTTGTGCTGTGTAGCAGCCACATGGGGGATTGAAACAGAATAGTTCCATATGAATCATATTCAGCCACCAGGAGAGATCGATGAGCATTGATGGTCCCAGTGAGATAACCTCCAAAGCAAGTCGGAGCAGGCCTGAGGGCGGGTTCCTTGGACGCCTGCGCACAGCGGCCTTCATCACGGTCGTAGCTGGAGCTGTGGGCTCGGTCGGTTTGATGCTCCGTGCAGGTCAGCGGACACCCCGTCTCCTGCTGATTCTTTTCACACTCTGGGTGCTCTCCCCGTTTGCGGGCCTGCTATGGGCCAACATGGTTTCGAAGCGTTGGTCGGCCTTGACCCGGGTGACGCTGTCTTGCGTGACGCTCATTGTTACCCTTGGCTCTTTGGCGATTTACGCTGAGCTTGTTGATCTAAAACCCGCGGGGTCGGCGAATGCTTTCTTGTACGTTGTCGTTCCCCCAGCATCATGGCTGTTCATGACCATGGTTGTTCCGATGGCCGCGTTAATATCACGCAGGCTGTCACGTCGCGGCGATGGTGCCTAATCCAGCATTGCATCGGATGCCTGAACTGAACGTCACGTTTCAATAGATTCGAGGCAAGATTAATCAGATTACGCCAAAAGGAGTCTTTTCATGATCGAGAATATTCTTATAAAGCTATTTGAGCACAACAACTGGGCAAACCTTCGGATGATCCAGGCTTGTTCCGCCCTCAGTGACGAGCAACTTGACGCGGAACCTCATTCAGCCACAAAAGGGACCATTCGCCGTACCCTGTCCCATCTTGTAACTTCGCAACGAGGTTACCTGGCACTCCTGACCTTGCCGGTTGAAGCCAGACCTAATACTTCCCTTACATTCCCCGAGTTGCAGGAGTCGGCGCTCAGCAGCGGAGAAAGCTTGCTGGCGCTGATCAGAGACAATTCGAGCAAATTCCCGAAGGGTCAGCTCCAAACGACGGATGGGTTCTTTGTGGGACCCTGGGTTGTGATGGTACAGATCATTAACCATGCCACTGAACATCGCGAGCAGATCAATAGCATGCTCACTGCTCTGGGAGTGACTCCTCCAGACCTTGATGGTTGGAGCTATGGAGAGGCTACGAATGCGCTCATCCCGATATCAACGTGATCGAAGCGATCCTGGAAGAAGCTCATGAAGGCAATTGTTTATCATGAATATGGTTCGCCCGACGTTCTTAAGCTTGAAGAGATCCAAAAGCCGACCCCTGTGGACAATGAGCTGCTCATAAAAGTCCATGCGGTATCCGTAAATAGATCTGATTGGGAGGGACTAACGGGCAAACCGTTCTACGCTCGCTTCGGGGGACTCATAAAACCAAATAACAAGATACCGGGATCTGACGTCGCAGGGACAGTTGAAGCGGTCGGCAAGGATGTCAGGCAGTTTAAGCCCGGGGATGAGGTATTTGGGCTCATGTTGAACTATGAAGGCGGCTTTGCAGAGTATGCCTGTAAATCTGAAAAGGCATTGGCACTGAAACCCGCCGGTCTGACATTCGAGGAAGCCGCGGCCATCCCGCAAGCTGCATTTATCGCCCTGCAGGGAATTCGCGAGAAAGGACAGGTCCGGCCGGGGCAAAGAGTTTTGATCAATGGTGCGGGCGGCGGGACAGGCACATTTGCAATTCAGCTTGCCAAATTAGCCGGGGCTGAAGTTACCGGCGTGGACAATGCAGAGAAACCGGAATTGATGCAGTCGCTGGGCGCAGACCACGTCATTGATTACACCAAAAAAGATTTCACCAAAAATGGGCAGCAGTATGACCTGATCCTCGATGTAATTGCACAGCGTTCCGTTTTCGCTTACAGGCGCGCACTAAAGCCCCATGGAAGTTGTTTTGTGGTCGGAGGTTCTCTAAATACATTTTTCCAGATCTTGCTCCTGGGGCCATGGATTAGAAGGACCACAGGCAAGGAGATACGCGTCCTGGTAGTACAAACAGATTCAAAAGATTTGGTGACTATGACCAAGCTCATCGAATCCGGCAAAGTCGCACTTGTCATCGACAAACGTTACACCTTAAGTGAAGCAGCTGAAGCGCTCAGGTATCTTGGAGAGGGACACGCCAAAGGAAAAGTTGTCATCACTGTGGAACAAAATAACCAACCCTGACAAAAAGCCACCTCAAAGATGTCATCCTCCCGAAGGGACACCGCTTCGGGACGGTGTGAGCGAAGCGAATGATCTCGGCTTCCGGATGTGCGAGACACTTCGATCGCGAAGGGCGCTCCCTCAGAGCGACATGGCGTTTTGAGATGACACTAGCTGCTGGAGGAATATTTATGAAAGCAATCGTATGGACGAAATATGGATCACCGGACGGTCTTCAACTCCGAGAGGTGGCAAAACCTGCCCCCAGGGACAACGAAGTCCTGATCAAAGTATATGCGGCAACCGCATCACAAGCAGACACCCAGCTCCGCAGGCTCAAACTGCCTCTCTTGTTTGCGATTCCCCTGCGGCTATATCTGGGTTTCATAAAACCAACCCGAATCACGATCCTCGGGACGGAGTTTGCCGGAGAGATTGAATCAGCCGGAAAAGATGTCACCCTTTATAAGCCAGGCGACCAGGTTTTTGGATATACCGGTCTAGGTATGGGAACCTATGCTGAGTATATGTGTCTTTCTGAAAAACTTTCAGCGCTGGCAAGTGTGATGGGAAAAAAGCCGGTCAATCTGAGCTACGAAGAGGCAGCCGCCATACCATTTGGTGGACTCGAAGCATTGCATTCCCTTCGACAGGCAAATATCCAGCGCGGACAGAAGGTTTTGATTGTTGGCGCAGGTGGTAGCATCGGCACGTATTCTGTACAACTTGCCAGACTATACGGAGCTGAAGTGACTGGCGTGGATCACACGGAGAAACTGGAAATGCTGCGCTCGATCGGCGCGGACCACGTCATTGATTACACCCGGGAAGACTTCACCAAAAGCGGTCAGACGTATGATGTCATATTGGATACGATCGGCAAGAGTCCGTTTTCAGGTAGTTTAAGATCGCTCAAGGAAAAAGGAACCTATCTCAACGCCAACCCTGGTCTGTTCGGCGGGATTCGAATGCGATGGGCTTCAAGGCGAAGCAGCAAGAAAGTAATTCCCTGGACAGCAGGCTATACGGTTAATAATCTGCTTGCCCTTAAAGAGTTGATTGAGGCTGAGAAGATAAAACCAGTTATTGATCGGCGCTATCCGCTGGAACAAACCGCCGAGGCGCATCGCTATGTTGATGAAGGACATAAGAAGGGGAATGTTGTCATCACTGTGGTGCAGAGTAACAAAACCTGAAAATGCACTCCCCCGCCAGGAACGCGGGATCCTCGACACCCGACCGCTTCGCGGAGTTGAGTGGTTAATCAATCACTAACACAATTGTGGCGATGAAATGAAGACTGGCATCTCGTCATGGATGCATGACGGATGCCAGTCGTTAAGCTGAAACAAACTACGAAGTTCGGGAGGGGCTAATTCCTGTGCTTGATGCCATTGTTGTCGACGATGTTCCAGAGGCTATTGGCATTGCCGTTGCCGTTGCCACCGAAGAGCACTGGATCACTTAAGCCCGAGGCGGCTCCGTTGATTGCAAGGCCCGAGGTGAAGGTATCGGTCGGCTCGTTGCAGTTGTCGAGCACAGACGAGCAACTTGTGCCGCTGGTCGGCGCGGAAGCCGTGGAGAAGACACCGTGGGCAAGGTTATCCGACCCATAGGAAGTGGAAATGTAATCGCCGACCATCCGCCCCTGGCTGGTGGTGGCGACCCAGGTCGTTGGCATCGCGACGGTGGAGACTGTCTGAGGAGTACTCCAGGTGCTGCCGGCGTTGGCCGAGGAGATGAAACCAACGTTTAGTGATGTGCTGCCCGATAGATAGAAGTAGTAGGTCAGGCCGAGCTGAGCTGTCGCACCGGAGGTGGCTTTGTTGACGGCGAGACCTGGGATGAAGTGATCTCTACCGCTGTTGGTGGCGTCAATCGGGACGCGGGTCACCGCTGACCAGGTGGTACCGGTGGCGTTGAGCGAGTGGGTGATGACGAGGTCATTGGCCCTGCAGGCGGTGCGGAAGCGGCAATCCGCCCACACGATGTAAACCGTCCCGGCGGCGTCGATTTCCGCTGAGGGCAAGGGGCCTTCGCGGAGGCTGCCAGCCACCCTGTGGTGCCTGATCGTCGTGATCGTGGTGACCGCGCTCCAACTGGCACCGCCGTTCGTGGAGTTGAAGGCGCCGATCGCAGTTTCATTAGCGTTGGCGGTTGGCACAATGACGGTGCCATCGGGGCGGACGACCGGCTGTCCGCCGATGATGCCGGCGTTGTTTGTAGCGGGGGCGCTCCAGTTAAGCCCACCGTCGGTGGAGGTGCTCATCTCCATGCGGTTGCCCGCGCCGTTGTCGTCCCATTCAGTGTAGCAGTTTCCATAGAAGGGGCTGGTCGCCGTGTTGTCGCAGACGATCCAGTTCTTGTCGGGGCTGAGGCTGGAATTCTCAGTCAGTACGGGGGCGCCCCACGTGAAACCGCCATCGGTCGAGCGGCTGGTGTAGACCGCGACGCCTTTGACACCGCCCGCCTCGGTCAGCACGAGCGATGAGATCATCCAGACGTTATCCTGCGCATCGTAGGCAACGGCGGGGTCGGTGGCGCGGTCATACGTGCCGCCGCCGGCGTACTTGGTCAGTCCTGGGAGCAGCCCGCTGGTCCAGGTTGCGCCGTTGTCGGTGGAGGTGGCGAAGCCGATGGCACAGCCACCGCCATCATAGACGCGCCCGACCTGGAAGGCGGCGACGATCGTCGGGCCGTTTGAGAAGGTGTCCGGCTCAACTTCGGTGTGGTGGTTTGTCGTGTTCGACGCATGGCACGTCGCTTGGGTAAAAGGGTCCGTGCTGATATGGATAGTAGCCGCAAGGCCTGCCGGTGCAGACGACATAGCGAACGCAAGCACAACGATAAAGGTTGTGACAAGACGGATAACTGAAAAACGGTAAAGCATTCTGCCTCCTAAAATTTTTAAAAGTTTTGTGGTGTCAAACTATATTCTGAAAACCGACCGTGGAACAAAGGACATGATTTACATAGGCACCTCCACTTCTTCGCGCATGTCTCAGTTGAGGTGGTCTTGGCCCCGCTTGACACCTCAAAAAGCTGGTTATTGGGCTATTATCATATGGAACAGTATATGACAAAATTTATCAATATACAACAAAATTGATTGCACTAAAGCGTATCGGCTACTTTTGGTGGGTCAAAACAACATGAATTAATTTGCAACACAGGGAAGCAGTTCCACGCTGGTATCGAGTTTGCTCTTGCTCTGGTTCCTCTGCTCGTCCTTCGCAATAATGTAGAATTCAAGCGAGCCATATTCGCCACCGGGGATATCCAGCGCGACAATTGTGGCCGAATATATATTTCCCTCTCCTTGCAGCATTGGGGTAGACGTGTATTTTTGATCCTGACCAATACGATACCAAACAGATACAGACTTGACGTCGGAACCGCCTGATACATCCGCAGTAACGGTAAGTGACGTATTTATGCAGTCCGACTTGGCCAGGAATTTGCTGGAAGTTGTTATGTTCCTGATTGTGGGTCCCCCAGTATTACCAGCTGCGAATGAAACCTTCGTGCAGCTGGACATCAGGTAAGACCCAAGCAGCAGCATGCAAACAAGTAATCTTTTCATGGGACACCTGTAAATGTTTCAACATTACTCTCCTGTTCGGCAACGCGGATCAAATCGTTGAAGAAATCTACTTCGTCATCCGGAAATAGTGGAGTAGGAAAACATTATACATCCGTCCGATCGAAAATCACTCACTATTCTCTCAGCTCTCTGGGATTTGCCGTGATTCTGCTGTATGTGGGTGCAAAAACCTTGCTTTTGACGGATGCCGCCCCCATATCTGGGGGCTACCATGGCAACTCCCAATGAACTATTCTCTCTTTACATCCACATATTCTGCTCACCGCTCATGTGTACATCAGTTGAATTTCTTGCTGCTGAATTGATCCACGCGTAGACTCCTGTGCATTGTCCCAAAATTGCCAATGGGGAAATTGTGCAAAATGAGAACGGCTCTACTTACGCCTAACCTGCCATGGCGACGCCAGCCTTTTGAACCAACCAAATAGAGATCGATGATTTGTTTGCGGTGGAGTGTCTGCAAAGGAATTGAAAAACGTCGAGTTCATCATCCAGGATTTGAATAATTTTCGTGAAACTGTTGACGTTGAATCCAACCGCGCTGAAGGAGAAGTCATAAACACGTCAGCCAGTCGGGTCAAAGGACTGGGTGACGTGTCCATCCGTGTCAAGGGTATCGTTATGTCAAGCACGGGGTTCAACAGTTAATGGGTGGATGTTCCATTCATTGAACCATTCAAAGGACCTCTTGCATAAGTGAACCTTTGCCTGGCCACGCCGTCCGTGCCGCGAGCACGTCGGTGCGAGACGGCAGAGGCCCCTGAGACCTTTGAGAAAAACTCACTTTCTCTGTGCTCTCCGTGGCGAAAAGACCTTCGCATGAGGTCTAAAGGGGTTTTCTCCAAACGAGAAATCAAATGAAAATTAATGTTATGTTTACCATCGCTGCGATCGTTCTGATCTTGTTAGGCATCTTGGCTCTCTTTGCTCCGCCTGCTCTAATCGGAACCACTGACGTCGCAGCAGCTTTCTCAGGCAAGCTTGGTGGCGTGAGCTGGCTCTCGCTTGGCGTGATTGCCTGGTTGGTTCGGAATGCAGAGACATCGAAAACGCGTGACTCGGTCGTTCTGGGTTACACCTTGTTGTTTGTCTTGTGGGCCGTAGTAAGCGTATATGGTTCGTTTATCGACATACCAACCGCTAATATTTCCTCGGTGCCAGCCTTGATCCAGGCTTTGATCGCGATTGGTTTCTTCATGGCAGGCAAAGCCAGTATGTCGACAAGCGCAAGTTAGCCTGCTCCCGATTAGTTCTCACCAATCTTTTTGGAGGCAAAATGGATTTTAAAGTCAACGACGATACTCTTGAAGAAACTTTGGCGAAGGTTGAACGCGCGCGGAATTGGAGTCCCAGGGTCATTTCCAAGCTGGAAAATTCGATCCGCACCGCTAATGATGAAGACCTGTTTCGCGTCAGTCCGCTGCACTGGGCTTCACAAAAAAGTGTGGACGAGTATGAAGCAGTGGACTTGTTCCTGCATGGTGCGAAAGCCGGACTATTCTATATGGAGTGGGATGTCATCTGCCCTTGTTGCGGCAAGATCACCCAGAGCCTGCGGGAATTGCACAGCGTTGAGTCACAAAGCACCTGCAAGTTGTGCTTCCGCAAAGATAAGCCAAACCTGGATGATGCTGTTCAAATCACTTTCACGCTCTCGCCTGCTGTGCGGTCGCTTCGTTTTCATCACCCCGAAACCTTATCACTGGAAGACTATTGTTTCAAATATCTTTTTGAGCCAAGCACCATCGTTGCCGGGCTGATGCCGCTCATGGATGCTTACAAGTATAGCCAAAGGCATTTTTCGGCGTTTTCACCCGGTGAAAAAATAATTGTTGAAACGCAAGTTGGCATTGGGGCTCTCGCTTGTATGGATATATTCGGTCAGCGGAGTTTTGGTTTGCTCGCGAGCGGGGAACCCAGAGCGGAGGCGCAAAAAATAGCGGTTAAATTGACTGAGAGTGGCTTTGATGTACCCCTGCCTGAAATGCAACCAGGTGAATTCAGCGTTGGCGGTGCCGATTTCGCTGGAACATTTTATCCAATCCGCCCAGGCAAAGTCATCGTGGAATTCGAACAAAACACTAGTGCCAAGGCTGCGCTCATCGTAGCTTTTTTCCCCATACCCTTGGAAGGTATGGGGTCATTGGAGCTGCCACCCGAATATCCTCGTGAAATAGCAGACTTTTTAAAGGCAATGCTAAATGGCAACACAGATGTTCCCCTGCCTCCCGGTCTTCCTCCTGAAATGGCAAGTATGATGAATGGCTTTTTGGAAAAAGCAAAAAATGGTAACTCTGATTTTGCACTAAGCCCCCCTCATCAGTTTTCCTCGCCTCGTTTGACTGCCAAGCGGTTGTTTGCCAGCCAGACCTTTCATGATCTGTTTCGCGCCGAAGTCTTTCAGGATGCGGAAGGTTTTGGCATCAAGGACGTAACGATTCTGTTCACCGACCTGAAAAGCTCCACTCAACTCTATCAGCAGATCGGCGATTTGAATGCATATGCTCTGGTGCGGGAACATTATGGCGTTTTGAATACAGCCATTTTGAACCAACACGGAGCCATTGTCAAAACGATCGGCGATGCGATCATGGCGAACTTCAATCGACCCGTGGAAGCGGTCGGTGCGGGGCTTGAAATGCTCAGAGGGATTCGACAGTTGAATCAATCTTCACAACATGGTGGCTTGATTCTAAAAATCGGCATTCACAAAGGGGCGGCTATTTCGGTGACGCTCAACAATCGCATTGATTATTTCGGCTCGACGGTGAATATCGCTTCGCGGGTGCAAGGCAGTGCCGGGGGCGATGAGATTTACCTTACAGAGGAAATATACAGTTCTCCCGGAGTAGTCGAGTTGCTCCAAAAACATGGTTGTCAAATTGAATCTACTATGATTGAACTCAAAGGCATTGAGGAGCAGGTGAAAATTTACAAGGTGACTGGCTTGAACTAAAACATCGTTTATCAAAGGAGAAGTCATGAACAAGTCAGCCCGCCAGCGCCGTGTCAAAGGATTAGGTGATGTTTCCATCCGTGTCAGGGACCTTCACGCGTTGCATAAGTTTTACGAAGAAGTGGTGAGACGCGAAGCGCTGAGTCGGGACGAGAGTTTTGTGGTCTTCAAAATCGCCGAAGGCTATGGCAGTCATACCCAGAATCTCGCCCTCTTTGAGGCATCCAACACAATGTTCTTGATAACAAGGCTATAGAACTGAATTCACAAGAGACGACGCTCCACCACGTTGCGCTCAATATAGCGCTTGAAGATTTCGAAGCTGAGAAAATGCGCCTCCGAGGGCTTGGGACTAAAGGTAAGTGCGACTGTACACGAGTGGCTCTTCGTGTTCGCTTGCTGTACTTCCCTGACCCAGAGCGGTGTCCTGAGCCTGTCGAAGGGGGGAATCTGCTGGAGTTTGTCTGTTTCGCTGCTTCATAATAAACAAGCAAACTACGCGTGCGCAATAATATGCTCTCGCGTCAATTCAACGAAACGATTCTTCGTCAGCGCCGAAATCAATTGATCGAAATTTGCGATCAACAGAGTTTCTAATTCAGCATTTCTTATGTTGCCTGTTGAAATCAGCAATAGTTTGTTGGGACGGTTTTGCAGCCAGAAGTATGTGCTGAAATCAGAATCTTTGGTTGCAACAACGCAGTTGTTTTTCTCGGAATAATCCAGAAGTGCAGAATCTGCGGTCGCATTGCCGGCGGGTAAATCCAGCGTATGGACGGCGTCATGACCGTGCTCCTGAAAAATGCGGACAAGGCGTCGCGGCAAATTGGCATCGATCAGAAAGCTCATGCGTTGACCAAACTCATCCGTTTGACCTGGCTCAGCCGCGCCGCGTAAAGCAAGACCGCCTGAATATCGGCACGTTCAAGGTCTTCGTAATCTGCAAGGATTTCTTCGTTGGTCATGCCTGAACTGAGCGTTTCCAACAGCCATTCCGCAGAATAACGCAGACCGCGAATCGTAGGTTTCCCAAACGCCATGTTGGGATTGATGATGATTCGATTAAGAAGTTCCTGGTTACTCATAATTAAATCTCCTGCCTCAATGATACACGATTTTCAACACCTCCCCCAAGGAGCAATAGGCTAAAGGTCAATGCGACTGAACACGAGTGGTTCTTCGTGTTCGCTCGCGGTACTTCCCCGACCCAGAGGGGAATCTGCTGGAGTTTGTCTCTTACGATGCAAGCCTTGGATAAGTTGCTGGCGCGCAGGGATATTTCAGCAAGTCTCGGTATTGGGCGATTTAATTTACTGAGAACGCCTCCTGTTCACAGCTTGCCCTCAAAACCCCTCTCCCGTCTCCCCCAAGGGGGAGAAGCTATTTCCTCCTCAATCAAACCACTGACTTGGAAATTCACCACCCACATCCACCGAGAAAAGAAACCGACTCCATTCCCTCTCCCCGTGGGAGAAGGGCAAACGGGCACGCCGATCAATCGTCACAATCGGGGTGAGGTCTCTTACGATGCAAGCGTGGGATAGGGGAAATTCTTTCCGAACATTGAACTATTTCAAGAAATGAAACTAAAAGGGAACAACTGCATTCGCGATAACGAATAACGATAATAATATATTGACAAACGATAAATCATGTGTTACCCTATAACTAAGTGAGGTATTTCTTATGAAAAAAGGTTCAACACTATTCTTGAAGTTTGTCATTTGTCTTATCGCAATCGGAGCCCTTATATGGCTGATTTGGTTTCCTCAACTTGAAGGAAGAGCTGCTAACTTAGATCTAATCAGTATTTATAAAGATCCGCTTATTATCTATACTTACATAGGTTCAATCCCATTTTTTGTTGCGTTATATCAGGCATTTAAGCTTTTAGCCTATGTTGACGTCAATAAAGTTTTCTCTCAAGCATCAGTGAACGCTGTGAAGAACATAAAATACTGTGCAATCACATTCAGTGGCTTCATTGTGCTGGGAATACTATACATAAGGTTATTTGTTAGAGGTGACGACCCTGCGGGTGTTACTGCCCTGGGCATTTTTACTACTTTTGCTTCTATCGTAATTGCAACCGCTGCTGCTGTTTTTCAAAGACTTCTACAAAATGCCATAGACATAAAATCAGAAAATGATTTAACGGTATAGGGTGCAATTATGGCAATAATAATAAATATCGATGTAATGCTGGCTAAACGAAAAATGAGCGTCACGGAACTTTCGGAAAGAGTCGGAATCACGATGGCTAATCTTTCAATACTAAAAAACGAAAAAGCAAGAGCGATTCGTTTTTCAACTTTGGAGGCAATTTGCAAAGCTTTAGATTGCCAACCTGGAGACATACTGGAATACAAAAGTGACGAAGGAAAAAATAAATAACAAAGGTCCAAGAGTTCGCCCGCGTCTATGCTGAAATTGGAACCGCATTCAACATTGTGCTGGAAGATGGTAGCTGAAAAGTATCCACTATTTGACAACGATAGAGGTGAAGAAAAAGCCGATGGTCAGGCACAGCCCACTACGTGGAATCAACCATCGGCTTGGAACGAAGCGAGGCATTTCATCCAATAATTATTTACCACTCACCAATTCCCACAACCGATTCGAATTCAGCGGAATTTCCAAAATTTCAAAATCCACATCATGCAAGGCGTCTTCCAACGCCTGCGCAAACAGCGGACCCACGGGGATCGCGCCCGCTTCGCCCGCGCCCTTCACGCCCATCGGGTTGAGCGGCGAAACGGTTTCACCGTGTCCCGTTTCGATTCTAGGCACATCCAGGCTGGTGGGCAGGTGATAATCCATGAACGTGCCATTGAGCAGTTGCCCGTTTTCGTCGTAGGCGAGCCGCTCGTAAAACGCGTTGCCAATGCCCTGCGCCACGCCGCCATGGATCTGCCCATCGAGGATCAGCGGATTGATGACCTTGCCGCAATCGTGCACGACGAGATATTTTTGGATGTGGATCTGCAGCGTCTCGGGATCGACCTCCACGATCATGGCGTGGATGCCGCTGGCAGTGGCGCCTCTTTCTGGACCGAAATAGCTGGTCGCTTCCAACCCAGGCTCTGTACCAGGTTTGACAGCTCCGCGCATCGGATTCGCTTTGCCTGCGAGTTCACCCAGTGAAATGGACATGCGCGGCACATCCTGCACACTCACCATGCCATCTGCGAGTTCGAGTTCATCTTCAGGCGCGTTGAAATGTTCGGACGCGAGTTTGAGAATTTTCTTGCGCACAACGATCGCCGCTCCATTGATGGCATTGCCCGCGACGACCGCGCCGCGGCTGGCGAACGTCCCCGCACCCCAATAGAACTGGTCGGTGTCACCCGTGACGACATCTATTTTGTTTACATCCACACCGAGTTGCTCCGCGACGATCTGCGCGAAACTCGTGAAGTGACCCTGTCCCTGCGTGCCCACGCCCGTGACGACTGAGACTCGTCCGCTGCTCATCACTTGCACCTTCGCGCCTTCGTACGGTCCGATGCCTGTGCCTTCCACATACGCGACGATGCCGATACCAACATGTTTTCCTTCAGCGCGCAACTTTGGCTGAATTTCATTGATGAATTTTTGATAACCGATCTTTTCCATCGCTTGATCTAATAACGGTTCATAGTTCCCGCTGTCATACACAAGCGGTGCGAAATCCTGATAGATGATCTCGTTGTTATAGGGGAACTTATCAGGCGGGATGAAATTACGTCGGCGGATTTCGGCGCGGTCTATCTTCAATTCTTTCGCCGCAATATCCAATGCACGTTCGATCACAAACACGCCATGTTGACGTCCCGCGCCGCGATAGGGTGTGACGATGGTCTTATTGGTGAAGACCGCTGTGAATTCGCTGTAATAGTTTTTGATGTCGTAGGGTCCAAGCACGTTGGCTTGCGAGTTGAGCGCCACAGTTAAGCCATAAGGCGCATACGCACCCGTATCATGCAAAAAGACATCATGCACGCCGAGAATGTGACCGTCCTTGTCGAACGCAACTTCTGCATCGTGGATCTGTCCGCGCTCGTGTGTGGTAGCGACAAAATTTTCGGCGCGATCCTCGATCCATTTGACTGGGCGGTTCAACTTCATCGCCGCCCACGGGACAAGCACTTCCTCCTGATAGAACATCATGATCTTCGGACCGAATCCGCCGCCGATGAACGGTGCAATGACTCTCACTTGTCGCTCTGAAAGCCCGAGCATACCTGCAAGTCCGTTGCGGATCACAACGGGAGCCTGCGTAGTATCCCAGACGGTTAACCGTCCTGCACGCGAATCCCACTCCGCAACAATGCCGCGATTCTCGATGGCGGCGGCGCATCCGTGCTCGTAAAGAAATCGACGTTTGATAATTAAGGCGGCATTATCTTTTACTGCTTCATAATTGCCTTTTCTTTGTACAACATTTGCGGCAATGTTTGAACCGATCTCTTCATGAATCAAAGTGCTATCAGGTTGCAGGGCTTTCTCAAGATCAACAACAGCTTCTAGAGGTTCGTAGTCAATTTGAATATCGGCGAGCGCATCTTCGGCAATATAGCGACTCTCCGCCAGCACCATCACAATCGGCTCCCCCGAAAACTTGACCTTGTCCTTTGCCAGCGGAACCTGTGTCTTCTCATTGAAGATAATATCTTTGACAGGCGGTGGCGAAACGAGCAACGGACCAGGCTTCCAGTAATCGCCCAAATCGTTCGCGGTGTAAACGGCAACGACACCTTCACGTTGAATCGCTTGTGAAACATCAATGCTGTTAATTTTCGCGTGTGCATACGGACTCCGCACAAAGGCAACGTGGAGCATGTTGGGCAGATCTACATCGTCCACATATAATCCCTGCCCCGTAAGTAGGCGTGGGTCTTCGTTGCGTTTGATCCGTTCGCCGAAGTATCGAGTGGTCATAAAACCTCACTTTCCGTCATTGCGAGGGCGATAGCCCGAAGCAATCCCCAACTTGTGCGAGGAGATTGCTTCTCGAAGACTCGCAATGACGGATTCGCAATTACGCCCAAGCCACTGCTCTACAAAACGCCGCTTCGCCGCCTTTGAACTTCCAGGAAGACGCCGAGAGTGATGCGTTTGTTGTGCAGTTCCTTCAAGCCGATGTCACCGCCAAGGTTTTCAACATGGATGCAATCGTGTGGGAATAAGGCGTTATGTGTCAGTTGATAGGCAGAATCAGGGAAGAGCACATCCATCTGATCTTCGCCAAATTTTTCTACAGTCTTTGCGCGGACTTTCTGCCAGTGCTCCAATCCACCTTTGCCGAGGAAGCGACCGATCGGCAGGTTCATCGGGTGGTCGGTGGAGATCATATCCACGCCCCAGATGTGAATCTTCTTTTTCAACAGCCAATCACAAATACTGAAGTGTGGGCCTGGGTGGCGCTGGATGTATCGCTCTTCATCAGCCTCTTCACTGAAGAACGAATATTTGTGCCAGCCCGTGTGGATGAACAAAATATCGCGTTCCTGCACATCCGCACGCTTCTCGATATCTTCGGGTGTGAAAAGACCTACATCGTCAAGCATGTCACTGAGGTCAACGATGACGCCAGGTCCATAACACCATTCGATCGGAATCTGATCAATCGTCTTGCCTTTGGTCACAAAATGCCGCGGCGCATCGAGATGTGTACCCATATGGTTTGAGGTTTGGATATATTGCGCATGGACTCCATGCTCCGATTTGCGCTTGATGTACTTCACTTCAAACGGCGGGTAGAAGGGCCAGAACGAACAATCCTGGTTGAGGTCTTGGGATAGGTCGTAGATTTTGGTCATGGTGAACTCCTTTGGTTGTTGGTAATTGAGTAATTGGTAAGTGGTAATTCG